>JAEWIV010000092.1 GCA_023386865.1 Pseudomonadota bacterium
GGGCTACGATCGCCTGCGCGAGCTCAACCCCGGCATCATCTATCTGCAGCAGTCGGGCTTCGGCCAATACGGCGTCTATGGCCGGGCGCGTGCCTTCGGCCCGACCGCGCAGGCGTTCAGCGGCATCAGCGACATGTCCGGCCTGCCCGAGCCGCGTCCGCCGGCTGGTATCGGCTATTCGTATCTCGACTGGTTCGGGGCGTACAACATGGCGACCGCGGCGCTCGCCGCGCTCTATCGCCGGGCCACGACGGGCCGCGGCTGTCACGTCGATGCTTCGCAGGCGGAGGTCGGGATCTTCCTGACCGGAACCGCGGTGCTCGATCACTCGGTCAACGGGCGCCGCTGGTCGCGCTACGGCAATCGCTCGCCCTTTCGACCCGCCGCACCGCACGGCGCCTACCCGACACGCGGTGAGGACACCTGGATCGCCATCGCCGCCTTCACCGACGAACACTGGCGGGCGGTAGCCGTTGGGCTCGGCCATCCCGAGTGGCTCGACGATCCGCGGTTCGACGGCCTGGCGAACCGGCGCGCGAACGAGGACGCGCTCGACGAGCTGATGTCCCGCGCCACGGGCGCGTTCGACGGGGCGGACCTCATGAACCGTCTGCAGGCCGCCGGAGTCCCGGCCGGAGTCTGCCAGACGGCCGAGGACCGCTACGAACGGGATCCCCAGCTTCGCCATCTGGAATGGCTGGTCGAGTTGCCGCAGAGCGAGCTCGGCACCTGGCCGGTGAAGGGCTTCCCGGCCGACCTCGACGGCAGCCCGGCCTATGCCGGCGGCGTACTCGGCCGCTCCGGTCCCAACTACGGCGAGGATACCCAGCGCGTTCTGTCGTCCGTCCTCGGCATGACCGCCGAGCAGGTGGCCGAGCTGCGCGCGGCCGGCGTCGTGTGAGGGCGGCGTAGCCGAGGGATCTGTTTTTTACCGTTCGGCTGGTCGAACGTCTGCAGTCTTAGAGCGGACTGGGTCCGAGCACTTCCCAGCCGGCCGCCTCCAGCCGCTTCTCGAGATCGGCGGCGGCCGGCTGCTCGAGCATCTCCTCGACGACGCGGCCGGCGCCGGCCGGGTATAGAGCAACACGACGCGGCCCGGCTGGGTGCCGCTGTTCTTCCAGGCGTGCGGCACGTTGCGGGGCATGAAGGCGCAGGTGCCCGGTCCGCCGGTCGTCACCGTCTCGCCGATCTTGAAGGTGAACTCGCCCTCGAGCACCCAGGCGATCTCGTCGCTGTCGCGATGGAGATGGAGCCAACTGTTCTTCGAGCCGGCCGGCACCGTCTGCTCGAACAGGGTCACGCTCTCGCCGGTCTCGCGGCCGAACAGCTTCATCGACATGGCCTGGCCCGACGCTTCCTCGAGATGCTTGCCGCCGCCCGGCGGCACGACGACACCCTTGCTCCCGGTCATGGGGGTCTCCTCGTTGGCGAGCACGCGACGATAGGTCCGCTGGCGCGCTGCCACAACCGTGCTCCCCATCTTCGTTTTCGCGTCGTTGAGCCTCGCTGCCCTATCGCCTCCAGAGGTGCTTGCAGGCGGCAACGCCGCTGCAGGCGAACGGCACCGTCGGCGATGACGCTTGCTTCCACCCCGGCGCCGTCGCGCTGCCGAGGCAGATCGCCGAGGCGTGCTGGCAGTGACAGCATCGGATCGTGCGTCCTGGCGCCCTATATGGTGCGAAAGAATGTAATAATCGATCAATACCAAGGTACTTGAATGAGCACTTTGGTTATTGACAGTCATGGGCGCTGCGGTCATAGTGCCTGCGACGCTCGACGCGCCGCGATCGGGCCGGCGCCGGCTCCAAACAGGCTCTCGTACGAATGCACGCGGCGGTGCTGTCCCGCGCCAACACCGATACTCGCTTCCCCGGCGACGCGTCGTTCATCGTCGCGAGGGGCGGAGAGGGCTGCGCGAGGTGCGCAAGCCGTTCGTCCCGGGGCGCAACACGCCGCCCGTCTTCAGGCAGCGGATGCGTAGATCCGGTCGAGGTCGCCGTCGTCGTAGGCGTACTCGGTCGAGCAGAACTCGCACTTCACGGCGACGCGGCCGCTCGTGTCGCGCAGGTCGTCGAGCTCCTCGCGCCTGATCGAGCGCAGCACGCGGTCGATGCGCTCGCGGCTGCAGCGGCAGCGGGCGACGAACGGCCGGCGGGCGAACAGCCGCGCCTGCTCGGCGTGGAACAGCCGGTGCAGCAGGGTGGTGCCGGGCAGGCCGGGATCGAGCATCTCGTTCTCGGTCGCCGAGGCCATCAGGATCACCGCCTTGCGCCAGTCGTCCTCGCGTTGTTCGCGGTCGACGGAGAGGCGGCCGGCGTCGAACTCCGGCATCTGCTGCACCATCAGCGCCGAGGCGCGCCAATGATTGGCGCCGTCGTCGCTGGTCCGGCGCGCGGCGATCTTGATGCCGGTCGGCAACTGCTCGGATTGTCGGAAATAGGTGTGGGCGCAGTCGGCCAGGGTCGCGCCCTCGAGCGGCACCACGCCCTGGTAGCGCTGGGTGTGCTGGCCCTGGTCGACGGTGAAGGAGAGCCGGCCGCGGCCGAACAGCTTGGGCACGTAGCCGTCGGGCGCCTCGCCGTCGCGGCCGGCGCCCAGCGCCACGGCGAGCTTCCAGGAATCGAACTGGGCGTAGCCGCGCAGCGCGCCGTCGGTGGTGAGGTCGGTGCCCAGCAGGCGGATCGGCCCGTCGCCCGAGATCTGCAGGGTGAAGATGCCGTCGTATTTCAGCGACGTCGCCAGCGCGGCGCACAGCACCATCGCCTCGGCGAGCGGCCGCGCCATGGCCAGCGGATAGCCGTGGCGCTCGATCACCGCGTCCAATGAGGGTCCGAGACGAACCAGCCGGCCGCGCACGCCCAGGGCATCGAGCTGGAAGGGCAGGGCGGCGTCGTCGGAAGAGGGGTCTTCCGACGAGGCCATCAGGACAGGCACCAGGCGAGGATGGACTTCTGCGCGTGCAGGCGGTTCTCCGCCTCGTCGAACACCACCGACTGCGGCCCGTCGATCACCTCGGCGGTGACCTCCTCGCCGCGATGCGCCGGCAGGCAATGCATGAAGATGGCGTCCTTCTTGGCCTGCGCCATCAGGCGCTGGTCGACCTGGTAGCCGCGCAGCAGGTTATGGCGTCGCGCCGCGCCCGGGCTGTCGGGATCCTCGTCGCCCATCGACACCCAGGTGTCGGTGACGACGCAGTCGGCGCCGCGCACGATCGACTCGGGGTCGTGGCCGATGGTGATCTGGCCCTTCGACCGGTCGGCCCAGGCCAGCACGTCGGCCGGCGGCTTGAGCTCGGGCGGGCAGGCCACGCGCAGCTCGAAGTCGAACTGCACGGCGGCGTGGATCCAGCTCGTCGCCATGTTGTTGCCGTCGCCCGACCAGGCGATCGCCTTGCCCTGGATGTTGCCGCGATGCTCCTCGAAGGTCATCACGTCGGCCATCAGCTGGCAGGGATGCGTCTTGTCGGTGAGGCCGTTGATCACCGGCACCGTCGCGTACTTCGCCATCTCGAGGAGCTTCTCCTCGACCGTCGTGCGCATCATGATGATGTCGACGTAGCGCGAGAGCACGCGGGCGGTGTCGGCGATGGTCTCGCCGCGGCCGAGCTGGGTGTCGGTCCGGCCCAGCATGATCGTCTGGCCGCCGAGCTCGCGCATGCCGACCTCGAACGACACGCGGGTGCGCGTCGAGGGCTTCTCGAAGATCATGGCGAGCGTCTTGCCGCCCAACGGCTTGTCGTGGCCGCCGTTGAGCCGCGCCTTCTTCATCGCCTTGCCGTGATCGAGGATCCGGCGAAGCGTCTTCGGATCGACCTGGTCGAGGTCGAGGAAATGTTTCGGGGCCGCCATGGTTGGCTACTCGGCGGCCTTGTCGGCACCCTGGGCGGCCGCCTCGAACGACTGGGCCGCCTTGCTCAGGATATCGATGCCCTCGTCGATCGCGGCCTTGTCGGCGATCAGCGCCGGGAAGATGCGGATCACGTTCTCGCCGGCCGGCGGCACCAGCATGCCGAGCGACTGCAGGCGGTTCACCATGTCGCCCGCCGGCACCGCCGGGGTGCACTGGACGCCCTGCAGGAAGCCCATGCCGCGCTGCTCGACAAAGACCTTGGGATGCTTCTTCACCAGGCCTTCGAGCTGGCCCTTGAGGTACTCGCCCTTCTCGCGCACGGCGTCGATGAAGCCGGGCTTGAGCAGCTCGTCGAGCACCGCGTTGGCGACGCCGGTGGCCAGTGGATTGCCGCCGTAGGTCGAGCCGTGCGTGCCCGGCACCATGCCGACCGCCGCCTTCTCGGTCGCCATGAAGGCGCCGATCGGGAAGCCGCCGCCCATGCCCTTGGCGATCGCCGCGACATCGGGCTTCACGCCCGACCAGTCGTAGCCCCACATCTTGCCCGTGCGGCCGAAACCCGTGTGAATCTCGTCGTAGAACAGGAGCAGGCCGAACTCGTCGCAGATCGCGCGCAGGTCCTTGAGGAACTGCGTGGTCGTGGCGCGGATGCCGCCTTCGCCCTGGATCGGCTCGACCAGGATGCCGGCGGTCTCGTCGTCGATCATGTCGCGCACGACGTTGGTGTTGTTGAGTGGCGCGTGCTTGTAGCCGGGCGCCGGCGGGCCGAAGCCCTCGAGGTACTTTTCGTTGCCGGTGGCAGCGAGCGCGTTCAGCAGGCGGCCGTGGAACGCCGCCTGGAAGCAGACGATCTTGTAGCGCTTGGGCTTGCCGTTCATGAACTGATACTTGCGAATCAGCTTGATGCCGCCCTCGATCGCCTCCGCACCGGAGTTGCAGAAGAACATGGTGTCGGCGAACGAGTTCTCGACCAGCCGCTGGGCCAGCTTCTCGCCGTTGCCGATGCGGAACAGGTTGGAGGTATGCCACAGCTTCTGGCCCTGCTCGGTCAGGGCCTTGACCAGGGTGGGGTGGCAGTGGCCCAGCGCGTTCACGGCGATGCCCGAGGTAAAGTCCAAGTAACGTCGGCCGTCCGCCGCGTAGAGATAGTTGCCCTCTCCGCGTTCGAACACGACGTCCTTGCGACCGTACGTCGGCATCACAGCCGTAATCACGAGCCCCTCCGTGAAATAAATAACCCGCTCTTCGACCTCGGCTCCGGAACGGATTTACCGAGGGTGAGCGGGGCCGGGCACTATCTTCCCAGGGTGGGGGTGTGTCAACTTGGCCTAGCCCTCGGTTCCTCGTGCGCCTCTCCCCTAGCGGGGGAGAGGAACATGGGCTAGGAGAGCCGCCTTCCATGGCCCTGCCCACTCGCAATTCCCAGCTGGCCTTGCGGCGCGCCGATTTTCGCTCGGTGCCCGAGATGCTGGACTATGCCGCCCAGGGCGAGACCGGCGTCACCTTTTATAGTGTCCGGGGCGAGATTCTCTCGGCCTTGCCCTGGCGCGAGATCCGCGAGCGCGCCCAGGTCACGGCCCGCCGCCTGATCGGCGCCGGCTTCGCGCCCGGCGAGCGGTTGCTTATTACGGCCGACACCTGGCCGGGCTTCTTCGATGCCTTCTTCGGCGCCCAGTATGCCGGGCTGCTGCCGGTGCCGGTGTCGGTGCCGGTGGGCATCGGCGGCAAGGACGCCTATCTCGACCAGCTGCGCCGCCAGCTCGCCGCCTCGGGCGCCGTGGCGGCGGTGGGCATCGACGATCTCGCCGGCTTCCTGGCCGACGCCGCCCGCGACTTCCCGGCGGTGCGCCTGCACGGCGGCCTGTCGGCCATCGAAGCGCTGCCGGAGAAGCCGGTCGACCTGCGTCCGCTCGGCCCCGCCGACCTCTGCTACATCCAGTTCTCCTCGGGCAGCACGCGCCATCCGCACGGGGTGCAGATCACCCAGGCCGCGCTGATGGCCAATCTCGCCGGCATCACCGGCCCGGCCGGCCTCGAGGTCGTGCCGGGCGATCGCGCGGTGAGCTGGCTGCCGCTCTATCACGACATGGGCCTGATCGGCTTCCTGATGGCGCCGCTCAGCACGCAGCTCTCGCTCGACTACCTGACGCCGCGCGAC
>JAEWIV010000199.1 GCA_023386865.1 Pseudomonadota bacterium
CCAGCCGGTCGAGCGCACGCTCACCGACGCGGAGATCGAGGCGGCCAGCGCCAAGATCGTGGCGCAGGTGGCGAAGGCCACCGGTGCAACGTTGCGTGGTTAGACATTTTGTCGTCCTGAGCGTAAGCGAAGGACCTCGTCGCCGCCTGCAGCCGGCATGAGATCCTTCGCTTCGCTCAGGATGACAGCTTACTGGAGTTGGTAGTCTCGGCGCACATGACCGACCTGTCGTTGATCCGCAATTTCTCGATCATCGCCCATATCGACCACGGCAAGAGCACGCTGGCCGACCGGCTGCTGATGCGCTGCGGGGCGGTGAGCGAGCGCGAGTTCCACGACCAGATGCTCGATTCGATGGACATCGAGCGCGAGCGCGGCATCACCATCAAGGCGCAGACGGTGCGGCTCGACTACAGCGCGCTCGACGGCAAGACCTACGTGCTGAACCTGATGGACACGCCGGGCCATGTCGACTTCGCCTACGAGGTCAGCCGCTCGCTGGCGGCCTGCGAGGGCTCGCTGCTGGTGGTCGACGCCAGCCAGGGCGTCGAGGCGCAGACGCTCGCCAACGCCTACCACGCGATCGACGCCAACCACGAGATCATCCCGGTCCTGAACAAGATCGACCTGCCCTCGGCCGAGCCCGAGCGGGTGTGCCAGGAGATCGAGGACGTGATCGGCATCGACACGTCGGAGGCGATCAGGGTGTCGGCCAAGACCGGCCTTGGCATCGACGATCTCCTGGAGGCCATGGTCAAGCGCCTGCCGCCGCCCACGGGCGATCGCAACGCGCCGCTCAAGGCCCTGCTGGTCGACAGCTGGTACGACCCGTATCTCGGCGTCGTCACCCTGGTGCGGGTGAAGGACGGCGTGCTGAAGAAGGGCATGCGCATCCGCATGATGGCGGTGGGCGCCTCCTACGACCTCGACAAGGTCGGCGTGTTCACGCCCAAGCCCAAGGACGTGGCGGAGCTGGGCCCGGGCGAGGTCGGCTTCATCATCGCCGGCATCAAGACCATCGCCGACTGCAAGGTCGGCGACACCATCACCGACGACCGCAAGCCCGCGACCGACATGCTGCCGGGCTTCAAGCCCTCGGTGCCGGTGGTGTTCTGCGGCCTGTTCCCGGCCGATGCCGCCGAGTTCGAGCAGCTGCGCGAGTCGCTGGCCAAGCTGCGCCTGAACGATTCCTCGTTCCACTTCGAGCCGGAATCGAGCGCGGCGCTGGGCTTCGGCTTCCGTTGCGGCTTCCTCGGCCTGCTGCATCTCGAGATCGTGCAGGAGCGTCTCGAGCGCGAGTTCGACCTCGACCTCGTCACCACCGCCCCCTCGGTCGTCTACAAGCTCCGGATGACCGACGGCACCGAGCGCGAGCTGCACAATCCGGCCGACTATCCCGACCCGGTGCACATCGAGAGCATGCAGGAGCCGTGGATCAAGGCCACGATCATGACTCCCGACGAGCATCTCGGCGCCGTGCTGACGCTCTGCCAGGAGCGGCGCGGCCAGCAGATCGAGCTCACCTATGCCGGCTCGCGCGCCATGGCGGTCTATCGCCTGCCGCTGAACGAGGTGGTGTTCGACTTCTACGACCGGCTGAAGTCGGTAACGCGCGGCTATGCCAGCTTCGATTACGAGATGGTGGGCTACGAGGAAGGCGAGCTGGTGAAGCTCACCATCATGGTGAACGGCGAGCCGGTCGACGCGCTCTCGATCATCACCCACAAGAACCAGGCCGAGAGCCGTGGCCGGGCGCTGTGCGAGCGGCTGAAGGACCTGATCCCGCGCCAGCTCTTCAAGATCGCCATTCAGGCGGCGATCGGCGGGCGCATCATCGCCCGCGAGACGATCAGCGCGCTGCGCAAGGACGTGCTGGCCAAGTGCTACGGCGGCGACATCAGCCGCAAGAAGAAGCTCCTGGAGAAGCAGAAGAAGGGCAAGAAGCGCATGCGCCAGGTGGGCGACGTGGAGATCCCGCAGTCCGCCTTCATCGCCGCGCTCAAGATGGACAGCCGCTGAAGCCGGGTGCGGCCACTGTCCTCAGGACAGCCCGCGATAGCGCCGGCGCCGGGGCGGCCGGGAGCCCAGCAGGAGGCCGCTCTCGGGCCGGCCGGCGCCGCGGTTGCCGATCCACAGGAAGAGCAGGCCGAGCGCCAGGAAGGCCGGCAGGACCGGCACCATCAGCACCGGCCGGACCAGCCACGACCACAGCGTAGAGGACGTCCGGCGCTGGATGGCCGCCTGCGCATCGCCCAGCGAGCGCGTGTCGAGATGCGACCAAAGGTCCCCCAGACCGAGCAGATGGAACGAGCCCTCCGTCCACCAGGCCAGCCCGTCATGCACGATTGCTGCGACGGCCATGGCCAACAGAAGCCATCCCAGCGCGCGAAACACTACCATCTTTCCCCCAAATGGCGGCGCGCACCCTACAGAAGCGGACGCCCCGGGGGAAGGCCGTTGCCCGGCCCATCCACTACGCTGGAGCATGATGGGTCGATCTGGACCCCGCCGTGTCTCTTGCAACACCCATCGGCGGTGCCCGCGAATGGGAGAACCGTGCGCGGTTCCATCTCATTTCATTCCGCTCTATAACGACGGCCAACCGCGCTGGGACAGGTGGCCGAGTGGTTTAAGGCACACGCTTGGAAAGCGTGCGTGGTGTAACAGCCACCGCGGGTTCGAATCCCGCCCTGTCCGCCATTTCATCGCGAATACCGCCCGATTATGGGCGTTTTCATTTGCAGCGCGTTTCTAACCACCAGCCCAACCTGTAACGCTGAGCGCAACGGCAGACCACGCGTTGGGGCCTATTTATTCCGGACGGGTCAAGGCGAAACGTCAACTGTTCGGAGGCGTGGAAGCGAATATAAATTCAACTGCGCGGCTCAGAGTCTTTGGATTAGCCCATCCCCCTGCCGGGCAAGCTCTTCTGCGCGCGCTAAGGCCTCTGCATTACGTCCACACTCTTCGTAGGCTTGCCAGATCAACTCCGTACGACCGGCCTCCGCTCCCCTGTTGAGGCGCTAAGAGAAATCCAGATCGCTATCGGGCGCGCAATGCCTAGTGTCGCCATCGATCGACGGCGCTTTGGCCTGGTCGGCAGTCTCTTGCAGCATCTCGAACGATGCCGAGTGCATCAGGCCGCACAGCGAGGATGACGTGGCCTACATCCTTCAGGCGGCAAACGATCAGCGCCTCAGCGTCGCCTAGAATTTTCTCGATCGAGCGGATGGGGTCTTTTGCAATGCCGGCATCTTAGCCGAGGCAAGGTAGTCAGCGTCGGCGGTCGACCTCGCGGCCAGGCAGGTCGCCGCTGAGTTTTACTCGAGGCGGCCGGCGGATTAGGCAGCGGCAAATACAAATGATCGACTGCAATGGTGATCCGCACCAGCGGATTGCCTGCCGCGCGTGCCCACCGTGCGCACCGGGCCGCTGCGATGCGGTCACGTCCCTCGTCCGATGTCGGCTCCGTCGATCGGCCGCCGTGCAGCTCACAGCCAGGCGCCTTGATCTGTCTCATCGCTTTGCACCGACAGGGCGTGCTCGACGGATGCTTGCTTGGCAAAGGCTTGCGGCGCATCAGCACGGGACTGGAGAGCCAGATGCGCGCGTGGGGCGCGTCCGCAGGGAGTGTGCACTGCAAGAAAAAAGCAGTCCCTCTGTGACAAACCGACTGGATTAGATCGTTGGTAGTACCTATTAAGGATCACACGAAAGTCACAGATTAGACCAAGTGGCCAACGAGGCGGCCCGTCCCCTAGGGCTCATTGAACAAAAAAGCCTTTCGCAAACTTGATTTAGTGGGGATGCATTATGAGTGCGACAATCATCGATTTCCGAGCTCATCATCGGCTCAAGAATGGGCGAGACGATTGCCGGGACGTGGCGCCACCTCGTGCCAAGCGGACCGCCCGGCGCTCTGCCCGAACCGCGAGTGCCGACCGGCAGATCGCCCATATCACCTGGCTTGTCCGCGAGCTGGAGGAAATATCCCGCGGCGGCGAGCGCCTGCCGCAGGCGCTGGTGGCAGAAGCGCACGCCAGCATCGAGAGAACCCGAAAGATGTTGCAGTCATGGCCGGGTGCCAGGACCAGCAGCAAATCGGGTGTGGCGGCCGAAGACTCGGCTCAACCCAACATCGATCCCGCTCTTCTCGAACGGATGTACATCGACCTTGGTCTGCACCCTTGAGGTCGGGTGTCCCTGGGGACGGTAGCTGCCTCCGCCCCAGGGACGTGCGTTAGGGCGCACGCCTACAGTTCGCAGACTTTACCGATGCTTGCCGGCGGCGCCAGGAACGACCTCCTGTCCGCCATATGTGTAGCCGCAGCCCGATCGATCGAGGAGCTGACCTCGATCACTTGCCTGCCAGGTCGAGGCCGCGAACGATCGATTCTGCGGTTATGGGCAACGACTGCGCGCGATATCCGGCAGCGCCCGCTATGGCATTGGCGATGCAGGCCGGCGGCTCGATGCATGGTGGCTCGCCGACGCCCTTTGCGCCGTACGGCCCGGTCGATGAATGGCTCTCGACGAGGATCGTCTCGATGTCGGGAACATCGAGCGCCGTCGGCATCTTGTAGTCGGTCAGGTTCGCGTTGAGGACACGCCCATCCTTGTAGACGATCTCCTCCGACAGGGATTGGCCGATGCCCTGCGCGACGCCGCCCTCGATCTGGCCCTCGATATATGTCGGATTGATCGCAAAGCCGACATCCTGGGCGACGACATAGCGATGGATCGTGACCGCGCCGGTTTGCCTGTCCACCGACAGATCGACGGCGTGGGCGTGGAAGCTGTGGGCGTTCCACGACGGCATCGGGTGGTTCTCGACGCGCGCGGGATCGTAGCTCGGGGTCGGCACAATCGACGTGCCATGGGCAATCAGCCCGCCCGCCGTCGCGCGCGAAATGCGCGCCAGTTCCGCGATCGAGACGGATTTCGTGCCGGCGATGACGTGCTTGTTCTCGAGCCGCATGGCCTCGACGGCAACGCCAAGCTGCTGCGAGGCAAGGGCGAAAAGCTGACGGCGCAGATCGGCAGCCGCCGCCATGCAGGCGTTGCCCACCGAGAATGCCGTCCGGCTGCCCTGGGCGCCGTGATCGAACGGCGCGACCTCGGTATCCACCGCAGTGACACGAATGTCCGTGAGGTCGAGCGTCAGTTCCTCGGCCAGCACCTGGGCCGCTCCGGTGATGGCGGCCGTGCCGATCTCGACCGCGCCGCTGATGACCGTCGCCGATCCGTCGGGATCGATCTTGACGTAGACGCCGGACGACCCTCCGGTCGTCAGCCACCAGCCGCAGGCGATACCCTTGCCCCGGCCCGGTCGGCGCGCCTTGTCGTGCCAGCCGATCGCCGTAGCCGCCTTCTTGAGGCATTCCTCGATGCTGACCGATCTCAGGACCTCGCCCGAAGGCCCGATATCGCCCTCGCGGACGACGTTGCGCAGCCGGATTTCCAGCGGATCGATGCCGAGGTCCTCGGCGATGATGTCCATCTGGCTTTCGATCGCGAAGTTCGCCATCGGGCCGGACGGCGCGCGCATCGAGCCGCTCGGAACATTGTTGGTGTAGACCGACGTACCTTCGAGCAGCAGGTTGGGCGTGCGATAGGGACCCACGAGGATCTGCAGCGCGATGGCCGCCGTGCCGGGCCCGGAGCCCGAATAGGCGCCGCAATCGACCAGGATGCGTCCCTGGCGGGCGAGGATCCTTCCGTCCTTGTCGACACCGGTCTTGAGGACGGTGATCGTCGGCTGCCGCGGGTTGGCCGCGGTCAGCTCATCCTCGCTCGTGCAGATGACGCGCACCGGGCGGCCGGTCTTGCGGGCCAGCAGCGCAGCATAGTGCTCGGTGCCGATGCGGAGCTTGCCGCCGAAGCCGCCGCCGATCCCGGGAACCAGCACCCTTATCCTGGTAGTGGGCAGGTCGAGAAGCTCCGACAGCGTGACCTGCATGTCGAAGGGCAGCTGGGTGTTGGACCAGACCGTGAGGTTGCCGTTGGCGTCCCAGTCGGCCACCGCGGCGCGAGGCTCGGTGTAGCCGGGATGGACGAGGGCGGTCGAGAACCGGTGCTCGTAGACACGGTAGGCCTGCCTGAAGCCTGCCTCGACGTCGCCGGTCGTCATGCGGGAACGGCCGGTGACGTTTCCCTGGCGGGAGATGTACGGCACGGCCTTGAAGCGTTCCCAGTCCGGGTGGATGAGCATCGGGTCGTCGACGGCCTGCTCCGGGTCGAGTATCGCCGGCAGCTCCTCGAACTCGACGACGATCGCCGCCAAGGCGGCTTCGGCGGCCTCGAGCGTATCGGCCGCCACGGCGGCGACGGCATGTCCCGCGAACAGGACCCGCTCCGTCGCGAAGACGGTCATGTCCTTGATCGCCTGGCCGTAGTGCGTTGCCGGTATGTCCCCGGCTGTGATGACCGCGCGCACGCCGGGAAGCGCTTGCGCGGGCGCGACGTCGATACGCTTGATGCGGGCATGCGGAAGCCGGCTGCGCAGCACCCTGCCGAACAGCATGCCCGGCAGGGCAAAGTCGGCGGCGTAGACGTGCTTGCCCACCACCTTGCCGATGCCGTCGATACGCGGGAGTCTCTGGCCGGCGACGCGAAAGACGTTCCTGCTCATCTTCAGCTCCGCTCGTTCGGGAGGGCCGCGGCCACGGCGGCAATGGCGTCGACGATCTTGCGATATCCGGTGCAGCGGCAGAGCGTTCCGCAAATCGCCTCGCGAATCTCATCGCGCGACGGCACTCTTCCCGGATTCTCGTCGAGGTAGGATTTCGCCGACAGGATCATGCCTGGAATGCAGTAGCCGCACTGAACGGCCCCGTGTTCCATGAACGCCTGCTGCAGCGGATGCAGGGCCTCGGGTCCGCCCAGGCCCTCGATCGTGGTGATCTCCCGGCCCGCGGCCTGCATCACGAGGAGGATGCAGGAATTGACGGCCTTGCCATCCATCAGGACCGTGCAGACGCCGCACTCGGCCTCGAGGCAATTCTCTTTGGTGCCCATCAGTCCGATTTCCCGGCGCAGCACATGGAGCAACGTCCAATGCGGCTCGACGGACAGCGCATGGCGCTGGCCATTGACCGTCAACTCGATCGTCGTCCGGCTCATCTCGCTGTCCCTCCGATACGCTCGGCGCACAGGGCCAGGGCCTTGGCCGACATCCGGGCGACCAGGAGCCGCCGGTACTCGGCGGAGGCACGAACGTCGTCGATGGGCGCCGCCATCTCGGCGGCAATCCGGCCGGCCTTGTCGAGCGCCTCGCCCGTCACCGTGTTTCCAATCAGGAACTGCTCGGCCGCCGTCGCCCTGAATGCGGCGGGCGCGGCGGCGCCGACGGCCAGCCGAACGGCCTTGCATGTGGCGCGATCGGCTTCGAGGGTCAGGGCAACGGCGACGCAAACCACGGAGATTTCCATCGCCCTGCGACGACCGGCCTTGAGGAAGACGGTGGCGCTCTGCGACGGCAGGCGGGCAAACTCGACATGCGTCAGCAGCTCGTCCGGCGCTCGCGCCGTGCCCCCCGGCCCCGAGATGAACCGGCCGATCGGGAGGCTTCGCGTTCCCGCCGCGCCGCGCAGCGCCACGCTGGCGTCGAGGGCGTGCAGCACGGGCACCAGGTCCGCCGCGGGCGACGCGTTGACGATGTTTCCGCCGATGGTCGCGACGTTCCTGACCTGATGGCCGCCGACCACGCTCGCCGCCTGCGGCAGCGCCAGATAGACGTCGGCGAAGGCCGGATGCCGCTCGATCGCCTTGTGGGTGGCCAACGCGCCGATCACGAAGCGATCGGGTTCTTCGAGGATGGTCGCCAATTCCTGGAGGCGCGAGATGTCTATGAGATGGCGGACGTCGATGCGGCCCCTGCTCATCTGGATGACGACGTCGGTGCCGCCGGCGAGAAAGCGGGCATTGCCGCCCAACCGGCCGGCCTCGGCAACGGCCTCGTCGATCGAGGCCGGACGATGGAGTTCCAGGCTCATCACCCCGCCTTCAGCATGGCCTGCGCCTTCGGCCACACCTCGGAACCGAACTTCACGATCGTGTCCTCGATCGTGCCGCCCTCGGGCGCAAACGGCATGATGATGAACGAATCGACCCCGGCCCTGCCGAGCTCGACCACCCGCTGCGCCACCTCGTCGGTGTTGCCCGCAAGCATGAAGGAGTTCACGTGACGGTCGGTGATCATCGGCAGCAGATGCAGGTAGGGTTTCACCCCGTCGGCATACGCCGCACCCGCCACCGAGGCGACCACGTCGGCCGGCAAGGAGAGGCTCTGCTCGGCATTCGTCCGGAACTGCAGCCGGTTCGCCCCCAGCATGCGCGCCACGGTGGGCCGCAGCGTGTCGCGCGCCACCTTACCGTCGCTCGCGATACAGGTGTTCAGGCGCGCCACCAGCTTGACGGACCTGGGATCGCGCCCCTCCTTCGACGCGCCCTCGTCCAGGACCTTGCGGAAGGCCTTGACCTCGAGCGGGTTGCCGCAAGCCTCCATGATCGCCCCGTCGGCGACGGCCCCGGCCGTTCTCTGGCCGAGCGGGCCGTTGCTGGCGACGTAGACCGGGATCGAGCTGCGGACCGGCGTGAAGCTCAGCCTGCCCTCCTTGAACTTGATCACCTGCCCCTCGTAGGTGACCTGCCCGCCACGCAGGAGAAGGCGAACCAGCTCGACCGTCTCGCGGATGGCCCGGGCCGGCT
Organism: Pseudomonadota bacterium; assembly: GCA_023386865.1. GTDB lineage: Bacteria > Pseudomonadota > Alphaproteobacteria > Reyranellales > Reyranellaceae > Reyranella. Next base: position 8,710 of record JAEWIV010000199.1, read on the forward strand.
TCAGCCGCTCGACGCCCATCTCGGCGAACCCGGAAATACCCGCGCCCACGCCGAGCACGGCGCGCCCGCCCGACAGCTCGTCCAGCGTGGCGATCGCCATCGCCGTAAGCGCCGGATGACGCGCATACGGATCGGTCACGCAGGGACCGAGCCTGATCCGCCGGGTGTTGAGGGCGAAGCTGGTCAGACAGGAGTAGACCTCCCGGTAGAAGCGTTCGTCGGCAAGCCAGGCGATGTCGTAGCCGTTGTCCTCGGCGAGCCGCACGCGCTTCAGCATCGTGTCCATCGGCGCGTTGCCGAGAATCAGCAAATCGATCGTCATGACTGTTCTCCCCGGGTCCGGTCGGCGCCTCTAGACAATCTCGTCCGATGCAAAATAGATGTTCTTCGAGCGGTCGAGGAAGCGGCCATAGAGTTCCTCGCGCAACGCCACGCCCGCCGGTGAGGCGAGATCCCGGTCGTGCTGCTCGAGGCTCTTGACCTCGATCCGCTCGATGTACTGCCAGCCGGCATCGTCGGCGCCCGCGATCGGTTTGCGTATCCGGTGAACCTTGTAGCTCACGTAGTTGGGCAGAGTTCGGACCAGCTCGTAGTCGCGTTCCCTCACCCATTTCTCGTAGTCCTCCGGCTTGACGCCGGCTTTGAGCGTGCTGATCAGGAACCTGACGGGCATCGGCTACTCTCCCTTCAACTCACCCGGATGTCGCCAACGACCTTGGCGCGGATACGCAGCGCGTTTCCGGGCAGGTAGGCGATCGGAATGTCCTCGGCCTCGACCAGCGCCAGCTTGTCGGCGGCCGCTCCGGCATCGACCGCCCGCGCCTCCGCCAACCTGCGCGCCGCCGCAAGAGCCTCGTGACGCGAAAGGCCCTGGAAAATCTGGTCGACCTCGCCGCTGACCTGGGCGATGGCCGCGCCAACCGCGTTGGCGCACCCGCCATGCTCGACCCTGACGACGCGCGCGACGCCCTTCAGCTCATCGGGCACCAGGAACGCGCCGCCGCCGACGGCGATCAGCACGACGTCGCCGGCGTCACTCTTCATGCGGTCGACGTATTCCTCCACCATGTCCTTCGCGCGCTGCAGAACGGCCTCGATCTGGCGGCGCCCGATGTGGGCAACCTTGCCGCGATCGCCGATGTCGAGCATGCCCGCCGCAACCGCGATGTCGGTGGTGGTCAGCTGGTTGCCGCCGAACACCAAGGCGTCGGAGGTCAGCCGGTACCCGACGCTCACCGGACCGATGCGGTTGTTGGCGAGATCGACGTGGCTGCCGCCACCGAGGCCGATCGATATGAGATCCGGCATCCTGAACAGGGTCCGCACGCCGCCGACATGGACGAACGAGTTCGCCTCGCGCGGAAAGCCGGCCCGCAGATGCCCGAAGTCGGCGGTCGTGCCGCCGACATCGACGACAACCGCATCCGTAATGCCCGACAAATACGCCGCCCCACGCATCGAGTTGGTCGGGCCGGACGCGAAGCTGAACACCGGATAGGCAATGGCGCGCGCCGCCTCGGCGACGGTGCCGTCGTTCTGGGTCACGAAGAGGGGCGCGGCGATGCCCAGCTCCAGCTTCGCCGCTTCGTAGGCGCTGACGGCGTCCCGCGCCAGGTCGATCAGCGATGCGTTCAGGATCGCGGCGTTCTCGCGTTCGAGCAGGCCGATGCCGCCCAGCATGTGCGAGCAGGTCACGGAAACATCCGGACACTCCTCGCCGATCACGGCGGCGACCGTGGTCTCGTCCGACGGATCGAGCGGCGAGAACATCGACGAGACGGCCACGTGCCTGATGCCCAGGGCCTTGATCTCCCGCGCCGCGCGTCGGACGCCTTCGACGTCGAGCGGAACGAAGCGGCGGCCGTCATAGTCGTGGCCGCCTTCGATCATCCACGCTCCGCCATTGACGACCCGGGCGAGGTCGGCCGGCCAGCCGCTGAACGGCGGCAGGGACGCGGTGGCCGGCAGGGCCACGCGGATGGCGGCGACTTTCGCCAGCTGCCTGCGCTGGACGACGGCGTTGATGAAATGGGTCGTGCCGACCATGACGGCGTCGACGTCGCTGCCCAGCCCGCCATCGGCGGCAAGCCGCTTCATCGCCTCGACGATGCCGCCTGTAACGTCCTCCGTCGTCGGCGACTTGACGCTCCTCAGGACCTTGCCGTCGCCGACGAGGACCGCGTCGGTGTTGGTTCCACCGACATCGATGCCGACGCGCTTCACGACGCGAACACCGACTTGAAGTCGATGTCGTAGCCGAACGCGCGCGGACCGACGAACTCCAGGCCGCGCGGCGACAGGAACACCTCGGGGGCCGGCAGGGCGATGACCGTGACGCGCTGGCCGTAACGGATGGTCTCCGTTCCCACCGCCTCTCCCGACTCGCTGTCGAGGACGGAGATCAACTCCGGCGTGGTGACGATCGCCTCGCCGTCCCGCCAGACCACCGTCCATTCGTTCTGGAACTCGATGTCGACGGCCGCGTCACGATACTCGCCCAGGCCGGCGACCGAGGTCCTGCCGCGCAGGAACCCTTCGGTGGTCCTGCGTTCCACCTCCACGATCTTTCCCGCGAACAGGCGCTTGCCGCCGACCGACCCGAGGATCGCCTCGATCGGGTCGCGGTGCTCCTTGTTGGCGCGGGCGACCGCATGACCGAGCTCTATGGCCTTGGTCGTCGTCCCGAGGATGCCCCACTTCCTGATGTCGGCGCCGCTGCGTGGGGCCTTGCAGGTGGCGGCGAGCGAACCAAATTCGACGCAGACCTTGCGGCTCGCTCTCTCCATCCACTTCCACGTCGGCGTCCTGGAGACGATCACTTCGGAGCCGCGCGGATCGATCGACGTCAGCGGATACGAGGGCAGGCCGCCCACGGCGAAGCTCGTCATCTGGGCCTCCGGAAAGGCCCGGCCCATGGCATCGGCATCGACGACGGGGATGCCGAGAATGGCCGCGGCGAGCAGGGGCTGCATGCCGTTGCCGCCGCCGATCTCCACCGCCATCACGGCCCTGAACCTGCGGCCAAGGTGCTCCTCCATGGCCTGGACCGCGCGGGCGATGAGTTCCGCGTCGACCATGCGCTCCAGGATCACGAGCGGTGCGCCCATCACCGAGACGACCGCGATCAGGTCGCCATCCTCGAGCTCGGACGGGTCGACGAGATCGACCCGCGTGCCCTGCTCGTAAAGGCGGCGAATGTTGAGGAGCGCGTGGTGGGGACTGCCGCCGCCCCCTGTCCCGAGAATCCATGCGCCGACCGCCATGGCTTCGATATCGTCGGCGTCGAGCCGTCTCATGCGCGGCTCACTCTGCATGACGTCATTGCGCGGCGCCCCTCGGCGAAAACGATTTCATCATCAAGTCCCCTCAGGCGGCCGCCGATCCGCCGGATAGCCTGACGAATTCGAGCTGGCTGTGAAAACTATCGTCGAACTTGGCGCCGACCTGGCGGGCTGCCGCCACCAGGAGAGTCACGATGCGATTCCTCTCCGACTGCGACGTCGTCGACGACGGGAACGAAATGCACATGCTGAGACGTTCGCCGGCCTCGCCGTCGACAACGGCGGTCGAAATCGAGCCGACACCCGGGATGGCCTCGTCGCTTGCCTCGGCCCAGCCGCGTATCCGGACCTCGGCCAGAAGGGCCATCAACGCGTCGATCGACTGGGGCGCATTCGCCGACGGCGGCACGAGGTTCTCGGCGCAGAGCGCCTGCGCATCGGCATCCTTCAGCCGGGCAAGCAGGGCCCGCCCCGTCGAGGTGGCAAAAGCAGGCGCTCGCTGGCCAAGCGGGGTGAACACTCTGAGGGCGTGGCTGCCCTGATGCGCCCGGATGACCAGAACGTCCGAGCCATCGAGGATCGAGATGTATCCGGTATGGCCGGTGGCGCGGCACACCGCGCTCAGGGCCTCGTCGGCGGCGCCGATCAGCGATGAATTCAGCCGGTAGAGGCGCGCGACCTCGAACAGGAGATTGCCCACCTTGTATTTCGCCGAGCCCTCGACCCGCGCCAGCAGGCCTTCCCGCAGCATCGCCTTCAGCAGGCGCGACGACGAGCTCTTGGGCATGCCCAAAAGCTGCGAAACGGTGGTGACGCTCACGTCCAATCGTTCTGGCGAAAAGAGGCGCAAGACGGCCGACGCGTTGGACAATGTGCTCAAGGTTGGACCAAAAGTTCCATTTTTTGAGACCGTAGTTGACACTAATAGCACAACTGGCTCAAAATTCGCACGTTAAAAACTTGCCTTTCGGGACACCGCACAAAAATCCGGTTAGCTGCAGGCGCACGTCCGAGGGCGCTGCGTTCTGGCCGCTTCATGGGGGGAGAACTGCATGACCAAGGGAATAGACCGCCGCGACTTCCTCGGCCTGGCATCGAGCACCGCGGCGGCGACGTCGCTCGCCTCTCTTGGCCTCGGCGCCGGCCGCGCAGTAGCGCAGGACACGAAGACCCTGACCGTCGCATGGGACACCGACATCGACTCCCTCGATCCGGCGTCGTTCAAGTCGATCGGCGGCTACACCATTCAGGCCAACATCTACGACAGCCCGCTCATGTGGAAGGTCGAGCCGGTCGAGGGCAAGCCGGGGCTGTTCCTGTCCAAGCCGGGCGAATTCGACGGCGGGATCGCCGAATCGTGGTCCCTCGAGGACAACGATGCGACCCTCGTCCTCAAGGTCCGCAAAGGCGCCAAGTTCTCCGACGGCCGCCCCGTGACCGCCACCACGGTCAAGTACCTGTTCGATCGGGGCCTGCAATCACCCGGCTACATGCGCATCCTGTTCCCGCGACTGCTGCGCATCACCAAGCCGGAGCAATTCGAGGTGCGCGACGAGAACACGCTGGCGATCAAGATGCCGGGGTCGAGCCCGATGACGCTCGACGTCATGGCGCTGATCAACAACGCCCTGCTCGATCCGGAGGCCGTCAAGGCCAACGCCACCGCCGAAGATCCCTGGGCGACCAATTGGCTCAAACGCAACGCGGCCGGTCTCGGTCCCTACAAGCTGGTCAAGAACGAACCCGGTGTCGAAGTCGTCATCGAGGCGACGAAGGACCATTGGCGGCCCAAGCCGTTCTTCGAGAGGGTGATCTTCAAGTACGTGCCGAACGAAGCGGATCGCGTGCTGCTCCTGAAGCGCAAGGCCGTCGACATCGTCGTCGGCCGGCCCGGGCTGTCGCCGCGCAACGTGAAGAGCCTGGAGGGCCAAACCGGACTCAAGATTCTCTCGGTTCCGGATACAACCTGCCATTGGCTGTGCATGAATTCGCAGTTCAAGCCGCTCGACAACGTGAAGGTGCGCCAGGCGATCAACTACGCCATTCCGATCCAGGCCATCATCCCGAACGTGCTCTACGGCTACGGCACCGAAATGAAGAGCCCGGTTCCCAGCCTCACGCCCGGGTACGATGGAACGCTCTCGCCGTACAAGCACGACCTCGTCAAGGCGAAAGCCCTGATGGCAGAGGCCGGCCTCGACAAGGCGCCGATACCCATCAATCTCGCGATCCGCGTCGGCTGGCAGCCGCACGAGCAGGCCGCCACCTGGATTCAGGCGGAGCTCGAGAAGATCGGATTCAAGGTCAGCATCGTCAAGGAAACGGATGCGACGTTCCGGCAATTGGCGTCGAAGGGCGAGCACCAGCTGTCGATCGAGTCGTGGCAGTCGTGGATCAACGATCCGTTCTACCATCT
>JAEWIV010000205.1 GCA_023386865.1 Pseudomonadota bacterium
GAAGGTCGGCGAGCGAGTGCGGCGCATGGAAGCGGCCGTCGAAGCTCGCCGCGCCGTTACGCGCCCGCACGTGCGGCGCAGGCTCGACGGCAAGCCCCGCGACCTTGGCCATGGCGGCGACGATCGGCCGATAGCCGGTGCAGCGGCAGAGATTGCCGGCCAGCGCGTCGTGGATGATGTCGAGGTCGGCCTTCTCGCCGCCCGCGGCGAAGGCATAGGCCGACATGACGAAGCCCGGCGTGCAGAAGCCGCATTGCGTGGCGTCCGACTCGGCCATCGCCATCTGCACCACGTGCGGTCCGCCATCCGGGCCACGCAAGCCCTCGACGGTGCGCACGGCTTGGCCGTCAATCTGTCCCAGCAACGCAATGCAGGAATTGATGGGCTCGGGACGGCCGTCAGGACGACACAGCACGACGGTGCAGGCGCCGCAGTCGCCCTCGGCGCATCCCTCCTTGGTGCCCTTGAGACCGCGATGATCGCGCAGCCAGTCGAGCAAGGTCGTCATCGGCGACAGGCCGTCGAGCTCGACCGGCTGGTCGTTCAGGACAAAACGGATGCGGTCCGCCATGCGGCTGACTGTGATCGTGGTGTTCTTTGTACGCAAGCGGTTGCTCTGCTCGCCGCCGCGTGATGCACTTCGCCCGCCACAACAAGAGCCTGAAAATGGATCCCTACCGGTTCAGCTATTCTCCCGTCGTCGAGCGACCGAAGCTTTCCTGGCCCAACGGCGCGCGCGTCGCGGTGTGGGTCTGCCCCAATATCGAGCACTACGAATATCTTCCGGAAGAGGTGCGGGTGCGCAATCCCTGGCCGCGCACGCCGCATCCCGACGTGCTGGGCTATGGCGGGCGCGACTACGGCAACCGCGTCGGCCTGTGGCGCATGTTCGAGGTCCTGGACAAGCACAACGTCCGCTGCACCGTGTCGCTGTCGATGTCGGTGATCGAGATGTATCCCGAGATCCTGGAGGCCATGGAGGAGCGGCGCTGGGAGTATATGAGCCACGGCTACTTCAACACGCGCTACCACTGGGGCTACAGCGAGCAGGAGGAGCGCGAGGTCATCGAGCACAGCAAGGCCACGCACCTCAGGCTGACCGGTCGCAAGCTGCGCGGCTGGTTCTCGCCGGCCATCTCCAACACGCTCAACACGCCCGATCTCGTGAAGGAGGCGGGCCTCGACTATATCTGCGACTTCTATCACGACGACCAGCCGACGCCGCTGGCCACCAGGCACGGCACGCTGATGCACGTGCCCTACACCATGGATCTCAACGACGCCCTGATCTACCGCCAGCCCGTCGAGGCCGAGGAATTCGCCCAGATGATCGTCGACCATTTCGACACGGTCTATCGCGAGGGCAGCGAGAATGGCCGCGTCATGTGCATCGCGCTGCATCCCTACATGATGGGCGCGCCGCACCGGCTGAAGCATCTCGACCGGGCGCTGGGCTACATCCGCCAGCACAAGGACGCCTGGGTGTGCACCGCCGAGGAGATCCTCGACTGGTACGTCGCCAACGGGCTGAAGCCCTACCAGCAGCATCTCGGGAAGGAGGCGTGACATGACCGCGTCCGTTCCCAAGAATCCGCCGCCGCTCAAGCCCGGGATGGACAATCCCTGGTACGACTACGTCCCCTTTCCCAAGCGCCCCAAGCTCGCCTGGCCGCGCAATGCGCGCGTCGGCTGGTTCGTGCTGTTGCATCTCGAATACTGGGAACTCATCCCCGACGAGAAGAGCCACAAGGATCCCCGCTTCGTCGGCGAGTTCGGCAGCTTCGAGCCCGACTACCGGACCTGGACACAGCGCGAATACGGCAATCGGACCGGCATCTTCCGGGTGCTGGACGTGCTCGACCGCTACCAGGTGCGCGCCGGCGTGGCGGTGAACGCGCTGGCCGCCGCGCGCTATCCCTACCTCATCGAGCAGTTCAGGAAGCGCAGGTACGAATTCATCGCCCACGGCCATTCGGCCAACCGCATGATCACCTCGAAGATGAGCGAGGCCGAGGAGCGGGCCGAGATTGCCGAGTCGCTCGGCGCGATCGAGAAGGCGGCAGGCGTGCGGCCCCGGGGTTGGCTGGGGCAGGACTACGGCGAGAGCCAACGCACGCCCAAGCTGCTGGCGGAAGCCGGCCTGGACTATGTCCTCGACTGGCCGAACGACGACCAGCCCTATCCGATGAAGGTCGGCAAGCCGTTCGTATCCCTGCCCAACCAGCCCGAATGGGACGACGTGCAGCAGCTCCATCTGAGGCGCATTCCCACCCCACGCTATCCCGACCTGGTCGGCGAGGCGTTCGAGCTCCTGCACCAGGAAGGCGGACAGGTGTTCAACCTTTCGGTCCATCCCTGGCTGATGGGCGTGCCGCACCGCATCAAGTACCTCGACGAGGCGCTGCGGCGCATCGAGCGCTTCGGCAATGTCTGGCAGGCGACGCCCGGCGAGATCGCCCAGCACTACCGGGACACGATGATGGGTTGAGCGGAGCCTGGGGGTCCGCGGTTCCTACTCGGCCGCTTTCGTAAAGCCTTGGTCCTGGCGCAGGCGGAACAGCCGCACCGCTTCGGCGTGAGCGGCTTGCGCCTCGGGCGACATCGGGGTCCCGAGCCGCTTCTCCTTCAGGAAGTGGCCATAGCGGTCCTGGCCGCGCACCAGAAGGGCCGACGGCGTCACCGGGCCCAACGGCCGCACATGCGCCGGGATGAAGCTGATGCCGAGACCCATGCGGCGGTCGTCATTGTCGTTGCCCGGCGAGCAATGGACCAGCGCGGTGTGGTGCAGCGAGAGCTCGCCGGCCGCCAGCGGCATCGACACGCCGGTCTCGCCGTCGAAGCGACCGCTGATGCCCTGGCCGCGCTTGATCATGTTGTGGACGTCGGGCCGGTCGTCGTGCTCGATCATGGGCAGGCGGTGGGTGCCCGGGATCACGCGCATGCAGCCGGCGATCTCCGACGCCTCCGACAGCGCCACCCAGGCGGTCACGTGCTCCAGCGGATCGAGGAAGAAGTAGGCGCCGTCCTGGTGCCAGCGCACATACGCCGGCGTATGCGCCTCCTTGATCCACGTCGTCGAGTGATAGACGAGGATGTCGGGCCCGATCAGGTCCTCGACGGCATCGAGCACCTTGGGATGGTGCACCAGCGTGTCCGCCCAGCGATACAGCAGGTACGACTTGCTCTTCTCCGGGAAGTCGAGCGGATGGCCCTGCTGCTTCTCCCAGTATTCGAGATCGGCGCGCAGCGCGCGCACCTCGTCGGCCGTGAGCACCGGCACAGGAAATGCAAAACCTTCGTTGCGGTACTGCTCGACCTGGGAGGGCGACAGGATCTTGGGCATCGCAGTGCAGCCGTTCGCGGTTGTCGATGGAGGGGCACTATCGTAGCGTCGCGCGCTCGGGGACTGAAGAGAGGGGCTTCACATGAAAAAGCAGGTCACCACGTCCGTTTCGCGCCGCGGCTTCGTCGCCGGCACCGGCGCGCTCGCCGGCAGCCTCGCCACACCGGCCGTCCTGCGCGCCCAGCCCGCCGCCATCAAGGTCGGCCTGATCCATCCGGTGACGGGCTTCGTCGCCTACAACGGCCAGCAGGGCCGGCTCGGCGGCACGATGGCCATCGAGGACATCAACAAGGCGGGCGGCATCAAGGCGATGGGCGGCGCCAAGCTCGAGGCGCTGCTGGGCGACAGCCAATCCAAGGTCGAGGTCGGCGTCGCCGAGGTCGAGAAGATGAACGAGCAGGGCGTGGCCGCCTACATCGGCTGCTTCCAGAGCCCGGTCACCATCGCCGCCACCCAGGCGGCCGCCAAGTACAACACGCCGTTCCTGGTCGACGTCGCGGCGTCCGACGTGATCGTCAATCGCGGTCTCAAGAACACCTTCCGGCTGATGCCGGGCTTCGGCGTCTGCGTCGACGACGGCATCGCCAATCTCGGCAACATCAACAAGGCGGCCGGCAGCCCCGCGAAGACCGCGGTGATCGTCCACGAGTCGGGCGAATTCGGCACCGGCACGGCCAAGCTGCTGGCCAGCAAGCTGCCCTCGATCGGCATCGAGGCAAAGGAAGTGATCGCGCACGACAACCCGACCCGCAACTTCGACAACATCGCGCTCAGGATCCGCTCGATCGCGCCCGACATCGTCATGATGTCGAACTACCAGAACGAATACATGCTGCTGGCGCGCACGCTCTACCAGCAGAAGGTGAACGTCGCCGGCTTCTATTCGATCCTGGGCGGCGGTTTCAACTACAAGTTCGTCAAGGAGATGCCCGACGTCTCGCAATACATGATGGACGTGAACCATTGGTTCAATCCCAAGAGCGAGAAGGCCCAGGCCCTCAAGAAGCGGGTCGAGGCTTCGGGCGCGCTGTTCACCTTCGAGGTCTATCTCGGCTACTCGACCGCCATGCTGCTGGCCGATTCGCTGGAGCGTGCGGGTTCGGCCGACAAGGCCAAGCTCACCGATGCGCTGGCGAGCTCCGATTTCAAGGCCGAGCTGATGCCGTACGGTCCGACCAAGTTCGTCAACGGCCAGAACCAGGGCGCCAAGCCCGCGGTCATGCAGTCGCTCAAGGGCGACATCGAGGTGATCGCGCCCGCGGAGTTCGCCTCGGCCAAGGCGGTGTTCCCGAAGCCCAAGCTCTGACCGGCGGCCGGGAGCGTAGGAGGGCGTGCTCGACCCTCAGATCATCCTCGCCGGCGTCCTCAACGGACTGCTCGCCGGCGGCATCTATGTGCTGGTCGCCGTCGGTCTCACCCTGATCTACGGCGTCCTGCACATCATCAACTTCGCCCACGGCAGCCTGCTGATGCTCGCCATGTACGCCGTGTTCTGGCTGTGGCGGCTGATCGGCGTCGACCCCTACGTCGCCCTGCCCCTGGTCACCGCCGGCGCCTTCGTCTTCGGCTTCGTGCTCTACCGGCTGGTGATCGGCCGCTTCAGCCACGGCCGCGACGAGAACATCCTCCTGATCACGCTCGGCCTCTCGATCGTCTTCGACAATGCCGCCCTGCTGTTCTTCGGCGGCGACACCCAGACGATCGACGTGCCCTATGCCGGATCGTTCGTCCAATTGGGCGCCGCCTTCCTGCCGCTGCCCAAGCTGATTTCCTTCGGCGCCTCGCTGCTGCTGTGCGTCATCCTCGGCCTCTACATGGCCAAGAGCGACACCGGCAAGGCGATCCGCGCCGTCGCCAAGGAGCGCCAGGGCGCGCGGCTGGTCGGCATCGACGTCGACAACATCTTCGCCGTCTCCTACGGCATCGGCATCGCCTGCCTGGGCGCCGCGGCGTGCCTGCTGATGCCGAGCTATTACGTCACGCCTTCGTCCGGCCACGCCTTCGTGCTGGTGGCCTTCACCATCGTCGTGCTGGGCGGCATGGGCAGCTTCATCGGCGCGGCGGTCGGCGGCTTCATCATCGGCATCACCGAGGCGCTGGGCGGGCTGTTGCTGGGCGAGCAGCTCGGCCAGATCGGCATCTCGCTGATCTTCATCCTGATCCTGCTGCTGAAGCCCACCGGCCTGTTCGGGAGCAAGGCATGACCCGGCAGGCCGTCCTCTGCGCCGTCGGCCTCGCCATCGCCGCGCTCTTTCCCCTGCTGGCGCCGAACTACCTGATCAACATCGGCATGTTGATCTTCTTCGTGGCCTTCATCGGCCAGTCATGGAACATCGCCGGCGGCTTCGCCGGCCAGACCTCGTTCGGCCACGTCGTGTTCTTCGGCACCGGCGCCTACACCTCGACCATCCTGCAGGTGACCTACGGCTGGAACCCCTGGCTCGCCTGGCCGGCCGCCATGCTGGCCGGCGCCATCGTCGGCTGGGTGATCGCCTTCCTGTCGTTCCGCGCCGGCCTGCGCGGCTCGTACTTCGCGCTGATCACACTCGCCTTCGCCGAGGTCTTCCGCATCCTCGCCAACTCCGTGCCGTTCACGCGCGGCGGACTGGGGATGCTCATCAAGGCCGACCCGCGGCCGTCCAACTTCCAGTTCAAGGACCCGATCTGGATCTACTACATCGCGCTGGCGCTCTGCGTCGTGTCCCTGCTGATCGCCTGGCGATTGACGCGCAACCGCTTCGGCGCCCGCCTGGTCGCGATCCGCGAGAACGAGGATGCGGCACGCGCGCTCGGCATCGACGTGTTCGCCGAGAAGGTGAAGGTGCTGACCTTGTCGGGCGCGATGTGCGCCGCCGGCGGCACCTTCTATGCCCAGAAATACCTCTACATCGACCCCCAGATCGCCTTCGGCGTCGACAAGTCGGTCGAGATGCTGCTGGTCAGCATGGTGGGCGGTGCCGGCACCATCTTCGGGCCGCTGATCGGGTCGGTGGCGCTCACCGCCATCAACGAGCTGACGCGCGGGCTGGCCAGCGTCGTGCCGGCGCTGAAGAACGTGCAGCCGCTCAGCCTCGTGGTCTACGGCATCATGCTGGTGCTGATCGTGGCCCGGCTGCCGGACGGGCTGATGGGCCTGTTCCGACGGAAGCCGCGGCATGCTTGAGGTGCGCGGCCTTTCCAAGTCGTTCGGCGGCCTCAAGGCCGTCGACCAGGCCTCGCTCGACGTGCGACAGGGCGAGATCGTCGGCCTGATCGGACCCAATGGCGCGGGCAAGACCACGCTGTTCGCGGCCATCGCCGGCTTCCACAAGCCCGATGCGGGCAAGGTGGGCTTCGACGGCAAGGACATCACCGGCCTTGCGCCGCACCGCATCTGCGCCGCGGGCATGGTGCGCACCTTCCAGATCACGCAGCCTTTCGCCAGGATCAGCGTGCGCGAGAACATCATGGTCGGCGGCTATCTTCATACCGCCGACCGCGCCCAGGCCGAGCGCCAGGCCGAGGCCGTGGCCGCCATGGTCGGCATGGCGGGGCAACTCGACCAGATGGGCGCCGACCTCACCGTCGCCGGCCGCAAGCGCCTGGAGCTCGCCCGCGCGCTCGCCACCGGCCCGCGCCTGCTGCTGCTCGACGAGGTGATGGCCGGCCTCAACCCGACGGAGGTCAGCGAGATCGTCCGGGTCATTCGCGGTATCCGCGACTCGGGCATCACCATCCTGCTGATCGAGCATGTCATGCAGGCCGTGACGTCGCTCGCCGAGCGCGTCTACGTGCTGAACCAGGGCCGCATGATCGCCGAGGGGACGCCCGCGGCCATCGCCGACGACCCGCAGGTCATCGAGGCCTATCTCGGCCACGGCGCCGCCAAGGTGCTGCGTGCTTGAGATAAGATCCCTGCGCGCCGGCTACGGCATCATCGAAGTGCTGCGCGGCGTCGATCTCGCCGGCGACGCCGGCGAGATCGTGGCGCTGCTGGGCAGCAACGGCGCCGGCAAGTCGACGCTCAACAACAACGTCAGCGGTCTCTATCGGCCGTTCGGCGGCACGATCACCTTCGCCGGGCAACCGATCGCAGGCGCGCCCTCGATGCGCATCGTCGAGGCGGGCCTCGTCCAGGTGCCCGAGGGACGCCGCGTCTTCCCGAATCTGTCGGTGCGCGAGAACCTGGAGCTCGGCAGCTATCGCCGCGGCCGCGCCGCGCGGGCCAAGAACCTCGAGCATGTGCTGACGGTATTTCCGCGCCTCAACGAACGCATGGCGCAGCTGGCCGGCACCCTGTCGGGCGGCGAGCAGCAGATGCTGGCGATCGGACGCGGCCTGATGAGCGAGCCCAGGCTGCTGATCCTCGACGAGCCGTCACTCGGACTGTCGCCGCTGCTGGTCGAGGAGATGTTCGCCCTGATCGGCCGGCTGAACCGCGACGGGCTCGCCATCCTGCTGGTCGAGCAGAACGTCGTGCAGTCGCTCGCCATCGCCCATCGCGCCTATGTGCTGGAGAACGGGCGCATCGCCCTGTCGGGCGCCGCCGCCGAGCTCGCCGAGCATCCGGAACTGAGAAAGAGCTATCTCGGGCAATGACGACAGAGGAGATCACACCGCCTCTCCCGCCGCCCAGCCGCTCGACCACGCCCATTGGAAATTGTAGCCGCCCAGCCAACCGGTGACGTCGACTGCCTCGCCGACCACGAACAGGCCGGGCACCCTCTTCGCCTCCATGCTGCGTGACGACAGCTCGTCGGTGTCGACGCCACCCACCGTCACCTCGGCCTTGGCGTAACCCTCGGTGCCGGTGGGGACGATCTTCCAGGCCTTCAGCCGGTCGGCCAGCGCCTCGAGATCGCGGTCGCGCAGGTTGGCCATGGTACCCTCTGCCGCGAGATGCTGGGCGAGGCGCTGCGGCAGCACTTCGGCCAGCACCGTGCGCAGCTCGGCCCGCGGCCGGTCGCGCTTGCGGTCCTTGAGGAACGACACGGCATCGAGATCGGGCAGCAGGTCGATCGCGATCTCCTGACCCGGCAGCCAGTAGGACGAGATCTGCAGGATTGCCGGCCCCGACAAGCCGCGATGGGTGAACAGCATGGCCTCGCGGAAGCTCGCGCGGCCGAGGCGCGTCACGACCTCCACCGACACGCCGCTCAGTTCCGGCACTTTCAGCGTCAACGGCACCAGGCCCGGCCGAGTCCCGGTGACCGCGAGCCCGAACCGGCGGGCGACGTCGTGGGCGAAGCCGGTCGCGCCCATCTTGGGAATCGACAAGCCGCCGGTGGCCAGCACCAGCGACGGGGCGGTAAACGCACCGCGGTCCGTCGTCACCGTGAAACCATCGGCCTTGTCGATGCCGGCGATGCGATGCGCGACCTTCACCGCGACGCCGACGGCGGCGCACTCGGCCAGCATCATCGCCACGATCTGCCGCGCCGAGCCGTCGCAGAAGAGCTGGCCCAGCGTCTTCTCGTGCCAGGCGATGCGATGCTTCTCGACGAGGGCGACGAAGTCGTGCTGGGTGTAGCGCGCCAGCGCCGACTTGCAGAAATGCGGATTGGCCGAGAGGAAGGCCTCGGGCCGGCTGTAAAGGTTCGTGAAATTGCAGCGCCCGCCGCCCGAGATCAGGATCTTCCTGCCGACCTTGTCGGCGTGCTCCAGCACCAGCACGCGCCGCCCGCGCTGGCCGGCGCGCAGAGCGCACATCAGGCCGGCGGCACCGCCGCCCGCGACGACGACGTCATAGCGCCTGTCGGCGGCAGCGTTCACGCCAGCAGCATCCTCACGACCCAGAGGGCCAGCACGAGGCCGCCGACGGCGCCAAGGACCGAGCCGCCGACATACAACGCGGCCAGCAGATGCTCATGGCGTTCCCACAGAAGCACGGCATCGAGCGAGAAAGCCGAGAAGGTGGTGAAGCCCCCCAGCACGCCCGTGGCGAGGAAGAGGCGAAGATGTCCGTCGTCGTGATGCTCGATGAACCAGCCGGCGACCAGGCCCATGACCAACGAGCCCAGGACGTTGATGACCAGGGTGTGCCAGGGGAAGTGAATGCCGAGAACGTGCGCCACCCAGATGTTCATGCCGTGCCGCATCGCCCCGCCGACCCCGGCCCCCACGAACACCACGAGATATCCCATCATCGCCGGCAGCCTCCCGCGCGCGTCTTCCAGTCGGGCAAACGGCCTTGCAGGGCCGCACCGTCGCCGCGTGCCCGCCGCGCGCACGGCAGGCGGGACGACCGGCGCCTCACGTCAGGAATTCACCGCCGTTCACGTGGATGGTCTGTCCGGTGATGAACGTGCCCTGCGGCCCGACCAGCAGACGCACCATGGCGGCGATCTCATCGACCGTGCCGAAGCGTTTCAGCGGGATCGGGCGGTCCATGCGACTGGCCGGCGCCGGCCCGGCCGATGCCGCGCGCGTTGTGTCGATGGCGCCGGGCGCCAGGGCGTTGCAGGTGATGCGATGCGGCGCCAGCTCGACGGCGAGCGCGCGCATCAGGCCCTCGAGACCGGACTTCGATGCCGAGACATGGCAGCGATTGGGCGTGCCGACATGGGTCGAGATGCCCGATATCGCCACGAAGGCTCCGCCCTGGCCCTTGGCCACCATCTGCGGGATGAAGGCCTTGCCCAGCAGGAACGCGCCGTCGAGCGCCACCGACAGGATCTGGCGCCATTCCTCAAACGACATGTCGAGGAACGCGGTCTGCCGGCGCAGGCCGGCATTGCTCACCAGGATGTCGACGCCGCCGAACGCCTTGGCGGCCTGGTCGGCCAGTCGCGGCGGCACCTCGGGATCCGAGACATCGCCCATGGCAGCGACCGCCCGGCCGCCGGCCGCTTCGATCTCGCCCACGACCTCGTCGACCGCCGCCGTGTCGGCCCGGCCGTTGACCAGCACCGAGGCGCCATCGCGCGCGAGCGTGAGGGCAATGGCACGGCCGATGTTGCGGCCCGCGCCGGTGACCAGGGCGACCTTGCCCTGCAGGGGGAGAGAAGATGACGGCATGGCGGGCCCTCGGACAGTCTGCGAAACGCCGCAAACTGCCAGCCCGCCCGCTGGCTGTCGACCGTCGGCTCAGCCGGCGACGATGTAGGCCTTGAGCGCCTCGGTCTCGTGCTCGGTCTCCGCGAGCCGCGCCTTGACCACGTCGCCGATCGAGACCAGCCCCAGAAGCTCGCCGCGATCGACCACCGGGAGATGGCGGAAACGACCGTTGGTCATGGTCTGCATCACCTCCTCGATCGAATCGTCGGGGTGGCAGGTGACGACGTCGCGGGTCATCACTTGCCGCGCCTCGAGTTCCATCGCCCCCTCGCCATGGGCCGCGATCGCGCGCACCAGATCGCGTTCGGAAACGATGCCGACGACCGAACTATGCTCGTTCAGGACGAGCACCGAGCCTATGCGGCGGATGCTGAGCTGCCTGGCGACCTCGGCCACGGTCGTGGACGGCATCACCGAAAACACCAGTGCGCCCTTCTGCGCAAGAATGTCGGAGACGAACATGGTTCCTCCTCCGCGAGATGTGTCGAGCGTAAGTACGGCAACGTAGTGCGGCGGAGAAAGGGTGCGGGCATCAAGGCCCTCGCAGACGACGCTTTTAGCCCTCGTCCTTCCCCGCAATGTCGATTGCATCACTTGCCGGAGCGATGCGCCAGCGTCGATTTGTGCATTTCTGACGGGCTTTTCCCCGCCTTCCCGGACTGCTAGGAGCGCCAGACATGACGCCCACCCCCTCGTTGTCGTCGCCCCGGCAGAAGGCCGAGGCCCTCGTCTACCTGCTGGCCTTCATCGCCTGCATCCCGGCCGCCAACTGGATGATCGGCCATGTCGGCACGGTTTGCGCGCCGCCGCATGGCCCATGCCTGGTGCCGGTATGGCCCTGGGGCGCCAAGGGCATGCCGTTGATGGCGCCGTCGGGCGTGCTGCTGATCGGCCTCGCCCTGGTGCTGCGCGACATGGTGCAGCGCAGGCTGGGGCGTGCCGCGGCACTGACTGCGATCGTGGCGGGCGCCCTGCTGTCGGGGGCGGTCGCCCCGCCGCCGCTGGTCTATGCCTCGGCCGCGGCATTCCTGCTGTCGGAGCTGGCCGATTTCGCCGTCTACACGCCGCTGCAGTCGCGCGGTCTGGTCCTGGCGGTGCTGGCCTCGAGCCTGGTCGGCCTCATCGCCGACAGCATCCTGTTCCTGTGGCTGGCCTTCGGCAGCCTCGATTTCCTCGCCGGGCAGATCCTCGGCAAGCTCTGGATGGTGCTGGCCGCCCTGCCGTTCATTCATTGGATCAGGAAGCGCGAGATTCGCCAATCCGTGGCGTGAAGCGACAGGCGAAAGTCTCGGCTTGCATGCCGGCCGCAGGCGCTTCTTAATCGCGTCCGTCTGTTTGGGGGAAACTCTCGATGTTCAAGTCAATCCTCGCCGTGTCCGAAGGCGGACCCGATGCCGCCATGTCGTTCAAGCTCGCGGCCCGCGTGGCCGGGCTGTTCGACGGCTGCGTCGACGCCTTGCACCTGCCGGTCGGCCCGGCCGGCGGCATGGTGGGCGGCCTGGCGATGAGCGGCGAGGCGATGCCGCTGATCATGAACATCGACGACGAGCGCCTCGAGGCGCGCGCCAAGGAGAGCGAGCGCGTCTACAGCGAGGTCGTGGCGCCGGTGAAGGGCGCCACCTACACCGCCGCCAAGACCGCCACCCTCGACACGCTGGTGGCGATGGGCCGCTGCTCGGACATCATCGTGCTGGGCCGGCCCGGCGCCGATCCCGAGAACGTGGCGCCGGCGACCGTCGAGGCCGCCATCCACGAATGCGCGCGGGCGGTCATGATTGCACCGCCCGACCCCGGCAGCGGCGGCTTCGGCAACGTGATCGTGGCGTGGAACGGCAGCTTCCAGGCGGCGCGCGCCGTCGAATATTCCCTGCCCTTCCTCGCCAAGGCGTCGACCATCACCATCCTGGTGGTCGGCGGCACGCCCGACGATGTCGGCGCCGCCTATCTCGCGCGCAACCTCGGACGGCACGGCCTCAAGACCGTCATCGACGCCATCGATCCCGGCGCGGTGTCGGGCCGCGCCCGCGGCCGCGCCCTGCTCGACTACACCCACGGCAAGGGCTCCGACCTGCTGGTCATGGGCGCCTACGGCCGCGGCCAGGTGCTGAGCTTCCTGGGCATGGGCGGCGCCACCGGCAAGGTGATCTCGTCCTGCCGCGTGCCGTTGCTGATGGCGCACTGACGTCAGCCGGTCGCGGGCTCCAGGCCCGCTCACCAGGCATCCCGCCTCAGGGACAGGCGCCGGCGGACTGGGTCACGACGTCGGGATTGCTGCAGGCCGAGCAGGCGTTGCCGTAGGTCTTGCGCGTGCCGTCCCGATGCAGGCCGCAGGCCGGCCGGTAGTCGCGGGTGCACATCTGCGGCCGCGGATCGGCGCACGGGCCGCCCGCCACCGGCATCGATTCGGGCGCCAGCTCGGCGCGCACCATCATGAACATGAACGGCTGTGGACGGTAATCGCTCAGCGTGCCGACAATGGCGATCTTCGATCCGAGCGCCGGCAGGGGTGCGAGCGGCCGCGCCATGGCGATGTGCAGGTCGGCGACGTTGCCGGCCTGCGCCTCGTCGGTGATGGCCGCCTCGATGACGTCGGGCGTCGCCGAGATCACCTTCACCGGGATCTTGATGCGCGTGCCGCCGCCCTGCTGCTTGTCGACGATCGCCTTCCAGGTCTGGTCTGCGGCGGCGCGATTGGCCGGCGTGCTGTCGCGATGGCGCAGGATCAGCGCCCAGTCGGCGAAGCTCAGCGATCCCGGATCATTGTCCTCGACGAGCTGCACGGCGAGCTCTGTGGGAGTCAGCGCGCGCGGGATCGACTTCACGAAGCCGCCGGGCGGCGCCTTCTCTCCCGCGACGACGCGCGCCAGCAGCTCGTTCCAGCCTTCCTCGCTGCCGCGATAGAGGCGGTAGCGCGACCGGACATAGCGGTCGATATCGTTGGCGGCGGTCTCGTTCTTCGCAGCGCGCGCGAGTGCGATGGCGCGGGCGGCGAACCAGAAGCCCAGCGCGTCGAGCGGCGTGCCCTCGAGCTGGGAGACGGCGAGCTGATAGACATCCTGCAGATTGTCGGGCTCGGCCGTCACCGACGCCCGGTAATGGCGCCGCGCCTTGTCGTAGTCCTTGGCCTGGAGCGCGGCATAGCCCAGCGCGCCGTTGAACACCGCGCTCATCTGCTCCTTGGTGCGGACGAAGGTGGCGTCGTCGAGCGAGGCGGGCTTCTGCCACTTGGCCAGCGCGGCAACGCCGCGCTCGGCGCCGGCGACCATGGGCTCGATCGCCGCCTTTTCGCCCTGCACGGCGCGGGCGCGCGCGGCATAGACGCGATGGGCAAGCGCATGGACGTTGTCCGGGTCGATCTGCAGCAGCTTGCCGGCAATGAAGTCGGCCTTGGCCGCCTCCTTCGCTGCCATCCAGGCCGCCATCGCGTGCTCCAGCGATTCGGTACGTAGGATGCTGCCTGGATACCAGGCGGCGAAGACCTCCATCGCCGTGGCGCGCTTGGCCGGATCCTGCTGCTTGAGCGCCGCCTGGAAATTGTCGTATTCGGCGGGGTTGGCGAAGCTGCTGCGACCCTGGCCGGCCGCCTCGAGCGACTGAACGGCAAGCGCCAACGACAATACGAGAACGACCCACCGCATCACGATCACTGCAACTCCTTTCTCCTCCGCGGCCCGTCGAGGCGGAAAGGCCGTGACCGCTTTGTCGAACTAAGGCAGTGTTCGTAGGTTACTACGGGCGGGGACGAAGACAATGATCGAACGGCGCTCAAACATCGCAGCGCTGGTCGCGGCCATTTTGGTCACAGCCTTCGCGGCCAGCGGCTTCGCACAGCAAGCGGCACCACCGGCCGTCCTGGTGCAGCCCGCCGAGCTGACGCCGGTCGCCGACCAGGCCGAGTTCATCGGCCGGGCCGCGGCGGTCGACAAGGTCGAGCTGCGCGCGCGCGTCAAGGGCTTCCTCGGTCCGCGCAAGTTCAGCGACGGCGACATGGTGAAGAAGGACGAGGTCGTCTTCACCATCGAGCCCGAGACCTACCAGGCCGCAGTCGATCAAAAAATGGCCCAGCGCGATTCCGCGCAGGCTGCGCTCACCAACGCCGACCTGCAGCTGCAGCGCGCCGCCGAGCTGTTGCGCACCAACACCGGCACCAGGCAGACCTACGACCAGCGCGTCAGCGAGCAGCTCCAGGCCAAGGCGCAGCTCGAGGACGCGCGCGCCCAGCTGCGCGACGCCGAGATCCAGCTTTCCTACACCACCATCAAGTCGCCGATCGAGGGCCGCATCGGCCGCGCCGCCGTGTCGCCGGGCAATCTCGTCAGTCCGGATTCCGGCGTGCTGGCGACGGTGGTGAGCGAAAGCCCGATCCGCGTGCTGTTCCCCGTCACCCAGCGCGAGCTCCTGGAGGCCAAGCGCGACGCCCAGGTCGGCGATCCGCCGCAGGTGCGCCTGAAGCTCGCCGACGGCAGCCTCTACAAGGAAAAGGGCAAGCTCGACTTCATCGACATCACCGTCGATCCCAAGACCGACGGCCAGATCGTGCGCGCGACCTTCGACAACAAGGACAATCTGCTGACCGACGGCCAGACCGTCCGCGTCATCCTCGAGGAAAGCAAGCCGCAGACCCTCGTCACGGTGCCGCAGCAGTCGGTCGCCCTCGATCAGACCGGGCCCTACCTGTTCACCGTCGACGACAAGAACGTCGTCCATCTTCGGCGCGTGAAGACCGGCATCGTGCGCAACGGCCGGCTGGTCGTCAGCGAAGGCCTGAAAGAAGGCGAGAAGGTCATCGTCCAGGGTCAGCAGCGCGTGCGCGACGGCATGACGGTGGCGCCGAGCCTCGCTTCGGCAACGCCAGCCAAGCCGCAGTAGCGCCATGACCATCTCGTCGCTGTTCATCCGCCGGCCGCGGCTGGCCTTCGTCGTTTCGGCCGTCATCACCATCGCCGGCCTGCTCGCCATCACCGCGCTGCCAGTGGCGCAGTTCCCCGACATCGTGCCGCCGCAGGTGCGCGTGACCGCCACCTATCCCGGCGCCTCCGCGCAAGCGGTCGAGGAGAGCGTGGCGCAGGTCATCGAAGGCCAGGTCAACGGCGTCGAGAAGATGATCTACATGAAGTCGACCTCGGGCGGCGACGGCAGCTACGCGCTGACCGTGAGCTTCGAGGTCGGCTCCAACCCGGATCTCAACACCGTAAACGTCACCAACCGCGTCAACGCGGTGCTGGCGCTGCTGCCGCCGGAGGTGCAGCGGCTGGGCGTCACCACCAAGAAGCAATCCTCCTCGCTGCTGCAGGTCGTCGCAGTCTATTCGCCCAAGGGCAGCCGCGACGGACTCTTCCTCAGCAACTTCACGACCATCACGCTGCTCGATGCGCTGCGGCGCGTCCCCGGCGTGGGCGACGCCGCGCTGTTCGGCCCGCTCGACTACTCGATGCGCATCTGGCTGAACCTCGACCGCATGTCGAGCCTCGACATTACGGCCGACGACGTGGTGAAGGCCGTCCAGGCGCAGAACGTGCAGGCCGCGGTCGGCCTCGTCGGCGCTGCCCCGCTGGTCGACGAAGTCGGCTTCCAGCTCAACATCACGACCCAGGGCCGCCTGGTGACCACCGGCGAGTTCGAGGACATCGTGGTGCGGGCCAAGGCAGACGGCGGCCTGGTCCGCGTCAAGGACATCGCCCGCGTCGAGCTCGGCGCCAAGAGCATGGATTCGATCGGCCGCTACAACGGCAAGCCGGCCGCCGGCATCCAGATCTACCAGCTTCCCGGCGCCAATGCGCTGGCCACCGCGCAGGGCGTGCGCAAGGCGCTGAAAGACCTCGAGCCGCGCCTCCCCGACGACGTCGCCTACAACGTCATGTACGACACCACGGTGTTCGTCGAGGCCACCATCGAAAGCGTGGTCCACACGCTGGGCGAGGCCTTCGTGCTGGTGGCGATCGTGGTCTTCGTCTTCCTCGGCAACTTCCGCGCCACGCTGATCCCCATCATCGCCGTGCCGGTGGCGCTGGTCGGCACCTTCGCCGTCATGCTGGCGCTGGGCTTCTCGATCAACACGATCTCGCTTCTGGCGCTGGTGCTCGCGATCGGCATCGTGGTCGACGATGCCATCGTCGTGGTCGAGGCGGTCGAGCACATCCTCGAGCACGAGCCCGAACTCACGCCCGCCCAGGCGACCGAAAAGGCGATGGGCCAGGTCACCGCGCCCATCATCGCCATCACCCTGGTGCTGCTGTCGGTCTTCATCCCGACGGCCTTCATCCCGGGCATCACCGGCCAGCTCTACCAGCAGTTCGCCGTCGCCGTGTCGGTGTCGATGGTGATCTCGGCGATCAATGCCCTTTCGCTGTCGCCGGCGCTCTGCTCGCTCGTGCTGCGTCATCGCGGCAAGCCGCGCGGCGTCACGGCGTGGCTGCAGAACGGCATCGACCGCAGCCGCGACGGCTACGTCCGCCTGGTGACGCCGATCGCGCGGCGCGGCCTCATCGCCTTGCTGCTGGTCGCCGGCTTCGCGGTCGCCACCGGCGGGGTCGGCAGCCTGGTGCCGTAGGGCGTCCAGCCCCGACAGGACCCCGGCGCCGTCCTGGGCGAAG
>JAEWIV010000295.1 GCA_023386865.1 Pseudomonadota bacterium
TCCCCCGCGCCACCTGCTCGGGCGCGCCCCCCCCGGGGACCAGAACCGCCCCGACCAGAAGATCGGCGCGACGGAGGATGGCGCCGAGCGCATCGCGGGTGGAGAAGATGGTGCGCAGGCCGGGGAACTGCGCCGCCAGCCGCCGTAGCACCTCGGCCGAACGGTCGACCACGAACACCGTCGCGCCCATGCCGAGCGCGATGGTCGCGGCATGCGTGCCCGACACGCCGCCGCCCAGCACCACCACCTCCGCCGGTGGCACGCCCGGCACGCCGCCCAGGAGCACGCCGCGGCCGCCGGCGGTGCGCTCGAGGTAGTGCGCGCCGACTTGCGGCGCCAAGCGGCCGGCGATCTCCGACATCGGCGTCAGAAGGGGCAGGGTGCCGCTCGGCGAGGTGACGGTCTCGTAGGCGATCGCCGTGACGCCGCTCTTCACCAGGTCCTCGGTCTGGGCGCGGTCGGGCGCCAAGTGCAGGTAAGTGAACAGCACCTGGCCGCGGCGCAACCGCTTGCGCTCGATCGCCAGCGGCTCCTTCACCTTCACGATCATCTCGCTCTCGGCGAAGATCTCTTCGGCCGTGCCGACGATGCGCGCGCCGGCCGCTACATATTGTTCGTCGCCCAGCCCCGAGCCCAGTCCGGCGCCGCGCTCGACCATCACCTCGTGGCCGTGATGCACCAGCTCGGTGACCGACGACGGCACCAGTCCGACGCGGTCCTCGTGGTCCTTGATTTCCTTGGGAACGCCGACGCGCATCTGGAGAACCTAGAGCAGGTGGCCGGCGCGCTCGGCCTTGGTGCGCAGGTAGTTCTCGTTGTGACCGTTGGCCGGGAAGGAATGGGCGACGCGCTCGGCGACCTCGACGCCGTAACGCTCGAGCTGGCTTATCTTCTCGGGATTGTTGGTCATCAGCCGCACGCGCTTGATGCCCATGCGCGACAGCATGGTGGCGGCCGGCGCATAGATGCGCTCGTCGGCGTCGAAGCCCAGCTGCTCGTTGGCGTCGATCGTATCGAAACCCTCGTCCTGCAGCTCGTAGGCGCGCAGCTTGTTCACCAGGCCGATGCCGCGGCCCTCCTGCGCGAGGTAGAGCAGTACGCCCGAACCCTGCTTGGCGATCTCGGCGATGGCGCTGCGCAATTGCACGCCGCAGTCGCAGCGCAGCGAGCCCAGGAGGTCGCCGGTGAAGCACTCGGAATGGAGCCGGATGAGCACCGGCTCGGTGGGATCGATCTCGCCTACGACGATGGCGAGATGCTCCTTGCCGCCGTCGCTGGGACGCCATGCGAGGATACGGGCGTTCTCCGCACCTTCGAGCGGCACGTTGGCCTGCGCCACCTGCTGGAGGTTGCGTGAGGAGATCTCCTCGTAGGCCAGCACGTCGCCGGCATCGACATAGACCAGGTCCTGGTCGCGCGCCCAGTCGCGCCGCTTGTTGTTGGCGTCGCGGCTGAGCGGCCCCAGCACCACGGCAGGCAGCAGGCGCGAGAGCTTGGCGAGCTCGATCGCGGTCTCGGCGATACGCGGAGCATGGCTCGCGACCGGCCGCGACAGATAGCGGAGCGCGGCATGGCGGCCGGCCTGCTCGGTCTCGTGCGGCTGCAGGATCACGTCGGGCGGCACGCCCTCGGGCAGGTCGAGCGTGATCGGCTTGTTGGTTTCACCCATGCCGCCCGCAATATGCGGTGGAATCTCCATGCCGATCGCCTCGGCGCGGCGCCGTGTGGTCACCAGGACGGGCGCCTGCTGGGCGAGCCCCTGCAGGCGCTGCAGGGCGCGCGGGCCGCAGGCCTCGGCGGCGATCACCAGCCCCGCGGCGCCGTCATCGTCGCGCAAAACAACGATGCCGCCGCGGCGCAGCTCCGCCAGGGCGCGCTCGACGGCGGCCAAGGCCGTTGCGGTGCGGGAATGAACCTGACCCGGAATCATGCTTTACCTGACACAATGCTTAGCATGGCGCGGGCCTTTTTGCCGAAGTGAACCGCTTTTGCCATCTTTTCGTACCAGATAGAGTATTTCTAATGCGCCTGAGCCTATTCCGCCCGGCTGAATGCCAGCCGGACGGAATGGGCCTCGTAGGTCAGGACGTTAAGAGGCGCGCGTTTGCGACCTAGGGGGCCGATCGCGGTTCCATGCGGCCGCAAGCCGATCCAGCAGGTGGCACCCGCATGTCTGTAAACAATCGCGGCAAGAAAATTCTGCTGGTGGACGACGACCAGGGGTTGCGCACCGTGCTCGCCGAGCAGCTCGATCTGTACGACGGTTTCACGACCATCCACGTCGGGACCGCGTCGGAGGGCATGGAGAAGGCGAAGCTCGCCCACTACGACGCCATCCTGCTCGATATCGGCTTGCCCGACATGGACGGCCGCGAGCTCTGCAAGCTGATGCGGCGCCAGGGCGTGCGGGCGCCGGTGATCATGCTGACGGCGGCCGACTCCGACGCCGACACGATCCTCGGCCTGGAATCGGGCGCCAACGACTATGTCACCAAGCCATTTCGCATCAACGTCCTGCTCGCCCGGCTGCGCGCCCATCTGCGCCAGCACGAGCGCAGCGAGGATGCGGTGATGACCATCGGCCCCTACGAGTTCCACCCCGCCGCCAAGATGCTGATGGAGAAGGGCGGCAAGAAGAAGGTCCGGCTCACCGACAAGGAAGCCTCGATCCTGAAATACCTGTTCCGCGCCGGCGACCGGCCGGTGGCGCGCGATGTCCTGTTGAACGAGGTCTGGGGCTACAACGCCGGGGTCACCACCCACACGCTCGAGACGCATATTTACCGGCTGCGCCAGAAGATCGAGCGCGATCCGGCCAGTGCGGCCATCCTGATCACCGACCGCGGCGGCTATCGGCTGCAGCCCTGATGGCGCTTGCCAAAAGGTGACCGAAGCGTCATCTTTTTGGAAAGCGACGAAATGCGCCCGGAGGGCCCCCTCATGAGCACGCAGCGCCTCTACGCCCTGCCCGTCGAGACCACCGAGTGGAAGTTCGACGGCGCCACCGAGATCCAGTTCAACTGGGAGTACGACGACGGTTCGGACGCGCTGCTGGAGCTCTACGACAAGGGCAAGAAGCAGCAGTGGGATGCCAGCACCCGGCTCGACTGGTCGCTCGAGCTCGATCCCGAGAATCCGATGGCGCTCAAGGACGAGGCGCTGACGATCTACGACACCGACTACTGGCGCAGGATGAACGACAAGGAGAGGGGGTGGCTGCGCCGGAACCTGCAGGCCAACCAGATCTCCCAGTTCATGCATGGCGAGCAGGGTGCCTTGATCGCCACCGCCAAGATCGTCGGCACCGTGCCCGACATGAACGCCAAGTTCTATGCCGCGACGCAGGTGATGGACGAGGCGCGCCATGTCGAGGCCTACAAGCGCCTGCTGCACGAGAAGTTCGAGCTCGCCTATCCGATCAATCCCGCGCTGAAGTCGCTGCTCGAGCAGACGCTGAGCGACCGGCGCTGGGACATGACCTATCTCGGCATGCAGGTGCTGATCGAGGGCCTGGCTCTCGCCGCCTTTCAATCGATCCGCGACAAGGCCGGCAATACCCTGGCCAGCGCCGTGAATGCCTACGTCATGCAGGACGAGGCGCGGCACGTCTCGTTCGGGCGCCTGGCGCTGCGCGAGTACTATCCTCATCTGTCGGAGGCCGAGCGCGACGAGCGCGAGCAGTTCGTGGTCGAGGCGCTCTACTTCATGCGTGACCGTTTCAATCAGTCGGAAGTGTGGGAGCGACTCGGTCTGCCGGCCGACGTGCTGAACGAGCTGCACTACAATTCCAAGCAGATGCACTCGTTCCGCGGCCGCCTGTTCAGCCGCGTCGTGCCCACGGTCAAGGATATCGGCCTGTGGGGCCCGCGCGTGCAGAAAGCCTTCGCCGAGATGGGCGTGATGGATTACGCCAATATCGACGTCACGGAGCAGCTCGCCAACGACGGCAAGGTCGCCGACGAGTTCGACAAGAAGATGTTCGTCGAGAAGGCGATCGCGGCGGAGTGACGGCCTCTGTCAGCCTGAGTGCAGCGAGCATCACTTTGGATTGATCTCCTCTTCGCCGCGAATGCGCTAGAGCATGATGGGTCCAGCTGGAATCAGCTGGACCCATCATGCCTTCTGCAACACGCATCACTGGCGCGCGCGAATGAGATGAGATGGAACCGCACGCGGTTCCATCTCATCTCATTCCGCTCTAGCGTGCGCTCCTATAAAGGAGGACGCCATGCTGCGACGCACGCTTCTCGTCTTCACTGCTTCCGCAACGCTCGCCATGCCGGCCTTGGCCCAAGAAGCCATACGGGTGCGCGGTACCGTCGAGCGCATCGACGGCTCGGCCCTCTACGTGAAGGCGCGGGATGGTGCCGACTTGAAGATCAATCTCTCCGACAAGCCGACCTTCTCCGCGATCATCCCCGCCACCCTCGCCGACCTGAAGCCCGGCACCTTTGTCGGCTCGGGCGCCACGCCGGGACCGGACGGCAACCTGCGCGCCGTGGAAGTGCATATTTTCCCCGAGGCGATGCGTGGCACGGGCGAAGGCCATCGTCCGTGGGACGGCGGCGCACAGGGGACCATGACCAACGCCAATGTCGAGACGGCGGTGACCGGCGTCGATGGCCAGATCCTCACGCTGAAATACAAGGACGGCGAGAAGAAGCTTCTGGTCACGCCGCAGACCGCCATCGTGACCTATGCGCCGGGTGACCGCGCCGAGGTCAAACCCGGCACCAAGATCTTCATCGCCGCAGCGCAGAAGCAGGCCGACGGTTCGCTGCAGGCGGCGCGGATTTCATATGGCCGCGATGGGCTGACGCCGCCGATGTAGCATCACAGCAGGACGACGATCACCAGCAGGACAGCCGGCACGATCAGCGGCCACGCCACGGCGTGCAGCAGCAGGCCGCCCGCCAGCGCGCCCACCAGATAGCCGACCCATGTCATCATCAGCAGGCGCGGCGTGGCGACGACCGGCAGCTTGCCGGCTTCGCTGGGCCACAGGTGATCGAGCGCGGCGTCGGCGGTGCGGGCGAGGGTGCTGGTCACGACGACCGTGCTGACGGAGACGCCGCCGAACTGGGTGATGGCCGAGGCCTGCAGTCCCATGGCAAAGGCGAGGACGAGCACGGCGGTCTCGCTGGCGAGCGGCAGGAAGCCCATGGCGCCGATGATCGCCGCTTCCAGCAGGATGGGGATCATCGGCTTGTGCCACAGGCGCAGCAGCAGGCGTGCCAGCATGGCGCCGATGAAAAAGGCGACCAGCGGGGCGAGATGCCGACCCGCGTCCGGGTAGCGGCCCTCGGCGAGCGCGATTCCCGCCAGCACCGTATTGCCGGTCATGTTGGCCGCGAACACGCCGCCCATGGTGATGTAGCCCACCGCGTCGGCGATACCGGCAATGATGGTGAGCAGCGTCGCCTGGATCTGCGGCCGGACGACCACCTACACCACGTCGTAGGTGATCTCGACCTCGGCGCCGAAGCAGTGGCCCTGGCAGGTCAGGATCCAGTTGTTGGCGAGGTCGTCGGGCGTGTAGATGTCATTCTTGGCCAGAAGCACCTTGCCCTTGATGCGCTTGGCCGCGCACGAGGCGCAGAAGCCTTCCTCGCACGACGACAGCGGGTTGAGCCCGGCATCGCGCGCCGCCTCGAGGATGGTCTTGCCCTTGCTGTAGGGCACCTTATGCGCCTTGCCCTCGAAATGGATGGTGATGTGGTCGGGGATGACGTCGCCTTCTTCGCTGGGCTCGATGGGAACGGCGTCGTTGCCCGAAGCCTCGAAACGCTCGATGCGCACGCGGTCGTGGCTCATGCCGTGCTCGAACAACGTCTCCTCGACGAGCGACATGAACGGGCCGGGGCCGCAGAGATAGGCGTCGCCGGCTTCAAAGCCCTTCATCGCCGCCACGATCTCCTCGGGCTTGGTGATGCCCTGCGTGGCGTCGAGATGATGGATGATCTCCAGCCGTCCCGGATGAGCCTTCATCAGCGCCTCGAACTCGGCGTCGAAGATCACCGACTGCTTGTCGCGGTTGGCATAGAACAGGCGGATCTGCCGCTTGCCGGTTTTCAGCGCCGACTTGATCAGCGACATCATCGGCGTGATGCCGCTGCCGCCGCCGAACAGCAGCAGCGTGGCGGTGCTGTCGCTCAGCACGAAGCGGCCGGCCGGCGGCAACACCTCCAGGGTGCCGCCTTCCTTCAGCGCGTCGTGGAACCAGTTGGAGCCCTTGCCGCCGGCGACGCGCTTCACCGTGACCTTGGGCAGCCCGTCGGTCTCCGGTGCGCTCGACAGCGAATAGCAGCGGTTGAAGGCGCCGTCGGGGTGACCCACCTTGAAGGTCAGGAACTGGCCGGCGCGATATCGGTACTTGTCGGCAAGGTCGGCAGGAACGTCGAGGACGAAGGAGCGCGCATCGGGCGTCTCTTGGATGATCTTGGCGATGCGCAGCTTGTTGTAGGACATTCGGTAAACCAGCGTTCAGGGTCCGTGCATTCTCCGGGTGGGACTCTCGTACCAGACTGTGGTAGCTTCCGCCTCGAAAAATGAACGGAGCGTCATCTTTGCTCCGTTGGTGGGATGGGACCGCGTTCAGAGCCAGGAGGCAAGAGCCAATGACGACGCAGAAGATCTATCAGCTCCCCGTCGAGGTCACGAACTGGAAGTTCGATGGCGCCACCGAGATCGCCTTCAACTGGGAATACGACGCCGGCTCCGCCGACCTGCTGAACCTCTACGAGAAGGGCAAGCAGCAGCAGTGGGACACCAGCACCCGTCTGGATTGGAGCCAGGACCTGTTCGAGGAAAACCCGATGGGGATGGCCGACGAGTCGATCCCGATCTACGGCTCGCCGTTCTGGGACAAGATGACGGAGAAGGAGCGCAACTGGCTGCGCTTCAACCTGCAGTGCCATTCGATCTGCCAGTTCATGCACGGCGAGCAGGGCGCATTGATCGCGACGGCCAAGATCGTCAATACCGTGCCGGACATGAACGCCAAGTTCTATGCCGCCACGCAGGTGATGGACGAGGCGCGCCACGTCGAGACCTACAAGCGGCTGATCCACGAGAAGTTCAAGTCGGCCTACCCCATCACCGATTCGCTCAAGAACCTGCTCGAGCAGACGCTGAGCGACCGGCGCTGGGACATGACCTATCTCGGCATGCAGGTGCTGATCGAAGGCCTGGCGCTCGCCGCCTTCCAGCGCATCCGCGACAGCGCCAAGAACAATCTCGCTGCCGCGGTGAACGCCTACGTCATGCAGGACGAGGCGCGCCACGTCACCTTCGGCCGCATGGCGCTGCGCGAGTACTATCCGCACCTCTCCGACGCCGAGCGTGCCGAGCGCGAGGAGTTCACCGTCGAGGCGCTCTACTTCATGCGCGATCGCTTCAACCAGGCCGAGGTCTGGATGCGCTCGGGCCTGCCGGTCAAGGAGATGCTGGAGCACGCCTACCACTCGGGCGCCATGCAGCAGTTCCGCAGCCGGCTGTTCACCCGCATCGTGCCCATCCTGAAGGAGATCGGCCTGTTCGGTCCGAAGGTGCAGAAGGCGCTGGGCGACATGGGCGTCATGGGCTACGCCGAAATCGATGTCGAGAAGCTGATCGCCAACGACCTCAAGGTCGCCGACGACTTCGACGCCAAGAAGTTCGTCAAGGAAGCGATCGCGGCGGAATAGCTCCTCATCCTCCTCCCTCGTAAGACGGGGGAGGAGGAGGAACGAGTCAGTACGGCCTGTCACCCCTGATCGTCACGCGGTGCCCGTGGCGCACGTGCGGATGATAGTCGAACGTCGCCCGGTGCATGGCGCAGCGGTTGTCCCAGAAAGCGACGGAGTGCTTTTCCCAGCGGAAGCGGCACTGGAACTCGGGCGTCTCGCAGTGGCGCACCAGCATCTCCAGCAGCGCGTCGCTCTCGTGCTTCCTCAGCCCTTCGATGCGCTTGGTGAAGCCGCGATTGACGAACAGGCATTTGCGGCCCGTCACCGGATGGGTGCGCACGATCGGATGGACGGCCTCGGGGAACTTCTTGTCCGAGCGTTCGTATTCGCCGCGCGAATAGACATGGGCGCTGGTGTGGAAGGCCGACAGGCCCTCGACCAGTCGCTTGACCGGCTCCGACAGGGCCTCGTAGGCCAGATACATGTTGGCGAAGGCCGTATCGCCGCCGACCGGCGGTGATTGATGCAGGTAGAGGATGGAGCCCATCGGCGGCTCGGGCTCGCACGACATGTCGGAATGCCAGACCTCGCCGGTCGCCACCTTGGTCTTCTCGTCGGCATGCACGACACGGATCTCGGGGTGGCCCTCGACCTCGGCCCGGGCCGCCGGGTGCACCAGAAGCTCGCCGAACAGCCCGCCGAAGGCCTTGTGCTGGTCGACGCTCATCTGCTGGTCCCGGAAGAACAGCACCTGATGCGCCATCAGCGCATCGTGCAGCTCGCTCGCCTGCCGGTTGGAGAGCGAGCCGAGGTCGACGCCGGACACTTCGGCGCCGATCGCCGGGGTGAGCTTGCGGATCGCGATGGTTTCGTAGGCCATGGCGCGATGATCCGCCCGCCAGGCGCTATTTGCAATTCTCGATGCGCGGCGGCGCGCCGATCACCGCGGCCACCTTGGAGATATCGAGGCAGTTCGTTCCGATCCAGGCCTTGCCCTGCACGAAGATGGCGAACCGGGCGAACGTGCCGGCCTGCTCCGCCGGCGTCGGCCGCGCCTGGGCGAGCAGCCAGTAGAGCGCATAGAGATTGCTGGTGGCGAAATCGGCCGCGGCAACGTCGAGATCCTTGCTCCACATCGCCGCGTTCTTGGCCGCCGCCCCCGTCGGATCGGGCAGGGCCGCCAGCCAGGCATGGGCGCTGGTGGCGAGGCCGTAGGGCCCGCCATTCTGCGCCTTGATGTTCTTCACCTGTTCGGCCACGGCGACGTAGCCTTTGCCCTCGATGGTGTTGCCGGCGCAGCCCTGCCGGCACAGCGCGACGAAGGTCAGGTACTCGGCCAGGATGATCTCTATGTTGCCGTTGTTGTGCTTGCGCCAGGCGCGAGCCATGTGCCAGCCCTGCGTCAGCTCCGCGCCGGACCACGGCTTGGCGGCGAGCGGCGTGTCGCGTTCGAGGTCGGCGATGACGACCTGCGCCGCCGCCTGCCATTCGGCGGGAATCTGCGCGAACACGCGGCCGGTCGCCGCGAAGGTGACCAGCACGAACATGATCAGGAATTTCACGACATCCTCCCTTAGTAGCGACGCGCCCGTTTTCGATCGACGCTGTCGTACTGAACCAAATCGTCGGCGCGCATCTCCATGTCGTCGCGCGGCATCAGCGTGCGCGTCTGCGCCGGCGTGATCAACTGGTGATGCGGCGCATCGTCGAGCGCGGCGCCGACGTCCCAGCAGTCTTCCTCGTTGGTCACCCAGTCCTCGATATCGAATTGGCGCAGGTCGACGGCGACGGAATGGGTGCGCAGGGTCTTGCGGCGGTCGTCGTTGGCGTATTCGTGGAAATACGACATCGCGAGCTCGCGCAGGTTTCGATAGACCGGGTCGCGCCAGCGCAGCCAGACGTGGTTGCTCTTGGATATGGCGCCCCAGCAGCCATTGCGCCGGAAGACGGCGATCACGTGGTCCGAATCGCCCCTGGCCACGAGGTCCATGAGGAGTGGCGGATCGCCGTGCAGCCACAGCGCGCAAGCCGCCGTGAAGGCGGCCTCGATGCAGTGGGCGCGGCGGTGGCGCAGCACGCCCCGCACCGAGCGCAACGTGTCGCCGTGCTCCTCGAAGTTGGCGCTGAGGCCGACCAGGAATTCCTGGATGCGCCAGGGCGTCGAGAGGGGGCGCAGGATGCGCGCTTCCTCGGCGGTGAGACCAAGATCGGCGGCGGTGGGACGGCGCTTGCGGACCAGCATGGGACTCCGAAGGTCCCCCGTCGGGCGTCGTATGACAACAGGTCTCGGTTGGTGGAGCTGAGGGGGATCGAACCCCTGACCTCCTCATTGCGAACGAGGCGCTCTCCCAGCTGAGCTACAGCCCCCCATCAACCGAACCCGGGCAAGCAAAATGGCCCAAGGAAGGCGCGGATAAAGCTTGGCGGGTCCCCTGTCAAGCAAGCGGGCCTATGTTAGCGTTCCACCCTGTTTTCAATGGAGTGACGAAGTGCCCGCCAGCAACAAGAAGGTCGTCCAGTCCGATGCCGCGCCCAAGGCGCTCGGCCCCTATTCGCAGGCCATCGTCGCCAACGGCCTGGTGTTCTGCGCCGGCCAGATCCCGCTCGATCCAAAGACCGGCGACCTGGTGACCGGCGGCATCGCCGAGCAGACCCATCAGGTGCTCAGGAACCTGCGCGCGGTCCTGCAGGCGGCGGGCAGCGACCTCGACCGCAGCGTCAAGACCACGGTGTTCCTGAAGAGCATGGACAGCTTCGCCGCCATGAACGAGGTCTACGGCCGGCCGGAATATTTCGGCGCTGCCGCGCCGGCGCGCTCGACCGTCGAGGTCGCGCGCCTGCCGCGCGACGTCCTGGTCGAGATCGAAGTCGTAGCCCTCGCCTGAGTCTTCGCCCGTGGATCCCGTCACCTGGCTGCTCGGTCTCGGCTCGCTGCTGGTGTTCGGCGTCATCGTCGTGCACCTGCTGGCGGCGCTCGTGCTGATCATCCCGACTTGGCGCATCTGCACCCGGGCCGGTTTCTCCGGTGCGCTGTCGCTGTTCCATCTCGTGCCCTTGATCGGCCCCTTCATCGTCATGGGCGTGCTCGCCTTCAGCGATTGGCCCAACGGCGAAGCCGCCCCGGGAAAGCGCTGACATGGGCATGGAGATCCTGGGCCTGCTCGGCCTCTCGAGCGTCTTCGGCCTGATCGGCGTGGTGCTCGCCGGCTGGATGGCTTGGCGCATCGTCGAGAAGACCGGCTTGCCGGGCTGGGCGGGCCTCGGCGCCATCCTGCTGACGCTGACGGGCGTCGGCACGATCGTGCCGCTGATCCTGCTGTGGGTCTTCGCCTTCATGCGCTGGCCGCGCGACGAGATGGCGGGCGCGGCTCCCGGCGCGCCCTCGAC
>JAEWIV010000350.1 GCA_023386865.1 Pseudomonadota bacterium
GTACCCGCGACCCCGCCTACTGCCGCGCCCGCCGCACCGTCCACGCCGCCGACCGCGGCGCCAACGCCGCCGGCGACACCGCCAACCGCGGCGCCGACTTGTGCCTCGACATCTTGCCCACCACCGAGGATGGCGAACGAAATCGCGCAGCAAAGCGCTGCCGTCCATCGACGCCGCATTGTCTTCACCCCATCAACACCCGCAAAGACCTTGGCACAGCGGGCGCGGTCGGTGCTGTGGCCAAGCGGGGGCACGATGTCCTTGGTTCGCTCAAGGTATGCGACGATAGGACTGTTCTTCCCCCGGTCGCTATTGCTTGATGGGCAGGATGTCGCCAGCCAAAGCGAGTATCCGTCCTTGGAGATGAATGGCGTTCGCGTTCTCCTGGTCGAGGATGCCGAACTCATCGGCGAGCTCATCCGCGACATGTTTTGCGATGCCGGCGCTACCGTGGTCGCCCAGACGCCGTCGGCGCCGGCCGCCTTGCGGGTCCTGCGCACCCAGCCCGTCGATGTCGTCTGTCTCGACATCCTGCTCGGCAGTCGACCGAGCTTCGACGTCGCCGATCACCTCGCGGCCGAAGGCATTCCCTTCGTCTTCGTCACCGCATGCGATCCCGCGATCGTCCCGGAGCGGCATCGCAAGCAGCTGCTCGTCGACAAGGACGATCTTCCGTACCTGCTCATCCCGGCCTGCCGCGCCGTCATTGCCCGCAGCCACCTGCGCAAGGCCGCGCCTCACCCCGGATCGCGCAACAGGACATTGACCAGCGAACTGTGAACCTTGAGGGGGCCGCTCGGGCTGATGTACCCGAGACGCCGGAACTTGCTCAGCAATTCGTTGATGCGCGGACGGGTCGACCCGACGATCTCGGCCAGCGTCTGCTGGTTGATGGCGGTGAGCACGGGTTGCGGCCGGTCTCCCTCCTCCATGCCGGCGAGAACGAGCAGGGCGCGCGCCAGGCGATGCTCCATGGAGTTGACGCGCAGATCCATCAGGTCTTCTTCGGCCCGCGCCAGGCGCCGCACCATATATGAGGTGAAGTAGCGCGAGACGTGCGGATCGGTCCGCAGCAGCCGCATCATCATGGTCTTGCGGATCGACACGACTCTGCTGTCGGCCAGGGCGTGCGCGTTGGTCTTGCGCAGCGGATGACCGGCCAGGCACGACTCGCCGAAGAAGGATCCAGGCCCGAGCAGAGCGATCACCGCCGACTTCCCGGCCGGCGATGCGCCGTCGATTTTCACCAGCCCCCTCTCAAGAAAGAATACCTGATCGGCTCTCTCGGCCTGCCGGTAGATCAAGGCATTGCGCGGCACATCGACCGGACTTCCCACCCTTTCAAGTGTTGTGGTGGCGCCGAGCGGCGCGAATCGTGCCCATCCAGTCGTCATAAAAACCAAGCCGCTTCAAGCACTTGCATGACGGACGTCGTCTAATGTGCCGGGTTGTCCGGAATAGAACACGCTTGGCGGCTTCTTCGCCTGTAACCACGCCGTGTCATCTGCTTGCGGGGGAACTGCAACGACCAAGGAGATATGCAGATATGCAGATCACGGGGACCAGCGTCGAAACGGCGCTTCGAAATGCGATAGCTGGCGGCTACGTCGCCGAGATGAGCGGACAGACTTACACGGTGACGTCGCCCATCGTGATCAACGTGACGAGCACGATGCAGGGCCCGCTCGGCATCGATCTCGGCGGCGCCACGATCGTGTCGCAGATCACCAACGGCGCGCCGGTCATCCGGATCGTCGCCGGCCCCGGCGTCGACCTGCGCTATCTGACGCTGTCCAATTTCACCATCCAGGGCAACGGTAGCGAAGGCGCCGGCATCGAGATCGTCGCCGACGGCAACGACCGCTGGATCTACAACTTCGAGGTCGACAACGTCACCGTTCGCGGCGTCGGCGGCTATGGCCTGGACGTGCGCGGCAGCGTGTTCGAAGGGATGGTGTCCAACTCCTCGATGATCGGCAATCGCCTGGGCGGCGCCTATTTCGGGCACAGCGCCGGCGGCGGCCAGGTGAGCGCCTTGCGCTGGTTCGGCGGCACCATCGAAGGCAATGGCGGCGCCGGCCTGTTCCTCGGCAACGGCGCCCGCGACATCAGCGTCGACGGCGTGACGTTCGCCAACAACAAGGGCTACGGCATCAGCGCCGAGTGGGGCATCACGTCGGTGACGGACAGCCTGTTCCGCGACAATGCGACCAACGGCATCTGGTTCCAGAACTTCGGCTACTTCAACAACAACACCTTCACGACCTCCGGCGTGCAGGGCACCGGCCTCGGCGGCTGGGTGACGGGCAACACGGTGGTCACCGGCAGCCGCAGCGTCTACACCGGCAGCGGATCGGATCCGACGGTGCTGGCCAACCTGCAGGGGACGGGCCGGGCCTACCTGGTCGACGACACCGGCAAGATCGTCACCGGCTCCGCGCTGTCGGTGAGCGGCCTCGGGGGCGGCAACGCGGCGGAGGTCACCGTCAGCAACCTCGGCGCCGCCGTGTCGTGGGCTTCGTCGCTTCCCGCCGTGGCGACGAACGCGACGGCGAGCAGCACCGGCACCGGCACGCTGGAATCGGCCTTGCGGTCGGCTCTGACGGGCGGAACGGTGGGGACGCTTTCGGGCGCGAGCTTCACCGTCACCACGCCGATCGTCATCTACCTGACCGGTTCCAGCAGCGGACCGATCGGCATCGATCTCGGCGGCGCCAAGATCATGTCGCAGGTGACGGGCGGCCGGGCGGTCATCGAGATCGTCGCTGGCCCGGGCGTCAACGTCGCCAATCTCACGCTGTCGAACTTCAGCATCATCGGCAACGGCCAGGAGGGCGACGGCATCAAGATCGTCGCCGCAGGGGCCGACCGATCGATCAACATGACGGTCAGCGACGTCCACATCGAGCACGTCGGCGGCATCGGCATCGACGCCCTCGGCAATGTCTCCGGGACGGTGGTCGATTCCTGGATGCACGGCAACGGGCAGGGCGGTGCGCGCTTCGCCAACAGCGGCGGCGGCACGGCCGATTCCCTGCAATGGATCGGCGGCGGCTTCCGCAAGAACGGCGTTGCCGGGCTGATCCTCGACAACGGCGCCCGCGACATGACGGTGCAGGGTGCCTATTTCGTCGAGAACGAGGGCGCCGGCATCTATGCCACCACCGGCATCACGCTGGTCGAGCAGAGCGGCTTCGAGAACAACGCAGGCGCCGGGGCATGGGTCGGCGGCTCCTCCACCTTCCTTGCCGATACGTTCTCGACCTGGGGCACGCAGAAGGTCGCCATCGCCGGCGCCCTGAACGGCGGCAAGGTCATCGCCATCGGCAGCGGCAACGAGTACTACGGCGGCGGCACCGATCCCACAGCGTTCATCAACATGCAGGGCAGCGGCACGCTGTCCATCGCCGGCAGCGGCAAGGTGATCGCCGGGTCTGGCATCTCGGTGACCGGCGGCAGCGCGATCCCGACCAGCGGCTCCTCGCTTCCGGCACCCGACACCGTGCAGCCGACCATCGTCGGCATCGCGGCCTCGGGCGCCGGCATCACGGCCGGCACCGGCAATCTCAACGCCGGCGACGTCGTCACTCTCGCCGTGACCTTCAGCGAGGCCGTCACGGTGAGCGGCGGCACGCCCACCCTGGTCCTCAACGACGGCGGCACCGCCACCTACGGCGGCGGCTCGGGCAGCACCACTCTGGTCTTCAGCCACACCGTGCTGGCGGGCCAGAACGTCGCCGATCTCGCGGTGACGTCGCTGTCGCTGAACGGCGCCGCGCTCAAGGACGCGGCGGGCAACCTGGCGAATACGACGGCGGCGGCGGGCTACAATCCGGCCGGCACGCTGCGCATCGACACGACTGTGCCGACCGTCGCCACGATCTCGACCTCCGGATCCTCTCTGACGGCCGGCAGCGGCACAGTCGGGGTGGGTGCGACCGTCACCTTCACCGTGGCGATGAGCGAGGCGGTGACGGTGACCGGCACGCCGACACTCTCCCTGAGCAGCGGCGGCACGGCCACCTATGCCGGCGGATCCGGCAGCGCGTCGCTCACCTTCACGTACACCGTGGCCGCCGGCCAGAGCGCGACCGATCTCACGGTCAGTTCCTTCAACCTGGCAGGCGGCACCGTCTCCGATGCCGCGGGCAACGCGGCCAACCTCTCGGCGGCGACCGGCTACAATCCGGCGGGAACGCTCAAAGTCGACACGTCGACGACGTCGGCGCCTCCGCCGGCCTCGCCGCCGCCGCCTTCTGCCGGCCCGATCACCATCGCGCTGGCGAGCGACACGGGCGCCTCCTCGGGCGACCGCATCACGTCCAATCCGGCGCTGACCGGAACGGCCGATCCCAATGCCGTCGTGCGCTTCCAGATCGATGGGCAGGCGATCGCCACCACCGTGACGGCCAATGCGAGCGGCGTTTGGTCGTTCACGCCCAGCGGTCTCGCCGACGGGCAACACACGATCGTGGCCGGCGACACGGCCTCGCTCGCCTTCACCCTGGATCGCATCGCGCCGGCGCCGGTGATCACCAGCGGCGTCATCGCCGACGGAAAGGTCACGCTCAACGGCACCAGCAGCGCCGGCGACGAGATCTCGATCTACGACGGCGGGACCTGGCTGGGCTTCGCCACCACCGGATCCAACGACACGTGGAGCTTCACCGGCAGCGCCGCCTCCGGCGTGACCCACAGCTACGGCATCAACGGCACCGATCTCGCCGGAAACATGGGGCGCGGCACGATCAACTACGTGCCGGGCGTGACCACGACGCCGCCTCCCGAGCCGATCCCCGCGCCGACCCCCGAGCCCGCGCCGGCTCCGGCCACCGGTCCCGTGACGATGCGGCTGACGAGCGACACCGGCGCCTCGTCGAGCGATCGCATCACCTCCAACGCGGCGCTCACCGGCACGGCTGCGCCGAACGCCGTCGTGAGTTTCCGGATCGACGGCCAGGCGATCGCCGCGACCGCCACGGCCAATGCGAGCGGTGTGTGGTCGTTCACGCCGAGCGGCCTGGCCGACGGGCAGCACACCATCCTCGCCGGCGACACCGCCTCGCTCAGCTTCACGCTCGATCGCACGGCGCCCGCGCCCGGCCTCACGTCGGTGTCGTCGGGCAACGGCAAGGCGACCCTGACGGGCACCGGCAGCGCCGGCGACCAGATCTCGATCTACGACGGCGCGAGCTGGCTGGGCTTCGCCACCACCGGCAGCAACGGCACGTGGAGCTTCACGGCCAATGCCGCCGCCGGCGCGACCCACAGCTATGGCATCAACGCCACCGACCTCGCCGGCAACATGGGCGGCGGGACCGGACGCGGGCTGCTCGGCAGCAATGGTGCCGATACCTTGAAGGGCGGCACCGGCAACGACGTCATCGCCGGCGGACCGGGCAGCGATTCGCTGACCGGCGGCGCCGGCGCCGACACCTTCGCCTTCACGACGGCGCCCAACGGCACGGTCGATCGCATCGCCGATTTCGCGTCGGGTACCGACAAGCTCGCTTTCGCCAAGTCGGCCTTCACCGCCCTGGCGCCCGGTGAGCTGTCGACCGCGGCCTTCGTGCAGGCGGCGGCGGCGCTCACCTCCGAGCAGCGCATCATCTACAACCAGAGCACCGGTCTCGTCTCCTACGACGCCGATGGCAGCGGCGGCGGTGCGGCAATCGCCGTGGCGCAGCTCAACGCGGGACAGATCCTGAGAGCACAGGACATCAAAGTCCTCTGAGCCGTGACCCATGGGGCGGCCGGCACCCTCGCCGCCGCCCCGCAAGTCCCATCAGGAGAGCTGACCAAACATGACGGCAAACGATTCAGGGCTCGGCGCCCTTGTAGCCCTTTTGCGCTTGCAGGGCGTGGCGGCGGAGCCCGCCCAGCTCCATCATCAGCTCGGCATGGCCGGCAAGCCTGTCGGTATCGTCGAGATGATCCGCTGCGCGCGCCAGCTCGGCCTCAAGGCGCGCAGCCTGACGACGCGATGGGCGCGGTTGGCGCGGACGCCGCTGCCCGGCATCGCGGAGCTGCGCGATGGCTCCTTCCTGCTGGTCGGCAAGGCGACCGACGACAAGGTCCTGGTGCACGTGCCCGGCACCGGCCAGGCCGAGGTCATGACGCAGCAGCAGTTCGAGGCGCGGTGGACCGGCCGCCTGGTGCTGATGATGCGGCGCGCCGTGGTCGGCGACGTCGCGCGACGCTTCGACGTCGGCTGGTTCGCGGCCGCGCTCAAGAAGTACCGTGGCCTGCTCGGCGAGGTGCTGCTGGCCTCCTTCTTCCTCCAGATCCTCGCGCTGCTGACGCCGCTCTTCTTCCAGGTCGTCATCGACAAGGTCCTGGTGCATCGCAGCTTGACGACGCTCGAGGTCGTGGCGGTCGCCATCGTCGGCTTCGCCGTCGCCGAGACCCTGCTCGCCATCATGCGCACCTACCTGTTCGCGCACACCACCAACCGCGTGGATGTCGAGCTCGGCGCACGGCTGTTCCGGCATCTCATGGCGCTGCCCCTGTCCTATTTCCAGAGCCGCCGGGTCGGCGATTCGGTGGCCAGGGTCCGCGAGCTCGAGAACATCCGGATGTTCCTGACCAGCTCGGCGCTGACCCTGGTGCTCGACCTGTTCTTCACCGTGGTCTTCGTCGGGGTCATGTTCTTCTATTCACCCTTGCTCAGCTGGATCGTCATTGGCGCCTTCCCGGCCTATGTCGCGATCTCGATCGGCGTGGCGCCGCTGTTCCGCCGCCGGCTCGACGAGAAGTTCCGGCGCGGCGCGGAGAACCAGGCGTTCCTCGTCGAGAACGTGGCGGGCATCGAGACCGTCAAGGCGATGGCGGCCGAACCGCAGATGCAGCGGCGCTGGGAGGACCAGCTCGCGAGCTACGTCTCGGCCAGCTTCCGCGTGCTGAGCCTCGGCAACACCACGAGCGAGCTGGTGCAGCTCATCGCCAAGCTGGTGAATGCCGCGGTGCTGTTCTTCGGCGCGCGACTCGCCATCGAGGGCAGCATGACGATCGGCGAGCTGGTCGCGTTCACCATGATCGCGGGCCGGGTCAGCACGCCGGTGCTGCGGCTCGCCCAGATCTGGCAGGACTTCCACCAGACCAGGCTGTCCGTCGAGCGCCTCGGCGACATCCTCAACACCGCCACCGAGCCGACCTACGCGCCGGGCCGTGCGTCGCTGCCGGCCATCCGGGGCAACATCGTGTTCGACCATGTGAGCTTCCGCTACCGGCCGGACGGCCAGCGCGTCCTGAACGACGTGAGCTTCGACCTGGCGGCCGGCGAGGTCGTGGGCGTCGTCGGGGTGTCCGGGTCGGGCAAGAGCACGATCGCCAAGCTGATCCAGCGCCTCTACGTGCCCGAAAGCGGACGGGTGATGGTCGACGGCATGGACCTGGCGATGGCCGACCCGGCCTGGCTGCGGCGGCAGATCGGCGTCGTGCTGCAGGAGAACGTGCTGTTCAACGGCACGATCCGCGACAACATCGCGATGGCCGACCCCGCCATGGCGCTGGCGCGCGTGGTCGGCGCGGCCAAGCTTGCCGGTGCGCACGATTTCATCCTGCGCCTGCCGGAGGGCTACGACACCGTGGTCGGCGAGCGTGGCGCCAGCCTGTCGGGCGGCCAGCGACAGCGCGTCGCCATCGCGCGCGCGCTGGTCGGCGACCCGCGCATCCTGATCTTCGACGAGGCCACCAGCGCGCTGGATTACGAGAGCGAGCGCATCATCCAGGACAACATGCGCCAGATCGCCCACGGCCGGACCGTGGTGATCATCGCCCACCGGCTGTCGACCCTGCGTATCGCGGATCGCGTCCTCACCATCGACGAGGGACGCCTCGTCGAGGATGGCACGCACGAAGAGCTCATGCGCGCGCCCGGACGGTATGCCGCGCTTCACAAGCTGCAGGCAGGTATCCATGGCATCCATTAGCAGCCGCCGTTCGCCGGCCGAACTCGCCTTCCTGCCGGCGGCGCTCGAGATCGTCGAGACTCCGCCGTCGCCGATCGGCCGCGCGATCGCGATCACCGTCGTGGCCGTGTGCTGTCTCGCCGCGGCCTGGGCGTCGCTGGGATCGGTCGACATCGTTTCCGTCGCCCAGGGCAAGATCATTCCGAGCGGGCGCACCAAGCTGGTGCAGCCGCTCGAGGCGGGCATCGTGCGGGCCATCCATGTCCGCGACGGCCAGCGGGTGCGCGCCGGCGACGTCCTGATCGAGCTCGATCCGACGGTCAGCGCGGCGGAGCTCGGGCGGCTGACCGGCGACCTGGCGTCGGCCCTGCTCGATGCCGCCCGCCTGCGGGCGGCGCTGGCCGCCGACACCTCGGGCGCGACTTTTCGGCCGCCGTCCGACGCCACGCTGCGTCAGGCCGAGCTGCATCGCGGGCTGCTCGCCAGCCAGATGGCGGAGCAGGAGGCCAAGCTCGCCGGCATTGATCGTCAGAGGAAGCAGAAGGAGGCGGAACTGGCGACGCTTGGCGCGATGATCGAGAAGCTCGAGACGATGCTGCCGTTGATCGAGCACCGGGTCAGCGTGCGCAAGCATCTGTCCGATCGCGAGTTGGGCTCGCGGCTCCAGTACCTGGCCGACCTGCAGGATCTCACGTCGCAGCAACAGGAGGTCCTGGTGCTGAAGCGCCGCAGCGTCGAAGCCGAGGCGGCGCTGTCGGCGATCGACGAGACTCGCGCGCGCACCGAGGCGGAATATCGGCGCGGCCTGTTCGAGGAGCTGGCGCGCGCCGAGCAGAAGGCCGGCGGCCTGCAGCAGGAGGTCATCAAGGCCAGGCAGAAGGCGCAGCAGCAGGACCTCACCGCCCCGGTCGACGGCATGGTGCATCAGCTGGTGATCCATACCGTCGGCGGCGTCGTCACCGCCGCACAGCCGCTGCTGGCGGTGGTGCCCGCCGACAGCGAGCTCGAAGTGGAGGCGATCGTGGCGAACCGCGAGGTCGGCTTCCTGCGACCGGGCCAGGAGGCCGAGATCAAGGTCGATGCCTTCAACTTCACGCGCTACGGGTTGATGGCCGGGCAGGTGCTGGCGATCTCCGGCGATGCGGTTTCCCGCGACAGTGCACCGCGTGGCGACGCGCGTTCGGCTGGTGCATCGGAACTCGAATACGTCGCGCGCATATCGCTCAACCGTGGCAATATGGCGCGGGAGGACGGAGCCATGGCTCTGTCTCCAGGCATGACGGTGACCGTCGAGATCAAGACCGGAGCGCGCACCGTAATGGACTATCTCCTGTCGCCGCTCGGCCGCTACCGGCACGAATCGCTTCGGGAGAGATGAGGGGGGACGGCCATGTTCAACATCGAGGGGAAGTTCGAGGCATTCGTGCGTCGGCTGCACAGCCGGCTCGATACGACGACGGTAACGGCGACGCTCACGCTGATGGTGCGCGAAGCGGACGATGCCATCGACAAGCAGCGACGGCTGATCGCGCT
This sequence comes from Pseudomonadota bacterium, assembly GCA_023386865.1. GTDB lineage: Bacteria > Pseudomonadota > Alphaproteobacteria > Reyranellales > Reyranellaceae > Reyranella. The sequence continues at coordinate 9,444 of JAEWIV010000350.1, forward strand.
CGAGCGGCTGACCCAGCGCGACGACACCGTGAGCCTGGGCGAGCTTCACACGCTCGAGAAGGTGAAGCGGACCTTGAGCGTGGCCCTGCTGCACGAGGCCGACATCGCCCACGACGAGATGGACGAGGATTGGGGCACCGTGGTGCCGCTGCGCGCCGGCGGTGCCGACGGCGTGCGCCGACGCGCCTGAGCGCTCGGTCCGCCCGGCGCGGATCGCGGTCGGACTCCGCTCTACGGCGGCGGCTGCATCTCCGGAGCGGTCAGCATCATCGATCGCAGCAAGGTCAGACGCTCCAGGAAGCCGTCGACGGTCTCGGCATCGAACCGCATCCTGACGAGGACCGGCTCGTCGTGCCCGGGAAACAACAGCGGCGGAAGCTCCATCACGACCCGCATGCGATTCTCGCTCAGGGTCCACACCCGTTCGGGATCCACCTCGAGTGGCATCGTTTCACACCCCACATCCACACGCCGGCGAGGGCAGCGCAAAACGACGAACAGCGCCTGTGTCCATTCGGGGACAGCGGACCCTTCCTGCCCAACCCGTGACGCCTACCGCGAGCGGAAGGCCTGCCAGGCGTAAAGCAGCCTCTGGCGTTCGAGGACCAGCATGCACAGGCCGACCAGGAGGGCGGCGCCGCCAAGTTGCAGCCACCAGAATCGGTCCAGCGTGCGCGGTAACGCGACCAGGACGGCGACGGCGGCGGCCGAGGACAGGAGCGGGGGCAGGATGGCGGGCAGGATGGGGTGCCAGAAAACGCCGAGGCGGCGGCGGACGACGATGCCGAGCGTCAATCCCAGCATCTCCGAGGCGAAGACGGCAGCCACCGCGCCCCATGCACCGTAAAGTGGCACCGCGACCGCGGTCACCGCGAGATTGAGCGCGGCGGCGGCGGCGGTCATCCCGAGCTGCAGGTCGCCGCGGCCCCACGGCACCAAAGCGGACACCACGCCGTAGTTCAGGAAGTTGAAGCCGATCGCGAGACAGAGCCACTCGAAGTAGTGGCCGGCCGGCGCGAACGCCGGACCGTAGAGCAGCTCGACGACGTGACGACCGAACAACCAGCCGAGCGCGGCCGTCGGCAGGCCCATCCAGGCGAGCAGCCCGAGATATTCGCGCGACAGGCGCACCGCGTGGTCGGGGCTGTGCTCGGTGCGAACGAACGCCGGGAAATACGCGTTCCACAGCGCCGCGGTGACGACGTTGGCGACCAGCATGAGCCGATAGGCCGAGGCAAACTGACCGACCGCATCGTCGCCATGGGTGAAGCCCAGCAGCAGTACGCTGCTGTTGGCGATCACGAGCAGCGCCGCCTGGGTGAGCGCCAGCGGCCAGGCCTCGCGCAGCAGGCCGCGCGCGCCGGCGAGCGTCGGACGCAGCTGCAGCGGCCGCACGATGCCGCGGCGTGCGAGATACCCGATGTTGAACAGGACGCTGCCGAAGGCGAAGGCGACGACGAGCGCGGCATAGAGCGTGAGGTCGTCCGGCCCGTGCACCAGCAGCATCAGGGCGGGCAGCTGCAGCACGTTGAAGGTCAGAGCGGCGATGCTGGGTGCGACCATGCGTTCATGCGCCTGCAACGCCCAACCGGTGTTCCAGGCGGTGACGAACAGCGTCGCCCCCTGGATGACCAGCAGCACGCTGACCACCGGGCCACGCGGCTCGAGCGAGGCGGCGACCAGCACGAAGGCATAGACCACGCAAGCCAGCAGGGTCTGAAGCGTGAGCACCAGGGCGATCACCGATTCGCTCGTTTCGGGGGCGCGCGCCAGCCCGCGCTGACCGACGAAGCTCAGGCCCGGGCTGACCAGCACCGTGAGGTAGGCCACGGCGGCCATCGCCCAGCTCACCTGGCCGATCGCTTCCGGCCCCATGGCGCGGCGCACATAGACGCTGATCATGATCGTGACGATCAGACCGAAGACGTTGGTGCCCGCCAGCGTCAGGAAGTTCACGGCGATGCGCCGCCGCGACACGCGGGGCTTTCCGCTGTACGGCTCTGTCGGAGCAGGGGAACTCATCGCCGCATTCTTGCCGGCGCCGGGCGACGAGCCAGTGACTTCATGGTGATGTCGAGCCACCGGAAGGACACGGGCAGGACGCGCCGGAGCAGGCCATCATGCGTTGGTGGGTTGCGTGGTGGCGCTCGTCGGGATCGGGCGCCGTCGCATGTTGTGCGGCCGTCGATGGGATGTGGATGCCCGCCGGGATTGGGTGTGTCGTGGGACCAGGGAAACCTTCGTTGTCCGTGCTGATTTGCACGCGCAACCGCGCGCAGAAGGTGCAGCGCGCGGTCGCCAGCGTGCTCGCCAACTCGTTCACGGACATCGAGCTCGTCGTCGTCGATCAGAGCACCGACAACGCCACGCGTGAGGCGGTGGCGGCCGTGGCCGACGGCCGCGTGCGCTACATCCACACCGACACGGTGGGTGTGGCGATCTCGCGCAACATCGCCATCCGCGAGGCGGCGGCCGACATCGTGGTGTTCACCGACGACGACTGCATCTGCGACCGCCACTGGCTGCAGGCCATCTGGGCCGAGTTTTCGGCCGATCCGCAGGCGCTGGGCGTGTACGGACGCGTGGTGCCGTACGGCAAGTCGGGATCGACGACGTGGGACTGCATCAGCGAGGACGGCGAGATGATCTGTCCTGCGGTCATCCAGTCGACTACGCGCCGGGTGATCGACCGGCCGGCCATACCGCACCTCGTGCTCGGCGGCGGCAACAACATGTCGTTCCGCAAGGAAGCGTTCCGGCGCGTCGGCCTGTTCAACGAGATGCTCGGGCCGGGATCGCGCATCGGCACCGGCGAGGACACCGAGTTCTCCTACCGTCTGCTGTGCGGGCATTGCCGGCTGGTCTATTCGCCGCACCCGCTGGTCGAGCACGACAACTGGATGGAGCGGTCGCAGTTCGTGCATCACATGAAGGTCGCCATGCGCGTGCAGGCCGGCGTGTTCACGGCATATGCCTTGCGCCTCGACCGCCTCTCCGTGACGCATCTGCTGCGCACGGCATGGTACCTGGCCGGCGATCGCATGGGGATCGGCTCGGCGGCGGCGGGCCTGTTCCATTTCGCGACCGGGCTGCCCTGGGGCGTCAAGCTGCGCCTGACGCCGCCGCCGCGACTGTTGCCCGCGGCGCCCGACGGAGCGTGATCGGCGGCGGTCATACGAAGAAGAAGTCCTGCGGATTGGCGCGCAGCAGGTCGACCGTCAACTGACCCGAACTGTCATGCAGGTGGATCTGGTTCCCTGAATCCGGAACGATGTCGACGTCTCCGGCGCCGACACCCGGCCTCAGGGCGTTGCTGTCGAGGACCTGCTGGATGGTCATGCCGGGGAACAGGTCCTGATCCAGGCCGATCAGGTCGTGATTGCCGCCGGCGGCGGCGAACTGGAAGATGTCGGTGGCGGCGAATCCCTGCTGGAAGATGAAGGTGTCGCTCGCCGCCTCGGAGGTGAAGCTGTTGGCGGCATCCTTCACGACCAGGGTGCTGGACACCTGGCTGGTCGCCGCGCCCGTGGCCGGATCGATGGCGGCGGCCGTCACGGCGAAGCGCCCCGAGACCGAGCCGCTGGCGAGGCTCGATGTCGGCGTCTCGGCGGGCAGGGCCAGGGCGACGCTGGCCGTTCCGCCGGCGCCGATGGTGACATCGATGAAGGTCGGGTTCTGCAGCACCGTGTTGCCTTCGTGGCTGCCCAACGGGATGTCCATGCCGACGCCGCCGATTTCCGATACGGCCAGCCGCACGGTCTGGCCGGCGGTGCCGGTGACGCTGACGACGACGTCGTTGCCCGGCGTTCCCGCGAGGTCGTTGAGGCCGGGCAGGTTGACCTTGAGGATGCCGCCCACCGCATCGGTCACCAATGGCGTGCCGCCCACGGTCGACATGGACAGGACCGGCGCAGCCGACAGGCTCGAGGCGAGCGTCGCCATGCCGCCGCCGGCGCTGCCCTGGCTGAACACCTCTCCGCCCACCGAAGAGCCGTCGACCAGACCGACGCTGACGAGAGCACCGAGATGCTCGAAGCCGGAGATCGAGCCGGATTCGTTGGGACCGGGCGAGGGACCCTCGATGCTCGCGGGGTCGGCGTCCAGGCGGAAGGCGAAGGTCTGCCCCGCGGCGAGGCCCGCGCCGTCGAACGTGACGGTGAGCGTCTTGTAGCCGCCCTCGGTCACCGGGTTGGGACCGTAGCTCCAGGTCGCACCGACGGGAGCGGCGTATGGGGTGAGGTCGAGCGCCGTGGTGTCGCCGAAGGTGCCGAACGGATCGAACACCGTGCCGGCGATCAGGCTGTTGTGCAGATCGATGTTCAGGGTACGGATGGCGGTCGTGCCGGTGTTGGTGAGCTCGTACGCCGGCTGAGCGAAGGTGCTGGCATTGAGGTCGGTGTCCGGCGTGATCAGCAGACGCGCCGAGCCGGTGCCGCCGGCACTGTCGT
>JAEWIV010000367.1 GCA_023386865.1 Pseudomonadota bacterium
CCCCATGATCGCGGCCGGCCTGGCACGCGTCGTGGATTTCCAGGACGCGGCCTATGGCAAAGAGTATCTCGAGCGCCTGGCGCCGTTTGCCGACATCGAGCGGGCAGCCGCCGACTGTCCGCTGACCTCGGCGGCGGCCAAGCAGATCGCCCGCGCCATGGCCTATGACGACGTGATCCGTGTCGCCGATCTCAAGACACGCGGCAGCCGCTTCGCGCGCGTGCGCGAGGAAGTGGCCGCCCGGCCCGACCAGATCGTCTATGCGACCGAGTTCATGCATCCGCGCATGGAGGAGGTCTGCGGCACGCTGCCGGCCGGCCTCGGTCGCTGGATCGAGGCCAGGCCCGGCCTGATGACCGCGCTGCGGCGCGTGGTCGATCGCGGCCGCCGGGTGCAGACCGGCACCGTCGGCTGGTTCCTTCCTCTCTATATCGTGGCGGGCCTCCGACGCTTCCGCCGCGGCACGCTGCGCCATCAGCGCGAGACGGCCCACATGCAGGCCTGGCTCGACCAGGCTTTGAATGCCGCGCGACGCGACCCGGCGCTCGGCGTGGAACTGCTCGAGGCGCGTCGCCTGGTCAAAGGCTACTCGGACACGCACGATGCGGGCGAGGGCAGGTTCTCGCGGCTGATGGCGATGGCCACCCGGCTGGAAGGCCGGGCCGATGCCGCCGACTGGGTGCGCCGACTGCGGCAGGCGGCACTCGCGGATGCCGAGGGCCGTGCGCTCGACGACACCATCAAGACCATCGAGACCTTCCTGTGAGGAGGAAACGCGGATGATTCCCGGCAAGTACCGCGGCAACCGGCAGGCCCTTGCGTCGCTGGTGCGCGAGACCGAGGTCCATCGCGACCTCTATGTCGACCAGGAGCTGTTCGAGCTGGAGATGGAGCAGCTCTTCGCCAACACCTGGGTCTATGTCGGGCATGAGAGCCAGGTGCCCAAGGTCGGCGACTACTACGCCACCACGATCGGCACGCAGCCCGTCATCATGGTGCGCAGCGCCGAGGGCTCGATCAGCGTCCTGCACAATCGCTGCCCGCACAAGGGCACCCGCATCACCGGCGAGGCCTGCGGCAACACCGGCCGTTTCTTCCGCTGCCCTTACCACGCCTGGACCTTCCGCCTGGACGGCAGCCTGGCCGGCATTCCGCTGAAGAGCGGCTACGACAACACGGGCTTTGCCGAGAGCCATGGCGCACGCGGCATGACGGCCGTACGCCATGTCCGAAATTATCGCGGCTTCGTCTTCGGCAAGCTTTCCGATGTCGGGCCGGGCTTCGACGAGTTCTTCGGCGAGGCTCTTTCCAGCATCGACAACATGGTCGACCGTTCGCCGGCCGGAAAACTGGAAGTGGCGGGCGGCGTGCTGCGCTACAGGCACGCCTGCAATTGGAAGATGCTGGTCGACAACCTGACCGACACTTGCCATCCCATGATCGCCCATCAATCCTCGGCAGGCACGACGGTCGATGTCTGGAAGTCGGCGCCGGCAGGCGCCAGCAAGCCGATGGCTGTCGAGATCTATGCGCCGTTCGCGAGCCCGTACGAGTTCTTCCAGAGCATGGGCATCCGCATCTGGGACAACGGCCACGGCCATACCGGCGTGGCGCATTCCATCCATTCCGACTATTCCGCCGTGCCGGGGTACTTCGACCAGATGAAGGCAGCCTATGGCGAGGAACGCGCCAAGGCGATCCTGGGCGAGAACCGGCACAACACGGTCTATTTCCCCAACGTCACGGTGAAGGGGCCGATCCAGCTCCTGCGCCTCTTCAAGCCGGTCGCCGCCGACAAGACGCTGGTCGAATCCTGGGCGTTTCGTTTGGTGGGCGCGCCGGACATGCTGCTGGAGCGCACGGTGATGTACAACCGACTGGTCAATGCGCCGACCTCGATCGTCGGCCACGACGATCTCGAGGTCTACGAGCGCGCCCAGGCGGGCCTCGCCAGCAACGGCAACGAATGGGTCAACATCCAGCGCCTGTACACCGCCGACGAGCCGGGGCAGCGCAACGTCGTGACCGACGGCACGTCGGAAGGGCAGATGCGCAACCAGTTCCGCGCCTGGGCGAAATTCATGACCATGGGCGCGTGACGATGGCTTTCGTTCCAACCGACCAGCAGTTGATCGACTTCGTCGTGCGCGAGGCGCGGCTGCTCGACCAGCAGCGCCTGGAGGACTGGCTCGATCTCTTTACCGAGGACGGCCATTACTGGATGCCCGTCGAATGGGGCCAGACCGATCCGAAGCTCACCACCTCGCTGATGTACGAGGACAAGCTGCTGCTCAGGATCCGTGTCGACCGCTTGAAGGGCAAGGCGACCTACAGCCAAAGTCCCAAGAGCCGCAGCCATCACGTGCTGCAGTTGCCGCAGGTCGACGAGCGCGACGACGATGACCAGCGTTACGTGACCTGGACTCCGATGCACTACGTCGAAAGCCGTGCCGATGAGCAGACGCTCTACGCCGCCTGGGTGACGCACCATCTCACCACGGTCGACGGCGCCCTGAAGATCCGCCTGAAGCGTGTCGACCTCGTCAACTGCGATGCCGCGCTGGGCAGCATCCAGCTGTTCGTGTGAAGCGATGAGGCAGCCCTACGACGGCATCGTCATCGCCGCCCCGGTCACCATTCCGTATCGGCGCTACTCGACCAACACCGCGCATTGGTGGATCGGCCGCGCGGTGCGCGAGGTCGTCCGGCGTGCCGGCCTCAAGAGCGCCGATATCGACGGCCTGTCGCTGTCGAGCTTCACCGTCGGCCCCGACACCGCGGTCGGCCTGACCCAGCATCTGGGGCTGTCGCCGCGTTGGCTCGATCACGTGCCTCTGGGTGGCGCCAGCGGCGTCGTCGCCCTGCGCCGGGCGGCGCGCGCCGTGCAATGCGGCGATGCCGAGTTCGTGGTCTGCGTCGCCGGCGACACCAACCAGGTCGATTCCTTCCGGCGCATGCTGTCGACCTTCTCGCGCTTCGCCCAGGACGCCGTCTATCCCTACGGCTCGGGCGGGCCCAACTCGGGCTTCGCGCGGATCCCGCGCAACTACATGAAGCACTACGGCGCCACCAGGGAGGATTTCGGCAAGATCTGCGTCGCCCAGCGCGACAATGCCCTGAAGTTCCCGCACGCGCTGATGAAGAAGCCGCTGACCCTCGACGAGTATCTCGGCGCGCGCGCCATCTCCGATCCCATCCATCTCTTCGACTGCGTCATGCCCTGTGCCGGCGCCGAAGCCTTCCTGGTCTGCCGCGAGGACGTGGCGAAAGGGCAAGGGATACCGGCGGCACGGCTGCTCGCCACCATCGAGCGTCACAACGCCTTCCCCGACGATCCCATCCAGTATCGCGGCGGTTGGGTGATGGACGTGCCGGAACTCTACGCCATGGCGGGCGTGACGGCGGACGACGTCGATTTCGTGCAGACCTACGACGACTATCCGGTGATCTGCATGATGCAGATGGAGGATCTCGGCTTCTGCGCCAAGGGCGAGGGGCCCGACTTCGTGCGCGCGCACACGCTCACCGCCGACGGCAGCTTTCCGCACAATACCTCGGGCGGCCAGCTCTCGGTCGGCCAGGCCGGCGCGGCCGGCGGCTTCCTCGGCCTCGTCGAAGCCGTGCGCCAGGTCACCGGCGAATCGCTGGGCGCCGCGGTGCCGGATGCGAAGATCGGCCTGGTTTCGGGCTTCGGCATGATCACCTACGACCGCGGGCTGGCGAGCGGTGCGGCGCTGCTGGCGGGAGGCAACGCATGACCGAGCCGCTGGTCCGTCCCAAGCGCAAGAATCCGCTCAAGAAGACCCGCGTTCCGCTGCTGCCCCAGGGCGTGCGCAGCCGCACCGCCCTCGGCCTGACCGAGGCCGCCGCCGAGGGTCGCTTCCGGCTGCAAGTCTGCGCCGACTGCGCCGCGGTGATCTATCCGCCGCGCGACGCCTGCCCGCGCTGCCTGTCGGCGCGCCTGCCGTTCCGCGACGTCGACAATCGCGGCACGCTGCTGGCTGAGACCACCATCCGCACCTCGACCGACGTCTATTTCCGCGAGCGCATGCCGTGGCGCATCGGCACCGTGCAGCTCGACGCCGGCCCCTCGATCGTGGCGCATCTGCACGGCGACCTGCGCGAGGGCGAGCGGACACGACTGGAACTGAAGATCGACAAATCGGGCCAGGCCATCGCCATGGCGCTGCCCGCGGAGGACACCCCGAACATGGCCGACGACCCGCAGTGGCGCGAGCTCACCTGCGATCCCAAGTTTCGCCGCGTGCTGATCACCGATGGCCGCACCGCCGTCGGCCAGGCGCTGGCCGAGGCCTGCTCGAAGGCTGGCGCCAGCGTGGTCTTTGTCGGCGTCGCCGATCCGTGGAAGCCGTTTCCCGGCGAGGACAAGCTCAAGAAGCTCGAGCGCGTGGAGATCGTGGCGCTCGATCTGACCGACACGATCTCGGTCAACGAGTGCGCCGGCGAGTACGCGCCGCGCGTCGACATCCTGATCAACACCGCCGAATACGTGCGCACCGGCGGCATCATCGAGCGCAAGGGGCTCACCGTCGCGCGCGAGGAGCTGGAGGTGCGCTATTTCGGCCTGACGCGGCTCGCCCAGAGCTTCGGGCCGGTGCTGCGCGCGCGCGGCGCCGACGGCGTCAATTCGGCCGCGGCCTTCGTCAACCTGCTCTCGGTCTATGCGCTGGCGAACTGGCCGGCCTACGGCGCCTTCTCGGCGACCGAGGCGGCCTGCCTGTCGGCGGCACAGTCGCTGCGCGCCGAATTGCGGCCAGGCGGGGTCAAGGTGCTGAACGTCTTCTTCGGTCCGCTCGAGACCGAATGGTACCAGGCCGTGCCGCCGCCCAAGGTCGCGCCGTCGGCGCTCGCCGTCGCCACCGTGCGCGCCCTGCAGCAGGGGCTGGAAGACGTTTTCGTGGGCGATATCGCCGAGGACATCCGCGCGCGCCTGGCCGTCAGTCCCAAGGCGCTCGAGCGCGAGCTCGGCTCATGAGCAGGAGCACCGACATGGCCTCTTCCGACCTGCTGGCTTTCGCCGGCGCAATCGCGCAAGGCGACATCGACGTCGTCGATCTCACCCATACGCTGACGCCGGAATTTCCCACCATCGTCATGCCGCCCGAGCTCGGCCAATGCGCACCGTTTCGCATGGAGGAGGTGTCGCGCTACGACGAGCGCGGCTCGGCCTGGTACTGGAACAACATCTCCATGGGCGAGCATACCGGCACGCATTTCGATGCGCCGGTGCACTGGATCTCGGGCAAGGACCTGCCGCACAACTCCGTCGACACGATCCCGCCCGGCGACTTCATCGCCCCTGCCGTGGTGCTCGATATCTCCGGGCAGGCGGCCAGGAATCCCGACTACGAGCTCACCGTCGCCGACATCGAGGCGTGGGAGAAGCAGCACGGCCGCATCCCGCCGCGCAACTGGGTGCTTCTGCGCACCGACTGGTCGAAACGCTCCGGCCGCGACTACGTCAACATGCAGGAGGACGGCCAGCATACGCCGGGTCCGTGTCCCGAGGCCGTGCGCTTCCTGGTCGAGGAGCGCGACGTGCACGGGCTCGGCACCGAGACCATCGGCACCGATGCCGGCCAGGCCTTCCATTTCAACCCGCCCTATCCGGCGCACTACTACATGCACGGCAGGGGGCGCTATGGCCTGCAGTGCCTGGCCAATCTCGACCTCCTGCCGCCGACCGGCTCGGTGATCCTGGCCGCGCCCCTGAAGATCCGTCGCGGCTCGGGCAGCCCGTTGCGCGTGCTGGCGCTGGTGCCGCGGAGGGCTGAGTGAGCGACTCGACCGCCATCGTGACCGGCGCCAGCGGCGGCATCGGGGCGGCCATCGCCAGGGCGATGCTGGAGCGCGGCTATCGCGTCGTGTCGCTGGCGCTGGAGAAGCCCGACTGGTCGCATCCGCGCCTGGAAAGCCGCGCGGTCGACCTGTTCGACGCCGAGGCGACGACAGAGGTCGCCAATGAGATCGCACGCGAGCACTCCATCACGCACATCGTCCACAACGCGGGCGTCATCCGGCCCAATCCGGTCGACCAGGCGAAGGCCGACGACATCGCGGACCTGGCCCGGCTCCATCTCGGCGCACCGCTGATCCTGCTGTCGGCCGTGCTGCCCGGCATGAAGGAAGCAGGCTTCGGCCGCGTCGTGCTGATCTCCTCGCGCGCGGCGCTGGGAGCGCACGGCCGGACCGCCTATTCGGCGACCAAGGCCGGCATCATCGGCATGGGCCGCACCTGGGCGCTCGAGCTGGCACCGCACGGCATCACCGTCAATATGGTGGCGCCGGGCCCGATCCAGGGCACGCACATGTTCCACGAGATCGTACCGGCGGGCAGCGAGCGCGAGACGGCGCTGGCCAACGCCATCCCGATGAAGCGGCTGGGCAGGCCCGATGACGTCGCCAACGCCGTGCTCTTCTTCGCCTCGGACGAGTCTTCGTTCGTCACCGGCCAGGTTCTCTATGTCTGCGGCGGTGCCAGCGTCGGCACCCTCGTCATTTGAAGGAGCAGCCATGAGCGAGCTCATCGTCAAACCGGCGGTTCCACGCATGCGCAACCGCGTGAACGGCGGGGCGGCCGCCGAAGGCAAGGGCCATCTCGAGCTTCGGCTGTGGCTGCGCATGATCTCGTGCTCGATGAGGATGGAGAGCATCCTGAGCCAGCGCTTGCGCAAGGAGTTCAAGACCTCCATGGCGCGCTTCGACGTGATGTCCCAGCTCGAGCGCTTCCCCGACGGGCTCACCATGTCGGAGCTGTCGCGCCGGCTGATCGTGTCCAACGGCGCCATCACCGGCCTGGTCGACAAGCTCGCGGCCGCCGGCCTGGTGACGCGCCGCGAGGATCCCAAGGATCGCCGCAGCACGATCGTGCGGCTGACGCGCAGGGGTCGCGACAACTTCCTGCGCATGGCGCGCCGGCACGAGGAGTGGGTGGTGTCGATCCTGGGCGAGCTGAGCTCGGAGGCGCAGTCGGAGCTGCTGCAGAACCTGACGCTGCTCCAGCGCAACATCGACCTGCACGGCAGGGGCTGACCTATGCGTATTGCTGTTCTGGGCGGCGGTAACGGCTCGTTCGCGGCCGCCGGTGACTTTGCCCTGGCCGGTCACGAGGTGCGCATGTGGCGGCGCGACAAATCGGCCGTCGAGGCTCATCGCGCCGCGGGCGGGAAGGTTGCCATCAAGGATTTCCGCGGCCGGCACGAGGCCTTGCTCGCGCTGGTCACAACCGACATCGCGGCGGCCGTTCGCGGCACCGAGCTGATCGTCTGCCCGACGCCCGCCTTCGCCCAGGGCGACATCTCCAGGGTTCTCGCGCCGCATCTGGAGGACGGGCAGGTCGTGTTCCTGCCGCCCGGCACTTTCGGCTCCCTGCTGCTGGGGCAGGCCGCGCACCAGGCGGGCAACAAGGCGTCCGTCGCCTTTGCCGAGACCGGCACCTTGCCCTGGCTGACGCGCAAGCACGGACCGCACGAGGTGCAGATCTCGGCGCGCGGCAAGCATCTGCCGACGGGCGTCTTCCCCTTCGACTTGGCGGACCATGCGCTGGCGGTCATCGGCCGTGCCTTTCCCGACGCCATAAGACCCTGCGGCGATGCGTTGTCGGGCGCACTGATGAATGCCGGTCCCATCATCCATCCGCCGCTGATCGTCATGAATGCGGGCCCGCTGGAGCACTTCGACCGGTGGGACATCCACAAGGAGGGCACGCAGCCGTCGATCCGGCGCGTCACCGACGCGCTCGACCGCGAGCGCGTGGCGATCCGCGAGGCGTTGGGCTACCCCGGGCCGCATTTCCCGCTGGCCGACCACTATGCCAAGACGGGCCCGGAATGGATGTACGGCCGCGGCTCGCACGAGAAGCTCACCGATTCGGGCGACTGGCGCGAGCACATCGTGCTGACGAAACACCGCTACATGCTCGAGGACACGCGCCTTGGTCTCTCCTTCCTTTCATCCGTGGCGCAGCTCGCGGACGTCGAGACCCCGCTGGTCGACGCCTTCCGCTCGATCGGCGGTGCGGTTTGCGAGGAGGACTTCATGAAGACCGGCCGCACGCTCGCAGGGCTGGGTCTCGGCGATCTCGACCGCGTGGGCCTGCAGACGTTGCTGCGCGAGGGTTTCAGATGATCGGTCTGGTTGGAGCGGGCCGCATGGGCCGCGGCCTGGCGGTGGTTTTCGCCTATGCCGGCCACGACGTCGCGCTGGTCGATCTCAAGCGGCGCGACTCCGGGGACTTCGCGCGACTGGCCGACGAGGCGAAGGCCGAAGTCGGCAAGACGTTCGACACCCTGGCCCATCTCGGCTTCTTTGCGCCAGAGAACGTGCCCGCCATCGTCCAGCGCGTTAGCGTGGTGCCCGAGAACGAGGCGGCGTCGGTGCTGTCCGCCGCCGACTTCATTTTCGAAGGCGTGCCGGAGGTGCTGGAGCTGAAGCGCAACGTGCTTGCGCAGACCTCGAAGCTCGCCGGGCCGAAACCGGTCATCGCCTCCACGACCTCGACCATCCTGGTCGACGACCTCATCGGCGCCGTCGAGCGTCCGCGCCGGTTCCTCAATGCGCACTGGCTCAATCCGCCCTTTCTGATGCCGCTGGTCGAGATCTCGCCGGGCAAGGAAACGGAGCCCGGCGTGGTCGACACGCTGTGCGCCTTCCTCGAGGGCATCGGCAAGGTGACGGTGCGCTGCGCGGCGCGGCCGGGTTACATCGTGCCGCGCATCCAGGCGCTCGCCATGAACGAGGCGGCACGCATGGTCGAGGAGGGCGTGGCCTCGGCCGAGGAGATCGACAAGGCCGTGAAGTACGGGTTCGGCCTGCGCTTCGCGGTGCTCGGCCTGCTCGAATTCATCGACTGGGGCGGCGGCGATATCCTCTACTACGCCAGCCGCTACCTGACCCAGGCGCTGGGCAACGAACGCTACGCCGCGCCCGAGATCGTCGAGCGCAACATGCGGGAGGGACATATCGGCATGAAGACCGGACGCGGCTTCCTCGACTACGAGAAGATGGACCTGGAGCGCCATCGGCTCGAGCGCCTGGGCGCCTTCGCGTCGCTGCTGCGCGATCTCGATCTCGTGCGTCCGCCGGTGCTGCGATGATGCGCGAACCACTCGACGCCGGCCGCCTGTTCGCGCCGGCGGAGCGCAGCCTCGCGGTCATGCTGCAGGCGCGGGCGAAGAAATTCGGCGCCAAGAAGCTGGCGCAGTCGGGCGGCCGGAGCTGGAGCTTTGCCGAGGCGGCGGACCTGGCGGCACGCTCGGCCGGCCGGCTGCGGGCCGCCGGGATAGAGCAGGGCGATCGCGTCGCCCTGATCTGCGAGAACCGCCCGGAGTTCATCGAGATCTTCCTCGGTGCGGCCTGGCTCGGTGCCATCCTGGTGCCGATCAACACCGCCTCGCGCGGCCTCCAGCTGCGGCACATCCTGGAGAACTCGGGAGCCCGCCTGATCGTGATCGAGGCCGCGCTGCTCGGGGCGCTGGAACATGTCGGGCTTGAGACTTTGAAAGTCGAAGCCATCTGGTTGATCGACCTCCTCCCCAGCGAAGCTGGGAAGGTGTCGGCGTCTTACGCCGACGGAGGGGTCATGGGCATCAGTACGGGCGCTCATGACCCCTCCGCCCGCGAAGGCGCGGGCACCTCCCCACACGCTTCGCGCGTGGGGAGGAAGAGCCCGATCGCGGAGCCATTACCCGGGCTCGCCGCGCCGGTCGAGCCGGCGCCGACCCGGCCCAGCGATACGCTCGCCATCCTCTACACGTCCGGGACGACGGGCCCGTCGAAGGGCGTGTGCTGCCCGCATGCGCAGTTCTTCTGGTGGGGCGTCAACACCGCCCACCTGCTCGGCGTGCGCGAGGACGACGTGCTGTGCACGCCGCTGCCGCTGTTCCATACCAACGCCCTCAACACCTTCTTCCAGGCGATGATCACCGGCGCCACGGCGATCTTCGAGAGTCGCTTCTCGGCCTCGGGCTTCTTCGCGACCCTGGCCGAGCGGCAGGCCACGGTGACCTATCTGCTGGGCGCCATGGTGCCGATCCTGCTGTCGCGGTCGCCAAGCGAGGAGGAGCACGGGCATCGCGTGCGCATCGCGCTCGCACCGGGTGTGCCGGGCCACTTCCATGGCGAGTTCACCCGGCGCACCGGCATCGCGCTGCTCGACGGCTACGGCTCGACCGAGACCAACTTCGTCATCGGCTCGCCGATCGCCGAGTGCCGGCCCGGCACCATGGGCCGCATTTTCGAGGGCTTTTCCGCGCGCGTGGTCGACGAGGACGACAACGAAGTGCCGGACGGCACGCCGGGCGAGCTGATGCTGCGTGCCGAGGCGCCCTTCGCCTTCGCCACGGGCTACTTCGGCACGCCGGAGAAGACGGTCGAGGCCTGGCGGAACCTGTGGTTCCACAGCGGTGATCGCGTCATCCGCGAGCCCGACGGCTACTACAAGTTCGTCGATCGCCTGAAGGACGCAATCCGCCGGCGCGGCGAGAACATCTCCTCCTTCGAGGTCGAGCAGGTGCTGCTGAGCCATCCCGAGATCGCCACGGCCGCCGCCTTCCCGGTGCGCTCCGAGCTCGCCGAGGACGAAGTCATGGCGGCGATCGTGCGCCAGCCCGGCAGCGCGCTCGACGAGGTCTCGATCATCCGCTTCTGCGAGACGCGCATGCCCTATTTCGCCGTGCCGCGCTTCCTCGAGTTCGTCGACGTCCTCCCGGCGACGGAGAACGGCAAGATCCAGAAGTACAAGCTGCGCGACCGCGGCATCACCCAGCGCACGTGGGATCGCGAGGCGGCGGGAATCACCGTCAAACGGCGATGATCAGATGAACATGTCGAGCTGGTTGTAGTTCTTCAGCACGTTGGCGCGGGTCGCCTCGCTCCAGCGGTTCTGGTCCTCGCGGCCGGCCATCGGCCGATAGACATAGGGCGTCTCCTGCGGAAAGCGCTGCCGACGCGCGTCGATCGCGATCTGGAGGATGCGCGTGCGCGCCTCGATGCGCGCCAGGTCGTAGGTCTCGACATTGCCGTTCAGACGCCGCGTCGTGACGTTCAGCACGCGCTTGCGCGGAAAGAACCCGGCGTTCAGCGTGATGCGGCGGTCGGGCGAGCTGTTGGCGAAGGAGCCGTGCACGAGCTGCCGGTTGGTCACGATCGTGTCGCCGGCGTCGCACAGCATCGGCACCGCGCCCTCGATGCGGTCCGATCCGCTCTCGGCCACCATCCGCTTGATGTCGGCCTTGCCGCGCTTGTGGCTGCCGGGCAGCACCCAGACGCCGTTGCCGGCCGTGCTGGCGTAGAGCTGGGTCATGAAGTTGAAGCCGTGCGCGCCCTGGTCCCAGTCGGGCGCGTTCCAATGGGTCGTGCCGTCTTGGTGCCAGGCCACCGACGGGCCGAGCCCCGACTCCTTGACGAAGGTCACTTCGTTGTAGGGCACGAAATCGTCGCCCAGGATCGAGGCCGCCGCCGTCAGCAACCCGGGGTGGCCGTAGAGGCGCAGGCAGGCGTCGCTGAGGTGAAGGTTGCCGTCGAGCAGCTCGACGGTCCAGGTCGGCGCGTCCTTGCCGGGATCGGGCTGCAGCATGGCGGCGGGATGGCGGCCGTTGTTCGCGTCGGTGCCGCCCACCGGATCGCTCAACGGCTTGGCCCAGCGATAGGGCGGCTTGATGATGCCGTGGTCGGTTACCGGCCTTCCCTGCCGATCGGTCGGCGCGTCGGGCGCCACCGGTGCGCGCGAGAGCACGGCATCGATGTCGGCCCTCAGCTCCGCCAGCTCCTCGGGCCCGACGACGCCCTGGAAGACGTAGAAGCCGTGCGTCCAGTACGAGTCCAGGATCTCGGGGAGCAGCTTGCCGTCCGCGCCGACACGGATCGGGCCGCGATTGCCCAGGGCATAGGCGCGCGCCTCGGCGCGTCGGCCGTATTCGCCCATGACGCGCACGTGGTCGGCAGCGCTGAGCGGCTGGGTGACGGTGGCCTCGGCGGCGGTGGCGAGCGGCATGGCAGGCTCCTGAAAGAGAAGCGTGGCAGACGATATCCCAGCTCCTGGCCGTCGACCACCATCCCGGCTTCGCTCCGAGGAACGACGCCTAGACCGGCTTGGACGCCCGGTTCGGATCGACAGCGCGCACGACATAGTCGTCCGCCGTCGGTTGATAGAGCTCCCACAGGAAGCGGAGTTGGGCCAACGGCCGCGGATCGAGATCGACGCGCAGGTCGACGAAGGGAAAGCTTTCGCGGTGCGCGACCACCAGGCCGGCCGACTTGATCTGCTTCAGCTCGCCGCCGGCCGCATCGCCGGCCTCGATGGCGCGCATCAGTCGCTCGGGCAGCGGCTGGTCGTCGTTGGCCTCGAAGCTTCGCACCATGGCATCGACCACCTCGGTGTCGCGCAGGATGTTGCCCACGGCCACGCAGTTGCGGCCGACGCGACCCTTGGACACCGAGTAGATATTGCCGCCGTTGAAGAAGGCGGCTTGCCCTTTGGCGTCGATGAGGGCGAGCTGACGCCAGCCGATGCCCGGCTCGGCCTTCTCGAAGTCTCGCAGGATGGCGGTGGGTGCCGCGCCGTCGCGCAGCCGCTCGAGCATCCTGGGTCCGAGGCGCGGATCGGTGCGATGCTGGGTCAGCGCCGCCCCGACATTGGCCTCGGCATAGGCGCAGCGGCCGCCGACCGCCATCGAGGACGTCGTGACGACGGCGCCCAGCATGCCGGTCCGGGCGCATCTTCCGGCGATCGAGAAGGTCATGTGTCAGTCCACGATTTCATAGTGCGCTTCGGTGGTCGTGCCGGTCCGGCCGTTGATCGGCAGGATGTCCTGCGGACAGGCCGACATGGCGACGATGCAGTCGAGCTCGGCCCGCAGGGTCACGTGGTCGCCCGGCTTGGTGGTCGGCGGATCGAACGAGAGCCTGCCGTCGGCCGCCCAGGGAATGTTCATGAAGAGATTGAGCGGGCTCGGGCACTCCGGCGGCGTGAGGCCGAGCGCCTGCATTGCCGCGAACAGATTGTCGGTGCAGTTGTCGTGATATTCCTTCACGCCCAGCAGCATGTAGCGTTCGCTGTCACATGCCGCCATCAGCGTGTCGTGATCGCCGCGGCTGGTATCCTCGGTCATGGTCAGGATCCTGCGACGGCGGTTGGTATAGAGGCCGTCGCCGACTTTCGGACGCAGGCTGGTCAACGTGGCGCGGGTGTGCTCCATGGACATGAACTCGGTCAGCATGCCCGCAGTGAAAGCCCAGGTGTCGACCACCTGCGCGCCATGGGTGTTGACGATGCGGATCGCTTGGCCGCGTTTCAGTTGGGTTGCCTTGCCGCGACGGGCGGGAATGGTCTCCATTGACCGACCTTCCTCCACGGTTTTTGCCTCATTGGATCCAGGAGCGAACGGTGAAATCATCTCCTCAAAATGCGGCGCCACCGGACGCAATGCGGCGGCGCCGAGCGCCTGCGGTCGTCTGCTATTCGGTCGACAAGGTACCGCCATACGATCGGCAATTCTACGAATCGGCGCGACAAGGGCTGACCAAGATCGGCGAAACCATCGTGCCGCCGCGCGAGGCGCGGACCTTCGAGGTCGCGGCGGGGCAGTTCTTCAGGATCGTCAGCATCGAAGGCCCGCAGGTCGGCGACCTGAACCTGTGGAACGCGCACGACTTGTCGGAGCGGTTCTTCAGCGGCAAGACCCGTGCGCTTCACGCCACCCATGTCAGCACCGGCGATCGACTGTGGAGCACATTGCCCAGCTTGCGGCCGATGGCGACCATCACCCATGACACGCTCGACTGGTACGGCTGGGACGACGACGGCGGCGGCGTGCACGACGTCATCGGCACGCGGTGCGATCCGTACACCCAGCTCCTGCTGGGCGGCGACGAGTACCATCATTGCTGCCATTCCAACCTGACGCGCGCGCTCGCGGTGGATCAAGGGCTGCCTCTCGACGCGGCCGAGCGGCACGTGCACGACGTGCTGAACGTGTTCATGTGCACGGGTTTTACCCGCGACACGCACCAGTATTTCATGAAGGCCAGTCCCGTCCGGCCCGGTGACTTCATGGAGTTCTTTGCCGAGATCGATCTGCTGGGCGCCTTGTCGGCCTGTCCAGGGGGCGACTGCAGCAGCAGTCATTCGAGCGACGCCGCGAAGTGCCATCCGCTCAAGGTCGAGATCTACCGGCCCGGTGCAGAATCGCTGCAGGGCTGGCAGCCGCCGGACAGGAGTCGCTACTCCCGTCGTCACGGCACGTGAGCCCGCATGGAGGGCAGAATGCGAATCGAGCCGGTCTTCCTCTTCGATCTCGACGGCACCCTGGTCGACAGCGTCTACCAGCACGTGCTTGCCTGGAAGGAGGCGCTGGACGGCGAGGGCATCGATCTCTCGGTCTGGCGCATCCATCGCAAGATCGGCATGAGCGGCGGCCTGTTCACGAACATGCTGCTGCGCGAGACCGGGCTCGAGCTCGATCCGGATCGGATCGAGCGGCTGGGCCGACTGCACGCGACCGCATACGC
>JAEWIV010000309.1 GCA_023386865.1 Pseudomonadota bacterium
GGCCGGCGTTTCCGCCGGCCTCGTTCGATATCCTGCGATCGCGCCGCCTCAGGTGAAGCGGAAGCCGACGAGGCGGGCGTTGAGATACTCCTGCAGCCCGATGCGCGTCCACGCCATCTGCTCGCGCTGGAACTTGTAGTAGGAATCCAGCGTCTTCTTGGTGAGGGCGTCGCCGCCGTCGCGCAGCTCCTTCAGGACCTCGCCCCACGCCGTGCCGTAGGACTTGATGAAGTCATCGGGCAGCCGCTTGAGCTGCACGTTGTGCTGCTTGATCAGCGTCTCGAGCGCGCCCGCGTTGTTGGCGTCGTTCTCGGCGGTGGCCTGCACGTGCTCGTCGCTGCAGCCCCAGGCGAAGATCTGCTGGAGGTCCTTGGGCAAGGCGTCGAACTTCGCCTTGTTGACGGTGATCTCGTTCAGCGTGGCGGGCTCGTGCATTCCCGGCCAGTAGTAGTACTTCGTGACCTTGTAGAAGCCCGCCGCGAGGTCCTGCCACGGTCCGACCCACTCGGTGGCGTCGATGGCGCCCGACTGCAGCGCGCCGAATATCTCGCCGACCGGCAGGTTGACGATGGTCGCGCCGAGCTTGCGCAGCGCCTCGCCGCCCAGGCCGGGGATGCGCATCTTGAGGCCTTTCACGTCGTCCACCGACTTGATCTCGCGGTTGAACCAGCCGGCCATCTGCACGCTGGTGGAACCGGCATGGAAGCCCTTGAGGCCGAACTGGGCGTAGATCTCGTCCCACAGCTGCTGGCCGCCGCCGTAACGCAGCCAGGCCACCGATTCGTAGTTCGTCATGCCGAACGGCACCGTGGTGTACAGGGCAAGGATCTTGGCCTTGTTCTGGTAGTAGTAGGGCGTCGAATGCATGCAATCGGCGGTGCCGCGCTGCACGGCGTCGAAGGCCTCGAAAGCCGGCACCAGCTCGCCGGCGCCGAACACCTTGATCGTGAGCCGCCCGCCGGTCGCCTCGCCGATCGTCTTGGCGAAGCGTTCCGCCGCGGTGCCGCCGCCCGGAAACATCTTCGGCCAGCTCGTGACCATGCGCCACTCCTGGCGCTGTTGCGAAATGGCGGGCGCCGCCGCCGTCGTCATCGCCGCCGTCGTTGCGAGGCCGCCGACCGCGGCCTTGGTAAATTTGCGCCGTTGCATCTTTGCCATCGTTAG
The DNA here is from genome assembly GCA_023386865.1 of Pseudomonadota bacterium. GTDB lineage: Bacteria > Pseudomonadota > Alphaproteobacteria > Reyranellales > Reyranellaceae > Reyranella. The sequence continues at coordinate 1,165 of JAEWIV010000309.1, forward strand.
AGCCTCCCTCTCCGAGATCCACGACCACGCCGAGCTCTACGCTGCACAATGTGTGCGACAGGATGCTACAGAGGGGGTGACGCGCTTGTCAAAAACGTCGGCGCCGCCAGGCAATCTCAGCGCCGGCGCCAGGCCTGCAGGCGCGCCAGGAGGTAGCGGTCGGCCAGCACATGCAGCGCCTTGACCGCCGCCGACGTGATCACGATCACGATGCAGAGCGCCGCCGCGGCAGCCGTCGTGCCGGCCTCCTCGATGTTCACCGCCGCCACCGATGCGAGCTTGGTGTCGGGCGCGTAGAGGAAGATCACCGACGACACCGTGGTCATGGCATTGACGAACAGGTAGATCGCGATGTCGAGGATCGCCGGCAGGCAGATCGGCGCGGTGACCCGGCCGAAGGTGCGCCACACCGGCACCTTGAGCGAGGCGGAGACCGATTCGAACTCCGGATCGATCTGCTTCAGGGCCGTCGTCGCCGTGAGGTGGCCCACGGTATAGAAGTGCGCCACGGTATTGATCACCAGGATGCCCATGGTGGCGTACAGGAAGTTCAGCGGATTGCCGGGCGCGTTGAAGAAGAAGATGTAGCCCAGGCCGAGCACCAGTCCCGGCACCGCCATCGGCAGGAAGGCGAGGAACTGCACGATGCCGCGCATGACAAGGAAGTCGCGCGTCTTCTCGTTCAGCCAGGCGCCGACGAACATCAACGTCGTGCCGAACAGCGCCGCGCCGATGGCCATCTCGACCGAGTTGAAATACGACTCCCAGCCGCTGGCATCGAAATTGGTGAAGTCGTAGTTGTTCAGCGTCAGGCCGAGATTGTAGGGCCAGTACTTGATCAGCGAGCCCCACGCCGCCATGCCCAGGATGGTCAGAATGCCGAGCGAGATGACGGTGCAGAAGGCGGTGAAGACGAGGTCGCGGCCGAGCTTGGGCTTGGGCACCAGCGGCACGGCGCGGGCCGTCAGCAACGCCACCTGCTTCCTCTGGACGAAGCGGTCGACCAGGAAGGCGAGCGCCGCCGGCGCCAGCAGCACCATGCCGACCACGGCGCCCATCGAGAAGTTCTGCTGGCCGATCACCTGCTTGTAGACGTCGGTCGCCAGGACATTGAAGTTGCCGCCGATCACCTTGGCGATGCCGAAATCCGTGATCACCAGGGTGAAGACGACCAGCGCCGCGCTGATCAGGCCATACTTGGCGCCGGGCAGGGTCACCGTGAAGAACACCCGCAGCTTGGAGGCGCCCAGGGCGTCGGCCGCCTCGTAGAGGCGGGCGTCGGCAGTGGCGAGCGCGGTCACCAGGATCAGCGTGGCATGCGGAAAGCAGTAGAAGACCTGGGCGATGACGATGCCGTCGAAGCCGTAGATCGACCCGCCGAGAAGGCCCTTGAAGAAGCCCTGGTTGCCGAACAGGTAGACAAGGGCGAGGCCGGGCAGCAGCGACGGGGCGAAGATCGGGATCAGCGAGATGCCCTGGAACAGCCAGCGCAGCGGCAGCACGGTGCGGGTCAGCGCATAGGCGTAGAGGAAGGCGAGCGGCACCACGATCACGGTGCAGACCGCAGCGACATGCAGCGAGTTCAGCGCCGAATCGAACAGCGCCGGCGTCGAGAAGTAGGCCGCATAATTGGCAAGGCCAACGAACCTGCCGTCGCGGTCCTCGAAACCCTTGGCCAGCAGCGACCATAGCGGCAAGGCGACGATGACCAGCAATACCAGCGCCAACGCCACGACGCCGATGCGCATCACCAGGTCGTCGCGCGACATGGTCACGCGCAGGACGGGCTGTCGTGCGGAGGCGGCGAGGCTCACGCAGCAAAGATCCTGAGACGGTCGGGCGGCAGGGCGACGTCGAGCTTGCGGCCGAGCTCGACGCCCAGGTCGCGGATCAGGTTGCTGGAGAAATCGGCCGTCATCGCCACGTCGGGCGCGGCCCGGACCTTGAGGCCGGCCCGGCAGAAGGCGCCGACGAAGTCGAGCTCGGCGACCTCGACGGCGACGCGATTGACGGCATCGGGCGGCACGTCGCGCACGCGCACATCCTCGGGCCGGATGCACAGCGCCACCTTGACGCCGGGCGGCAGCCCGTCGTCGGCGGCGCAGTCGAACGTGAGACCGGCGACTTCGACCTTGCCGGGCGCCACCAGCTTGCCGTCGAGGAAGTTCATCGAGCCCACGAAGTCGGCGACGAAGGCGGTGGCCGGGCGGCGGTAGATCTCCTGCGGCGTGCCGACCTGCTCGACCGCGCCGTGGTTCATGACCACGATGCGGTCGGCCATGGTCAGCGCCTCCTCCTGGTCGTGGGTGACCATGATGGTCGTGACATCGAGCCGGCGCTGCAGCGCCTTGATCTCGTGGCGCAGCCGCAGCCGGACGCGCGCGTCGAGCGCCGAAAGCGGTTCGTCGAGCAGCAGCAGGCCGGGCGAGGTCGCGAGCGCCCGCGCGAGCGCCACGCGCTGCTGCTGGCCGCCCGAGAGCTGGGCGGGATATTTCGGGCCGGCATCGGGCAGTCCGACCAGGGCGAGCAGCTCGCCGACGCGCCGTCCGATCGCCGCCTTGCTGTCGCGACGGCTGACCAGGCCGTAGCCGACATTGTCCGTGACCGTCAGGTTGGGAAACAGTGCATACGACTGGAAGACGATGCCGAAGTCGCGCTTGGACGGCGGCAGGGCGGACACGTCCCGCCCCTTCTGACGGATCGTCCCGGAAGTCTGCGGGTCGAGGCCGGCGATGGCGCGCAGCAAGGTGGTCTTGCCGCAACCCGACGGCCCGAGGAAGCAGACGAACTCGCCCTCGGCGATATCCAGGCTGATGTCGCCGAGCGCGATGAAGTCGCCGTAGCGCTTGTGGAGATTGCGGACTTCAAGATGTGGCGACACCGCCGTCACCCCGAGGCCGAAGGCCGAGGGACCTTTGGTGTCACCGCAAAGGTCCCTCGCTGCGCTCGGGATGACACGGTGCGCGCCGCGTCACTTGGCCTTCGGCGCCGACTTGCCGTCGTAGCGCTTGGTCCACTCCGCCAGGATGCGATCGCGGTTCTTGGCCATCCAGTCGACGTCGACCTTGGCCATCAGCTTCTCGCCGTCGGCCGGATAGTTGGCCGGCATCGACTTGACCTGCGGGTCGGCGACGATGGCGTAGTACTTGCCGTAGAGCTCGTTGGCCTTGCGCGTCGACGCCCAGTCGGCGAGCTTCTTGGCCGCGTCGAGGTTCTTGGTGCCCTTGACGATGGCCGTGGCCTCCATCTCCCAACCCAGGCCCTCCTTGGGCACGATCAGGTCGATCGGCGCGCCCTTGGTCTTCTCGGTGGCGCCGCGCATATCGAAGCCGATGCCGATCAGGCGCTCGCCCTTGGCGGCCTGCACGCAGGGCGCCGAACCGGAATGCAGGTACTGCGAGACGTTCTGGTGCAGCGCGTCCATGAACTTCCAGCCCGCCTCCTCGCCCATGATGGTGAGCCAGCCGGCGATCGTGAGATAGCCGGTGCCCGACGAGGCCGGGTTCGGCATGACGATCGAATCCTTGTACTCGGGCTTGACGAGGTCGGCCCAGCTCGTCGGCGTGGGCTTGTTGCCCTTCTTCGCCTCGGCGGTGTTGAAACAGACCCCGGCCAGGAAGGCGTCCATGCCGCCCCAGGGCTCCGGATTCTTGCCGCTCCTGAAGCTCG
>JAEWIV010000082.1 GCA_023386865.1 Pseudomonadota bacterium
CGTGGCGGCCCGCGGTCCTATGATCGCTATCGTTCGCCGTCGCGCGCGTCGCTGGACCTTGAACGGCGCGGCGGCGATCGCGCTCGCCTACATCCTCCCGCCGCTGGTGTTCGTGACCTGGCTCGCCTTCTTCCGGCAGGAGATTCCGTCCTTCCCGCCCGAAGGCTACAGCCTTCGCTGGTTCGTCGCGATCCTCGACCAGCCGAAGTTCGTCGCGGGCTTCCGCATGAGCTTCCAGGTCGGCGTGCTCGCGACCTTCATCGGCCTGGCGCTCGGCGTGCCGGCGGCACTGGCCGTAGTGCGCCACCAGTTTCGCTTCCGCGCCCCGCTTTCGAACCTGCTCCTGATGCCGCTGATCGTGCCGGGTGTCGTGCTCGGCACGGCAATGTACGTCTTCCAGGTCGAGGTCGAGAACGGCCTCGACGTCGACGTGCTCGGCACGTTCTACGCCCTGGTCGCCGGCCACGTCGTGATCATCATTCCCTGGGTGGTGCGGCTGGTGACGGCGAGCCTGGCCGGCGTCGACCGCTCGGTCGAGGAAGCGGCGCAGAACCTGGGGGCCAATGCCCTGGTCACCTTCTGGCGCATCACCCTGCCGGCGATCCGGCCCGGTATCGTGGCCGGCGCCCTGTTCGGCTTCGTGACCTCTTTCGGCAATCTCGAGATGAGCCTGTTCCTGGTCGGGCCCGGTCGCACGACTTTGCCGATCGTGGTCCTGCAATATCTCGAATGGAAGATCGACCCCACCATCGCCGCGGTCTCGGTGGTGCAGATCCTGCTGATCGGCATCGCCATGCTGATCACCGACCGCTACGTCAAGCTCGCCCGCGTGGTCTGACCGATGGCGCAACTCGACATCCAGAGCCTGGCCAAGCGCTACGGCGAGTTCTATGCCGTGCGCGACGTCTCGCTCAGCATCAGGGACGGCGAATTCCTGGTGCTGCTGGGTCCGTCGGGCTGCGGCAAGACCACGACCCTGCGCATGGTGGCCGGCTTCATCGAGCCCACCGCCGGCCATGTGAAGCTGGCCGGCAGGGACGTGACGACGCTGCCGCCGTGGAAGCGCAACGCCGGCATGGTGTTCCAGAGCTACGCCTTGTTCCCGCACATGACGGTGGCCCAGAACGTGGCGTTCGGGCTGGAGATGCGCAAGCTGCCCAAGGCCGACATCGCCCGTCGGGTCGAGGAGGCGCTGTCGCTGGTCCGCCTCGGCGGCTATGGCGGCCGCCTGCCGCGCCAGCTCTCCGGCGGCCAGCAGCAGAGGGGCGCGCTCGCGCGAGCGCTCGCCATCCGGCCCGACGTGCTGCTGCTCGACGAGCCGCTCAGCAATCTCGACGCCAAGCTGCGCCAGGAAGTACGCGTGGAAATCCGCGAGCTGCAACGCCAGCTCGGCCTGACCACCGTCATGGTGACGCACGACCAGGAGGAGGCGCTCACCATGGCCGACCGGCTCGTGGTGATGAACGAGGGCGCCGTGATGCAGGTCGGCAGCCAGCGCGACCTCTACGAACGACCGGCCGACCGTTTCGTCGCGGGCTTCGTCGGCCGCACGACGTTTCTCGCCGGCACGATCGAGGCGCCGGGTCGCTTCCGCACCGAAGGCGGCCTCGCGATTGCCTGTTCCGGCGGCCATCAAGGCCGGGCTGCGCTTTCGCTGAGGCCCGAGCGCCTGGCGGTCGATGCCGCCCGGCAGCCCGGACTCGACAACAGCCTCGCCGGTACGGTGGAATTCGTCTCGTATCTCGGCGCGCTGATCGACATCCATGTGCGCCTGTCGCCCAGCGACAGGCTGGTCGTGCAGATCGCGAACCGGGAGGGCGGCTTCTCGCCGGAAGTCGGCCAATCCGTCCATGTCGGCTGGTCGGCGTCGGCCGGCCAGGTGTTCAACGAGTAGTTCCGGGGAGAACGGAGCCACTACAGGAGGCAAGCATGTCGAAGAGTCTCACGATCAGTCGCCGTACCGCCCTCGCAGGCGCGACGGCTCTCGCGGCGTTCCCGGCGGCTGCACAGGACAACAGGAAGATCGTCATCGGCACCTGGGGCGGCGACTATTCGCGGCTCCTGACCAAGAACATCAACACGCCGCTGCTCGTGCCCGCCAAGTGGGAGTGCGTGCATGCCGAGGAGAACGCCGATCCGCGCAAGGCCAAGATGATGGCGGAAAGGACGCTGCGCCGCGGCACCTCCGACGTGCAGGGCTTCTCGGCCAACGACATGTACGACCTGAACGAGCAGGGCCTGGTCGAAAAGCTCGACTACTCGAAGATGCCCAACGCCAACAACCTGATCCCGGCGATGAAGTATCCCTATGGCATCGGCCACATCTATTCGGGCAAGGTCGTGCTCTACAATCCGGACATGATGGCGGCGCCCGAAGGCTTCGCCGACACGCTCGATCCCAAGCACGGCAACAAGCTCGGCATCATCGACATCCAGCGCCAGTACAACATGGTCGCCGCCGCGCTGGCCTCCGGCGGCTCGGTGAGCAACTTCGAGCCGGGCAAGGAACGCCTGCTGGCCTGCCGCAAGGCCGGCGCCCGCATCTACCCGTCCAACGAGGCGTTCGCCCAGGCGCTCAAGACCGGCGAGATCGCCTGCGGCATCATGTGGAAGGCCCGCGCGGTGCAATGGCAGAACGCCGGCATCAAGGTGCAGACGGTGGCGCCGAAGGAAGGCGTGCCGATGTACGTCTCGGGCTTCGTCGTGCCGAAGAACGCGCCCAACAAGGAAGGCGCCTACGCCTGGCTCGACGCCATGATGGCCCCGTCGGCGCAGGAGGCTTTCGCGGTCGACATGGGCTACAACCCGACCGTGACCAACGCCAAGGTGCCGGAGGACGTGCAGAAGCGCATCGGCTTCACCGAACAGGAGCAGAAGCGCCTGGTCGACCTCGACTACGCCTACATGTCCAAGAACGACGTCGCCTTCCAGGACTGGTGGAACAAGTCCTTCAAGGGCTGACCGCCGCACCGCATGTCCGATACCGCGATCGCACACGGCCCCGTCGTCGAGAAGCGACGGGGCGAGGGCCTCACCGCCGCCGCGCTGCTGACGCCGGCGACGGTGTTCGTCGCGATCGCGCTGCTGGCGCCGCTCGTCATCCTGTTCCGCTACAGCCTGAACGAGTTCGTTCCGGCCAAGAAAATCATGGTCGAAGCGGTCACGATCGCCAACTACGTCAAGTTCTTCACCGACCCCTACTACACGACGATTTTGTGGACGACGGTGCGCATTGCCGTGCTGGTGACCGCGGTCTGCCTGGTCCTGGGCTTTCCGCTGGCCTACGTCGTGGCGCGCACGCAGAGCCGCTTCAAGAACCTCTTGATCATCTCGATCGTCCTGCCGCTGTTCGTCGGCAACTCGGTGCGCGCGGCCGGCTGGATGGTCGTGTTCGGCAACAAGGGCTTCGTCAATGCGAGCCTCATGGGCATCGGCCTGATCGACAGGCCGTTCGAGATCATGTTCACCGAGAAGGCGGTGATCATCGGCATCATTGCGGTCAACCTGCCGTTCATGGTGCTGAGCCTGCAGAGCGTGATCGAGGGCATCGACCGCTCGGTCGAGGAGGCGGCCTTCAGCCTGGGCGCGCCGCCCGCCACCATGTTCTGGCGCGTGCTGTGGCCGCTGGCGCTGCCCGGCATCCTGGCCGGCACCATCCTCACCTTCATCCTGGCGATGAACGCCTACGCCACGCCCTTCCTGCTGGGCGGTCCGCTGTTCAAGATGATGGCGCCGCTGATCTACAACCAGTTCACCCAGCAGACGAACTGGCCGTTCGGAGGCGCCATCGCCTTCATCCTGATGACGGTGACCCTGCTGCTGACGGTCGCCGCCAACCTGATCATCCAGCGCCGCGCGGCGCGCTGAGAAAGCTTGAGCCATGCACATCGGACTGATCGGCGGCATCGGGCCCGCCGCGACGGACTTCTATCACCGCGGACTGATCGAACGGCACCATGCCTCGGGCATCCCGCTCGACCTCACCATCGCCTACGCCGACGTGCGCGACATGAGCCGCAACATGGCCGACGGCCGGCCCGACCTCCAGGCCGCGATCTTCGCCCGGCTGATCGGCCGCCTGAAAGGCGCCGGCGCCGAGGCCGCCGCCGTCACCTCGATGGGCGGCCATTTCTGCATCAAGGAGCTGGAGGCGATCTCGCCCCTGCCGCTGGTCAACGGCCTCGACCCGGTCGACGAGACGATCAACCGGCGCGGGCTCAGGCGCGTCGGCATCATCGGCACGCGCGTCGTGATGGCGAGCAAGCTCTACGGCAAGATCACCCGGGCCGAGGTCATCGCCCCCGAGGGCGACGAGTTCGAGCGCGTCCAGAAGTCCTATGTCGACATGGCGGGCATAGGCCGCGTCGATGATCGGCAGCGCCAGACGTTCTTCGAGGCCGGCCGCCGACTCGCAGCCCGCGGCGCCGAGGCCGTGCTGCTGGGCGGCACCGACCTGTTCCTGGCCTTCACCGGCCACGACTGCGGCTTCCCGGTGATCGACTGCGCCGATGTGCACGTCGACGCGATCTACAGGAAATCGTCGTCGTAACACGGCCGGCCCCCGTGCTTCAGGGGACGCCCCATTTCTGCGCGAGCCGCGCATAGCTGCCGTCGCGCCGCAGGTCGGCCAGGGCGCGGTCGACCGCGGCCAGCAGCTCGCGCTGATCGTGCCGGAAGCCGATGCCGAGCGGCTGCGGATCGTCGGGCACCTGGGCCGCGATCACCAGGCCGGGCGACCGGCGCGCCAGCCAAGCCGCCACGGGATAGACCTTCATCACCGCGGTGATGCGGCCGGCGGCGAGATCGACCATGGCATCCTGGATGCGGGCGAAGGGATAGACCTTCACGCTGCCGATCTCGCCCCTGCGCTGCATCCGGACCGCGATGTCGTAGTCGGTGGTCGCGGCCTGCACGCCGATCGAGGCGTTGCGGAAATCCGCCATGCTGCGCAGGCCGGGCGAGCGCCGGCCGTCGACCACCAGGCTGAGCGTCGTCGTCATGTAGGGCGTCGACCAGGCGAGCAGGCGCTGCCGCTCGGCAGTGATGGTGATGCCGCCGACGATGCAGTCGTAGCGGCCATCCTGCATCTCCTGGAGGATCTTCTCCCATTCGGTGTCGACGAACACCGCGGTCAGCGACAGGCGTGCCGCGATCTCGTTCATCAGGTCGACCTCGAAGCCGACCCGCTGGCCGTCGGCCACGTATTCGAACGGCGGGTTCACGAAATAGGTGCCGACGCTGAGCCTGCCCGGCACCATCGTGCGCAAGGTCGAGGGCGCGGGCGTCGAACAGGCGCCGGCCGCGAAGGCCAGCCCTGCCAGGCCGCGTCTGGTCAATCGCTGCATCGCGGGAGCCTCCCTCAGGCCGAGCCCCACACGGAGCGCGCGGTGTCGACGATCAGGCCGAGCTTGGCCCATTGCGTGTCCTCGTCGATCGAGTTGCCGCCGGCGACGCTGGCGAAACCGCATTGCGAGGACAGCGACAGCCGCTCGAGATCGACGAAGCGCGCCGCCTCGTCGATGCGCCGCGCGAGGTCGTCGCGGCTCTCCAGCGCCGGCGTCTTCGACGAGACCAGCCCCAGCACGACGCGGCGATCCTTCGGGACGTGGCGCAGCGGCGAGAAATCGCCGGCGCGCTGGCTGTCATACTCCAGGAAATAGACGTCGACCGGGAAGTCGTTGAACAGCCGCGCCGCCACCGGCTCGTAGCCGCCCGAGGCCATCCAGCGGCTGCGGAAGTTGCCGCGGCAGAGATGCATGCCGACCGTCAAGCCGGCCGGGCGATCCTCGAGGATGCGGCGCATCACGTCGACATAGAGGTCGAGAAGCTCGTCGGGATCGCCGCCCTCGGCCGTGGCCTGCGCGCGCACCTGCGGATCGCACAACATGGCCACCGGCACCTCGTCCATCTGCACGTAGGTGCAGCCGGCGCGGGCGAGCTCGGCGAGCTCCGTCCGGTAGACCGCGACCAGATCGTCGAAATAGCGCCGCTGGTCGTAGACCGCCGGATCGAAGGGCTGGCTGAAGCGAAAGAAGTGAAAGGCACTGGGAGTCGGCAGCGTGGCCTTGGGCAGAGCCGTCCGGGTGAAGCGCCTCAGGCGCTGGTAGTCGGCGAGCGTTATCGGCGCGCGACGGCGGATCGGCGCGGCGGCGACACAGGTCGGCCATTCGAAGCTGCCGCCCTCGGCGTCCTTGAAGCGAAACAGCGAGGGTTCCAGACGAAACCCGTCGAGCCCCTCGAAGAAGAAGCCGAACCACGACGTGCGGCCGAACTCGCCGTCGGTGGCGACCCGCAGGCCGAGCTCCTCCTGCCGGGCGACGACGCGGCCGATCTCGCGCTCCAACACCGCCCGGTAGTCCGCCGCATCGGCCTTGCCGTCGGCGATCGCGGTCGCAGTATCCTTGAGGACGCGCGGTCGCAGCAGGCTGCCGATGACCTCGGCACGAAACGGCGGCTCGCCCATTGTCGTCAGCCGTTGCTCCAGAGCCTCGTCGTGTAGGCACCTTCGACACCGGCGTCGATCTGGGCGGCGACGGTGGCGTCGGCGCCGATGCGCGGCGCGATGATCTTGCCGAAGGAGATGCGGCCGGGTGCCGGCCACGACTTGGGATCCCACAGCTTGGCGCGCACGATCGAGCGGGCGCAGTGGAAATAGCAATGCTTGATGTGAACGCGCGTCGCCAGGAGCGCAGGCTTGCCGAGCGAGCTCAGCGACTGAACGAGCTCGGGATCGTCGTAGATCTCTGCCGTGCCCGACACGCGCAGGGTCTCGCCGGTGGCCGGCAAGAGGGCGATCAGGCCGATCTTGCCGGTCGCCAGGATGTTGCCGAGACCGAAGGCCAGGTTGTTGCCGACGCGCTCGGGGATCAGCAGGGTCTTGGGATCCTCGACCCGGATGAAGCCCGGCTCGTCGCCCTTGGGCGAGACTTCGATGGTGCCGTCGGCGGCGGTCGTGCCGATCAGGGCGAAGGGGCAGCGCTTCAGGAAGTCGATCGACTGCTCGTCGAGCGCGTCGAGGATCTTGCTGCGCGTCGCGGGACGCGGCTCGGAGATGATGCGGCGCAGGTCGTCGGTCGAGGTCAGGCGGGCCATGTGTCGGTTCCTTGCGAATCGCTCGCACGAACCATCGGCGATTCGGCGTTGCCTTTCAACTCTCGAGGTCGTCCATGTTGGCATAGAGACGACGCAAAGCCGCCTTCAGGACCTCGGCCTCGCCGGCCGTGAATCCGGCGAGCGCCACCGTTTCGTAACGCTCGGCGATCGGCAGGATGCGCTGGGTGAGACGCCGGCCGGCGGCGGTGACGTGCACCAGGACGGCGCGCGCATCGCCGGTGTCGCGCCGGCGGGAGACGAGGTCCTTCTGCTCCATGCCGTCGACCAGGCGCGTCAGCGTGGAGACCTCGATCGAGGTCGTCGCGGAGAGTTCGCCCATGCGCCGGCCGTCCTTGTCGCGCAGCGCCGCCAGAACGCGCCAGATCTGCAGGGTCGCACCGAGCGGCCGCACCTCCTCGCTGAAGGCGGTGGCGATTCGCACGCCGGCGCGATTCAGGAGATAGGGAAGGTAGGAATCGAGCGGGCCCATTACTCGGCGGCCAAGGATACTCCCTTGTCGAAGTGCGGCGCCACCTCCCGCATGAAGCGGTCCATCTGCGCCTTCACCTCGGCATGGGGCTTCCGGCCATAGTTGAAATAGAGGATCACCTCGGCGATGCCGGCCTGCTCGACCTGCTTCAGCGTGTCGACGATGTGCTGCGGGCTGCCGCACAGGATCGACTTGTCGGTTAGCTTTTCCGGCCGCATGTCGCGCAGGATGTTCACGATGTCGACGAAGTACCGGTACGTCGGCGGCACCTTCTCGCCCGACGACGACGGGAACGCCGCGATCAGCGCGTCCTGGAAGTAGCGCACCAGCGCTTCCTTGCCGTACTGCTCCTCGGCCGGCGTCGAGGCGATGTGCACGAAGTAGGAGCACATGGCGCGCCGCATCGGCCGCTTGTGGGCGGTCTCGCAGGTTTCCTTGTAGACCCGCACCGCGTCGGCCAGCGAGCCGTAGACCATGGCGGCGGCAAAGGGCGCGTAGATCACGTTCCAGTCGTTCCTGGCGGCAAGCTCCATCGACGGCCGCGAGAAGCAGGCGACGTAGGGCCGCAAGGGCTTCTGCGCCGGTCGCGGCCGGACCTCGACGTCCTTGAACTCGTAGAACCTGCCCTTGTGCGACCACTTGCCGGGCTCGGTCCAGGCGCGCCACACGATCTCCAGGCCTTCGGCGAACAGCTCGGCCGACTCCTCGAACGACGCCTGGAAGGGCTCGTACTCCTTGCGGTCGTAGCCGCGGCCGGCGGCGAAATCGACGCGGCCGCCCGACAGCAGGTCGAGCGTCGCCCATTCCTCGGCGACATGCAGCGGATGATGCACCGGCAACAGGGTCACGGCCGGCGCCAGGCGCAGCCGGGTGGTGGCGCCGGCGAGCTGGGCCAGGATGGCCAGCGGCGAGGCATTGACGCCCAGAAGGTCGAAATGGTGCTCGCCGATCCAGGCCGAGTTCAGTCCGACCTTCTCGGCGTACAGGGCCTCGGCATAGATGTCCTTGATGAAGTCCTCGGCCTGCCGCGGGTTGTCGGGATAGCGGTTGTCGCTCAGCGTGAAGTAGCCGAATTGCATGGCGCTTCCTCCATCGATGGCCGGAGGGTGACCGTTTTGCTTTTATTTGTAAATGCAAATAATAGGTCAGGCTTGCGGACCCATTCGTCGTGACCGGCGGATCAGGCGGCGCGCGGCTGCTGCGGCTGTTGCTGCTGCACCTCGGCCAGCGAGATGATCCAGTCGCGGAAGGCCTTGATCTTGCGGCGTCGGATCGCTTCCGGCGGATAGACCAGATAGTAGGCGGCGTCGGACGACATCTTGAAGTCGAACGGCACGACCAGGCGACCGGCCTTGAGATCGGGCGCGACCAGGGCGTGACGGCCGAGCGCCACGCCGAGTCCGTCCATCGCCGCCTGATAGGCGGCGAGCGAGAAGTCGAAGGACGTGCCGCGCGTCGAGTCGACTCCCTTGACCCCGGCAGCGGTCAGCCAGACCTGCCAGTCGTCGGGGAACGGGCCGATATGCAGCAGGGTGAAGCGCTTGAGATCGGCCGGCTTCTTCAGGCCGTTCGGTCCCTTGACCAGCGACGGCGCGCAGACCGGCATGATGTCCTCGCTCATCAGCCGCTCGGCCGTGAGCGAGGGCCACTGTCCGCGGCCGTAGCGGATGCCGATGTCGACGTCCTCGCGGCTGAAATCGACCAGCCCGGTGCCCGTGCTGACGCGCACATCGATCTCGGGATTGGAACGCTGGAAGCCGCCCAGCCGCGGCACCAGCCACTTCACCGCGAACGACGAGGTCGTGGTCACGGTGAGATGCCCGCCGCGATCCTTCTGCAGCAGCTTCTCGGTCGCCTCGTTCAGCTGATCGAACGCCGCACGCACCGCCGGCAGGTAGGCCTGGCCCGCCTCAGACAACAGCAGGGAGCGATTGCGGCGCACGAATAATTTTAATCCAAGCCGTTGTTCCAGCCCCCGCACCTGGTGACTGATGGCGGCCTGGGTGACGCTGAGCTCGTCGGCGGCATCGGTAAAGCTCATATGGCGCGCGGCGGCTTCGAAGGCGCGCAGTCCATTGAGCGGCGGCAGGGTTCGCTTCATCGCTGTCCTTCACATTAGCTATTCTTATCAAAACAGGACAAACGGTCGTTTGTAAAGAAGGCGTGTGAGGTCCAAATCGCGATCATCAAGTCGCTCACCTCGTTCAGGGAGAATCCCATGGCCGATCTCTCGCTCCACTACACGTCGAAGGCGCCGCTGGCCGGCACCTTCACCGCCTTCAGCCAGATCCTGGCGACCTGGCGTCGCCGCGCCAAGGAGCGCCGCGAGCTTTCGACTCTCGACGCGCGCAGCTTGCGCGACCTTGGGCTCAGCGCCAGCGACATCAACTTCGAGGCCAACAAGCCGTTCTGGCGCGGCTAAAGCGTTTTCCAATCCGGAGCCGGCCCGTTCGTTACCCTGCGCGGGCCATACCCTCTCCGGACACTGCCGGCGGTCGATCCTCAGCCTCCCTGTCGACCGCCGGCTTTTTCTTTTTCGACAGGCCCCGCGCGCGCCGCGCCGCTTCGGCGGCGCGGTGTGCATTTCAGCCGAAGGGTGCTAGAGCCTCGGCCGATGGCCCTGTCCGATCTCCAGATCCAGACGCTGGCGCGCGACGCCGTGCAGCGCGCGGCGGCCGGCGATTTCGCCGGTGCCGAGCCGCTGTTGGCCCAGGTCGCCGAGGCCCGGCCCAATTCCGGACAGGCGCTGCACCTGCTGGGCCAGGCGCGCCTGAAGCTCGGCCGCTTCGCCGAGGCGCGCGAGCCGCTGGAGCGCGCCGCCAAGTTCCTGCCGAAGGAAGTTGCCGCCCAGGTCAACCTGGCCGGCTGCCTGTCGCTGCTGGGCGAGCACGCGGCGGCGCTGGCGGCGCTCGAGCGCGCGACGCGATTGAAGCCCGGCGACGCCGCCATCGCGCACAACAAGGGTCGCGCGCTGGAGGCCCTCGGTCGTCCCGACGATGCCGAACAGGCCTACAACGAGGCCCTGTCGATCGACCATCGCCTCATGCCGTCGCTGTCGGCGCCCTGGGCGACCTCGACATGGCGCTGACCAGCCGACCCAACGATCCGCATCTGCGCCTGCGCCGCGGCGAGCTCTTGCTGCGCCAGGGCGACTGGTTGCGCGGTCTTGCCGACCACGAAGCGCGGCTGGAATTGCCGGGCGAGCGCTACACGCCCGACCTGCCGCGCTGGCAGGGCGAGCCGTCGACGGGACGGTTGCTGATCTATCCCGAACAGGCCGACATCGAGAGCGATGCCGCGATGCGCGACACGCTGATGCTGGCGCGCGGCATCGATGCCGTCGTGCAGTGCGCGCCACGGCTTGCCGAATGGCTCGACATGCCGACGATCCGGCGTGGCGCGGCGCTCGACGGCTTTGCCGCCGCCGCTCCTCTGCGCAGCCTTCCCCATATTCTCGGCTGGACGCTCGAGGACCTGCCCGCGCCCGGCGCGCTGCGGACGACGGCCCCGACGCCGTCGCGGATCGGCTGGTTCACCGACCGACCGCCGCCCGCCGGCGCCATCGAATCCCGGCCCGAACGGCTCGCCGAGTGCCGGCTCGTCGTCGGCGACGACGTGTGGCCCACCCACCTCGCGGCGCGGCTCGGCATTCCGACGATCGTGTTGCTGTCGGCCGGCGCCGACTGGCTGTGGGGACCACGGCCGGGCCCTTCCCCCTGGTATCGCTCGGCCGAGGTCCTGTCGGCGGACGACGATGCCTCCTTGGCGTCACGTCTCGCCGCTGCCTGAGCAGGCTTGCGCAAACCGCCTTCCTTCCGGCGGCGGCGGATGCTGTTATCCGTCTCCGGAGGACCTCATGGGCAAGAGCCTGTTCGACAAGATCTGGGACAGCCACGTCATCACCGACCTCGGCAACGGCTTCGTGCTGCTGCATATCGACCGCCTGCTGCTGCACGACCTGTCGGGCGCGCGGGCGCTGCGCGACGTGACGGAGAAGGGATACACGCCCGCCCAGCCGCGGCTGATCTACGCCACGCCCGATCATGCGATCTCGACCATGCCGGGCCGTACCGAGGAGACGTTTCCGCCGGGCGCGCCGCTGCTCAAGGGCCTGCGCGAGAACACCCGCAAGTTCGGCATCCACCTGTTCGACATCGGCAAGGACGGCAACGGCATCGTCCATATCGTCGGCCCCGAGCAGGGCCTTACGCTGCCCGGCACGCCCCTGGTGTGCGGCGACAGCCATACCTGCACCCATGGCGGCATGGGCTCGCTCGCTTTCGGCATCGGCTCGTCGGAGCTCGAGCACGTTCTGGCGACGCAGACCATGGTGCAGCGCAAGCCCAAGCGCTTCCGCGTGCACTTCGAGGGCAAGGTCCCCGAAGGCGTGACCGCCAAGGACATGATCCTGCACCTGATCGGCGACGTCGGCACCGCGGCGGGGACAGGCCATGCCGTCGAATATGCCGGCTCGGCGGTGCGCGGCCTCACGGTCGAAGGCCGGCTGACGCTTTGCAATCTCTCGATCGAGATGGGCGCGCGCACCGGCATGGTGGCGCCTGACGACACGACCTTCGAGTATCTCGCCGGCCGCGACTTCTCGCCCAAAGGCGCGATGTGGGACCGCGCCGTCGCGCACTGGCGGACGCTCCCGTCCGATCCCGATGCCGACTTCGACCACGAGCATACGATCGACATGGCGAGGGTGGCGCCGCAGATCACCTGGGGCACCAGCCCCGAGCATGTGATCGCCGTCGACCGCGCGATTCCCGATCCCGACACGGGGCCCGAGGACAAGCGCGCGGCCTGGGCGGCGGCGCTGCAGTACCAGGGGCTGGAGCCGGGCAAGCCGATCGAGGGCACGAAGGTCGACTGGGTGTTCATCGGCTCGTGCACCAACAGCCGCATCTCCGACCTGCGCGCCGCCGCCGCCATCGCCAAGGGCCGGCAGAAGGCGGCGCACGTGAATGCCTGGATCGTGCCGGGCTCGGAGCGCGTCAAGCGCGAGGCCGAGGCCGAGGGGCTCGACCGCATCTTCAAGGACGCCGGCTTCGAATGGCGCGAGCCCGGCTGCTCGATGTGCATCGCCTCCAACGGCGAGCGCGTGCCGCCGGGACAGCGCAGCGTGTCGACCTCCAACCGCAACTTCGTCGGCCGCCAGGGCCCGGGAGCGCGCACCCATCTCGCCAGCCCGGCGATGGCGGCGGCGGCCGCGATCAAGGGTGCGATCGCCGACGTCCGCAAGCTTTGATCTTCGAAGCACCCACCGCTGTCCTCCCGAGCGCAGGAAATCACGATGGAAAAGTTCACCAAGGTCACCGGCATCGCGGCGCCCCTGATGCGCCAGAACGTCGACACCGACCTCGTCATCCGCATCGAGCGGCTGGTCAACAACACCGGCCGGCAGGGGCTCGGGCCCTACTGCTTCGAGCAGATCCGTTTCAAGCCCGACGGCAGCGAGAACCCCGACTGCGTGTTCAACCAGGAACCCTATCGCGGCGCGCCCATCATCCTGTCGAAGGAGAATTTCGGCTGCGGCTCGTCGCGCGAGGGCGCGGTCTGGGCGCTGGCCGGCATGGGCGTGAAGGTGGTGATCGCGGCGTCCTACGGTGACATCTTCTACAACAACTGCTTCCAGAACGGCCTGCTCCCGGTGGCGCTGCCGATCGATGAGGTCGAGCGGCTGGCCGACGAGATGCGCGCCTCGCCCGGCAACGCCCGCATCACGGTCGACCTCGAGACCTGCCAGGTGGTGTCGCCGACCGGCCGCGTCGTCCCCTTCAAGATCGACGCGCGCCGCCAGCACGCCCTGCTGAACGGCCTCGACGACATCGCCCAGACGCTCAGCCGCAAGGACGAGGTCGAGGCGTGGCAAGCCGCCGACAGGCAGGCACGGCCGTGGGTCTGGCTGTGACCGTTTGAAGCCGCTGCACGCGCTGGGCGCGTTGCTGATCGTGGCGATGTGGGGCTTCAACTTCACCGCCATCCGCTTCGGCCTCGACGAGTACGCGCCCTTCACCTTCGCCACCTGGCGCTTCGCGCTGGCCGCCTTGCCGGTGCTGATCGTGCCGCGGCCCGCCGTCTCCTGGGCGACCCTGGCGGGCATCGGCACGCTGATGTTCGGCGGCCAGTTCGTGTTCCTGTTCTTCGCCATGCAGGCCGGCCTGCCGCCGGGCCTGACCTCGGTGCTGGTGCAGCTGCAGGGGCCGTTGACGGTGGTCCTGGCGGCGCTCTTCCTGCGCGAGCAGGCGACGGCCGGCCAATGGGCCGGGCTCTGCGTGGCCAGCGTCGGCGTCGTGCTGATCGCCCGCTCGGTCGACGGCGGCGCCAGCATCCTCGCCGTCGGGCTGGCGCTCCTGTCGGCGCTGAGCTGGGCGGCCGGCAATCTCGTCTTCCGTTCGGCGCGCGGCGTGTCGATGTTCGCGGTCACCGCCTGGGCGAGCCTGCTGCCGACCGCGCCGCTGGCCCTGGCGGGGCTCGTGTTCGAGGGCCCGCAGCATCTCCTGGCGCCGATCCTGGCGCCGACGGCGAAAGGCTGGCTGGTGCTGTTCTACACGGTCGTGCCGGTGATGTGGCTGGGCTACCTGCTGTGGGGCACGTTGCTGCGCACCTACCCCGCCGCCAAGGTCGGGCCGGTCTCGCTGCTGGTGCCGTGCGTGGCGTTGGCCTTCTCCGCCCTCCTGGTCGGCGAGCCGATCGGCGGCCTGCGGCTCGTCGGCATCAGCATCGTGCTGGGCGGCGTGGCGCTGGGTCTGTTCGCTTCCGTGCGGCGCATGCGCTGAACGAGAGAAACGGGAGCCTACGGCCCCCGTTCCCTGGTCCCCCGAGGCGGCTCCAGGGCCGTCGTGTCCGACGAAGCCCGAGCGCGCGAGCGGGAAACTATGACGCGGCCAAAGCAGGGTCAATGCGCGCACGGCCGACGGACACGCATGAAACTCTTTTGTGCGGCCTAAGCCGCTTGCAGCCCGCACCATTCGGCGACGAACAGCGCCGTCGCCTGGGTGATCTTGCGCACCGACTCGAGGTTGACGCGCTCGTCGAAGCCGTGGATGTCGTCGGATTGCGGCCCGTAGACCAGCGCCGGGATGCCGGCATAGAGACCGAAGAAACGGTTGTCGGCCGTGCCGGTCGAGATCTTGTCCTCCAGCTCCTTGCGGAACACCCGCTTGTGCGCCTTGGCCAGCACCTTGCGCGCCTGCTCGTGGTTCTTGAGCACGAACGGCTCGGCCTGAAAGCCTTCCCAGGTCACGGTCGGCGGATTGTTGCCCAGGAAGGGATCCCGCGCGGCGGCGGTGCGGATGACGTGCTCGATCTCCTGGCGGCATTCCTTCTGGGTCTGCGACGGCAGCACGCCGACGCGCATGTCGAAGGTGCACCATGCCGGCACAGAGCTCGCCCAGTCGCCACCGGCGATCTTGCCGACGTTGAAGTTCACGGGATGATGATGGTCGCAGAAGTGCTCGTCGTCTTCCTTCTTGGCGTTCCAGCTCTTCTCCAGCTCGCGCAGCCGCTGGATCAGCCGGAAGGCCGATTCGATGGCGTTGGAGCCGGCATCGGCCTTGTAGACGTGCACCGGATGGCCGGTGACCTTGACCTGGAACCACATGACGCCGACCTGCGCCACGGTCAGCGCACCCGACGACGGCTCGGGAATCAGGGCCGCATCGGCGCGATAGCCGCGCTGCAGGCAGGCGAGCGCGCCGTTGCCCGTGCATTCCTCCTCGACGACCGACTGCTGATAGACATCGGCCGCCGGCCGGTAGCCCAGCGCGCGCAGCGCCCGCAGAGCAAAAAGGTTGAGGATGATGCCGGCCTTCATGTCGCCCGCGCCGCGTCCATACATCCAGCCGTTCTTGATGGCAGGCTGGAAGGGCGGGCGGCTCCACATCTCGTGCGGCCCCTCGGGCACCACGTCGATATGGCCGTTGAGGATCAGCGAGCGGCCCTTCGGCCTGTTGGGTCGCCAGGCGCCGACGACGTTCCAGGCATCGTCGTAGTCCTGGCTGTGCGGCGAGTAGCCCGGCAGGTGCTTGAGGTCGTCGATCTTGATCTGCCAGCGGTCGACCGCGAGGCCGTCCTCCTTGAACAGGCGCGCCATCATGTCCTGGGCCGGCGCTTCGCGGAACCGGGTCGACGGGATCTTCACCAGGTCGGCCAACACCTTGGTCTGGTCGTCGAACCGACGATCGACCTCGTTCATGATCCTGGTCTTGAGCGATGTTTCGAGCATGCGCCGGACTTTGGCGCAGCGGCCGCGCCATGGTCAAATGGAGCGCGGCCCTTCCGGTCCGCGCTCCGAACGAGGAATGCAATGTACCCGGGCAAGTACGCGAAAACGCAGCCGGCGCAGCCGGCGGTCATCATGGCCGGGACCGGCGAGACCATCACGTATGGCGAGCTCGAAGCGCGCAGCAACCGGTTGGCCCATCTGTTGCGGGCGCGCGGCGTGCGGCGACTGGACCACTACGCGATCTACATGGAGAACAATGCGCGCTACGTGGAGTGCTGCACCGTCGGCGAGCGCGCCGGCCACTACTACACCTGCGTGAACTCCTTCCTCACGGTCGAGGAGCTTGCCTACATCCTGAACAACAGCCAGTCGAAGGTGCTGATCACCTCCGAGGCAAAGCGCGAGGTCGCGCTGGCGGCGCTGCCGCTCTGCCCCGGCATCGAGCTCTGCCTGATCGTCGACGGCAACGGCGACGGCGGCAAGTTCCTGAACCTCGACGAGGCCACGGCACCTTTTCCGGCGACGCCGATCGCCGACGAGGCGCTCGGCACCGCCATGCTCTACTCCTCGGGCACGACCGGCCGGCCCAAGGGCATCCTGCGCCCGCTGCCCGAGCAGCCGCCGTCGCAGAAGCTGCCGATCTTCGATTTCCTGGTGAAGCTCTGGCAGTACCGCGAGGGCATGATCTATCTCTCGCCGGCGCCGCTCTATCACTCCGCACCCCAGGCCGCCGTGAACCTCACCATCGCGGTCGGCGGCACCGCCATCATCATGGAGCGTTTCGACGCCGAGCATTACCTGCAGCTGATCGAGAAGCATCGCGTGACGCACAGCCAGCTCGTGCCCACGATGTTCTCGCGCCTGCTGAAGCTGCCCGCGGCGGTCCGCAAGCGCTACGACCTCAGCTCGCTCGAGATCGCCATCCATGCCGCCGCGCCCTGCCCGGTCCAGGTCAAGGAGCAGATGATCGACTGGTGGGGCCCGATCATCCACGAATACTACGGCGCCACCGAGGGGCTGGGCTTCACCGCCTGCAATTCGCAGGAGTGGCTGGCGCACAAGGGCACGGTCGGCCGCGTGCTGCTGGGCAAGCTGCATGTGCTGGACGACGACATGAACGAGCAGCCGGTCGGCACGCCGGGCACCCTGTGGTTCGAGACAGCGACGCCCTTCGAGTATTTCAACGATCCGCAGAAGACCCGCGAGGCGCGCTCGGCCGACGGCACCATGAGCACCGTGGGCGACGTCGGCTATGTCGACGGCGACGGCTACCTCTATCTCACCGACCGCGCCACCTTCATGATCATCTCGGGCGGGGTGAACATCTACCCGCAGGAATGCGAGAACCTCCTGATCACCCACCCCAAGGTCGCCGACGCCGCGGTGTTCGGCGTGCCCAACGCCGATCTCGGCGAGGAGGTGAAGGCGGTGGTGCAGCTGATGCCGGGCGTGCCGCCCGGCCAGCAGACGACCGACGAGCTTCTGGCCTTCTGCAACGAGCACCTCGCCCGCCAGAAGGTGCCGCGCTCGATCGACTACGAGGCCGAGCTGCCGCGCCTGCCGACCGGCAAGCTCTACAAACGCCTGCTGCGCGACCGCTATTGGGGCAACAAGACCAGCCGCATCGTGTAGGGCTGCATAGCGCAGCCTCCGGTCCGTTGGAGGCGGGGGTGGCTTCTAACGGGGCTACGGCCACAGATCCCGCAACCACCCGTACAGATCCGAAAAGTATCTCGTCGGCCCCACGCCCTCGCAATGCCCGCCGCTGCCATCGGCGTCGCGGTATACGACGAGCCGCTTGAGGGGATTGGGCAGGCGCTGGAAGAAAGCTTGCGCCGAAACCTGCGCGGGATCGCCCTCGCCGCAGGAGATGAAAGCCGGGCAGCGGATCGCCTCGACGTCGACGGTCCACCGCCGCATCTCCTGGCAATATTCGAGCGGCGTGGCGAGACCATGGGCGCGCAGGCGCGCCAGCCAGAATTCCTGGCCGCGCACGCCGGGGAAGGCGGCCCAGACCTTCTCGTTCAGCGCGGGATCGCCGCGCTCCAGGAGATCGAGCAATTCGGGCGGAAACCGCTCGGCGATGAGGGCGCCCATGTCTGCCTGCGCCGGATCGGCCGCCAGGGCGCCGATTCGCGGCTCGCGCGACGCCGCGCGCGGGGCGAGGT
>JAEWIV010000093.1 GCA_023386865.1 Pseudomonadota bacterium
ACGAGCTCAACGTCTTCCGCACGGTGCAGGAGTTCGAGCGCGCCGGCGTCGCCGCCATCCACATCGAGGACCAGGTGTTCCCCAAGAAGTGTGGCCATCTCGACAACAAGGAGCTGGTGAGCCGCGAGGACTACATCGCCAAGATCCGCGCCGCCGCGGCGGCCCGGCGTTCCAAGGACTTCTGCGTCATTGCGCGCACCGATTCGCGTGCCGTCGTCAGTCTCGACGAGGCGGTCGAGCGCGCCAACGCGGCGCTGGCCAACGGCGCCGACGTGGCCTTCGTCGAGGCGCCGCAGACCATGGCCGAGATCGAGTCGGTGCCCAAGCGCGTCAAGGGCCCGTGCCTGCTGAACGTGGTGCGCGGCGGCAAGACGCCCGAGATCGACCTCGAGACGGCCGAGCGCATGGGCTACGCCATCGCCATCGTGCCCGGCCTGCTGCTGGGCGGCATCATCCAGGCCTGCGACCGCCTGCTGGGCGACCTGAAGGAGGGCAAGTTCCCGCCGGTCACCGGATCGCCGGCGAAAACCTTCGCCCGCTTCGGCGCCGCCGAATGGGACGAGCGCCGCACCGCCTTCCGCGACCCGATCAAAGCCGCCGCCGAGTAGGGAGTTACCAATGGCATCGCCGCCGCAAACCATGTTCGAGAAGATCTGGCGACGGCACATCGTCGTCGATCGCGACGACGGCTACACCTTGCTCTACATCGACCGCCATCTGATGCATGACGGCTCGGCCGGCGGCTATGCCCAGCTGCGCCGGCGCAAGCTGAAGCTCCGGCGGCCCGACCGCGGCTTCGCCTCGCCCGACCACTACGTGCTGAGCAACAGCAGCCGCAAGGCCGACATCCCCGATCCGCAGCATCGCCGCCTGGTCGAGGAGATCACCGAGAATACCGCGCAAAGCGGCGTCACGCTGTTCGATGTCGGCGACGAGCGGCAAGGCATCGCCCATGTCGTCGGGCCGGAGCAGGGCATCACCCAGCCGGGCCTCACCTTGGTATGCGGCGATTCCCATACGTCCACGCATGGCGCGCTGGGCGCGCTCGCCTTCGGCATCGGCACGTCGGAGGTGGCGCATGTCATGGCGACGCAATGCCTGTGGCAGCGCAAGCCCAAGGCGATGCGCGTCAGCGTCGACGGCACGCTCGGCGAGGGCGTCACCGCCAAGGACGTGATCCTGGCGATCATCGCCCGCATCGGAGCGGCCGGCGCCGTCGGCCATGTCATCGAATATGCCGGCAGCGCGATCCGCGGCCTGTCGATCGAGGGCCGGCTGACGGTCTGCAACATGTCGATCGAGGCCGGCGGCAAGGCGGGCATGGTGGCGCCCGACGACACCACCATCGGCTACCTGGAAGGCCGTCCTTTCGCGCCCAAGGGCGCCGACTGGGACAAGGCCGTCGCCTTGTGGTGCAGCGTGCCGAGCGACGACGGCGCGGCGTTCGATCGCGACGTCAGCCTCGACGCCGCCGCCATCGTCCCGATGGTGACCTGGGGCACCAGCCCCGAGGATGCGCTGCCGATCACGGCGCGCATCCCCGAGCCGTCGACGGCGCCGGACGCGGCCAAGAAGGACAGCATGGCGCGCGCTCTGGACTACATGGGGCTGCGGCCCGGCACGCCGCTCGAGCAGGTGGCGGTCGACCGCGTCTTCATCGGCTCGTGCACCAACAGCCGCATCGAGGACCTGCGCTCCGCCGCCAGGGTCGCGCAAGGCCGCAAGGCCGTGATCCCGACCTGGGTGGTGGCGGGCTCCGGGCTGGTGAAGAAGCAGGCCGAGGCCGAGGGCCTCGACAAGGTGTTCCGCGACGCCGGCTTCGAATGGCGCGAGCAGCCCGGCTGCTCGATGTGCGTCGGCATGAACGGCGACACCGGCAAGCCGGGTCAGCGCATCGCCTCGACCTCCAACCGCAACTTCGTCGGCCGTCAGGGCCCCGGCGTGCGCACCCATCTCGTCAGTCCGGCGATGGCCGCGGCCGCCGCGGTCTCCGGTCGCTTCACCGACGTCCGCCGCCTGCTCGGCTAGGAGATCGAAAGATGGAACCCTTCACCACGCTGGAGGCACCCGCGATCCCGGTCGATCATCCCAACGTCGACACCGACCAGATCATCCCGGCACGCTTCCTCGGCCGGCCGCGACCCGATCAGGCCAAACATCTCTTCAACGACCTGCGCTACGACTCCGAGGGTAAGCCGCGACCCGAGTTCATCACGAACCGGCCGGGCTACGACGGGGCGCGCATCGTCGTCGCCGAGCGCAACTTCGCCTGCGGCTCCTCGCGCGAGACCGCCGTGACGGTGATGGTCGACAACGGGCTGAAGGCGTTCATCGCGCCCAGCTTCGGCGACATCTTCTTCAACAACTGCTTCCAGAACGGCGCGTTGCCGATCCGCCTCGACGCGGCGCGGGTCGCGGCCCTGCGAGCGCAGCTGCATGCCCGCCCGGGCGCCACGATCGCCATCGACCTCGCCAACCAGACGGTGACGGGACCCGACGGCAAGACGGACCGCTTCGAGATCGATTCGTTCCGCAAGGACTGCCAGCTGAAGGGCGTCGACGAGGTGAGCCTGACCTTGGGCTACGAGGCCGATATCGCCGCCTTCGAGGCGCGCCAGCACAAGGACATGGGCTGGCTCGACGGGCGACGCTGATGCGTTAAAGCGGAATGA
>JAEWIV010000382.1 GCA_023386865.1 Pseudomonadota bacterium
CCACCAGGTTCATGTATCCCGAGGCCAAGGTCGGCGTGTTCGGCGGCCTGATGCCCGGCATCGTGTCGCGCATGCCGCATAAGGTCGCCATGGAACTCCTCCTCCTGGGGGAAGAGATCTCGGTCAAGCGCGCCTACGACGTCGGCTTCGTCAACAAGGTCGTGCCCTTGGGCGAGGAGCGCAAGGAAGGGCAGCGCATGGCCAGGATCATCGCCGATTCCGCGCCGCTGGTGATCCGTACCCTGCGCGACTTCGCCAACCAGACCCTGCCGCGCGGCCCGGCCGAGCACTTCGTGCCCGAGCGCTACAAGCTCGAGCGCATCGCCACCAGCGAAGATCGCAAGGAAGGCGCCGCCGCCTTCCGCGAAAAGCGCGCGGCGCGATTCAAAGGCAGGTAGGCCATGGGCGATCTTCTCCTCGTCGGTTGCGGCAAGATGGGTGGCGCCATGCTGGAAGGCTGGCTGGCGCGCGGGCTCAGGCCTGCCGAAGTCGTCGTCGCCGAGCCCGTCGATGCACTGCGGCCCCGCCTCGAAGGCTTGCGCTCCGTCGCCTCCACCTCCGACGTCGGCAAGACGCCGGAGATCGTCGTGCTGGCGGTCAAGCCGCAATCGATGGATGGCGTCCTGCCCGACCTGAAACGCTTCGCCGACGAGGGTGCGGTGTTCCTGTCGATCGCCGCCGGCAAGACATTGAAGTATTTCGCCGGCCATCTCGGCTCGACCGCCAAGATCGTGCGTTCCATGCCCAATACGCCGGCCGCGGTGCGCCAGGGCATCACCGTGGCGACGGCCGCAGGCGGCGTGTCGGAAGCCGAGAAGAAGCGTTGCCATGAGCTGCTGGAAGCCGTGGGCGAGGTCGTGTGGGTCGACGACGAGGCCCTGATGGATCCGGTGACGGCGCTGTCGGGCAGCGGGCCGGCCTACGTCTTCCTGCTGGTCGAGGCCATGGCGGCGGCCGGCGCCAGGCTGGGCTTGACGCCCGACATGGCCATGCAGCTTGCCCGCGCCACGGTGGCCGGCAGTGGCGAGCTCCTGAAGCGCTCGAGCGAACCGGCATCGCAGCTGCGCGTCAACGTCACGAGCCCGGGCGGCACCACGGCCGAGGCGTTGAAAGTCCTGATGGCGGCCGATGGCATCCAGCCGGTGTTCGACAAGGCGCTGGCGGCCGCGTCGCGGCGATCGAAGGAACTCGCGGGATGAAGCCGGCCGATGAAGCCGCACTCGACGCCTTCATCCGGCTGATCACCGAGAAGGGTTTCGCCGACCTGGCGTTGCGCAACGTCGCCGAAGCCGCGGGCTTGAGCCTCGCCGAGCTGTACAAGGTCTATCCGGGCAAGGTGCCGCTGGTGGCTGCCTTCATGGCCAAGATCGATGCCGAGGTCCTCGCCGGCACGCCGACGCGCGGCGACCCGGAGGAGACGGCGCGCGACCGGCTGTTCGATGCCATGATGCGCCGCTACGACGCCCTGCGGCCGTATCGTGGGGCCGCCGCCGCGGTCCGCCGGGCCGCCATGGGCGATCCGCTGCTCGCCTTGGCGCTGGGCCCCGCCCTCCGGCGCTCGATGGCCGCCATGCTGGAGGCTGCCGGGCTCACGAGCGACGGCTTGACGGGTGCGCTGCGGCAGAACGGGCTGCTGGCCATTCACTATGCCGTGTCGCAGGTCTATGACAGCGACGAAACGGCGGACCTTTCAAAGACGATGGCGGCGTTGGACAGCCGTCTGAAAAGGGCGGAACGCTGGGCTCAATTCTTTGAAAGATATACGGAATTTACCAGGCCTCGGCGCCCTGCGAGCGAGGCGAATTCGCCTGCCTCCTGAGAAAATTGTGCAGCGCACAAAAAGTGGGCTTGACTTGCTGCGGCGCAAGCATAGATTAGGTCGTGTTGTGCACCGCAGCATTGCGGCGCCCCGAGTTCCAGCCCTTTGTTCGCTCACAGGAGATCCCAATGTACGCCAACGGCGCCTTCAAGAACCCCTTCACCGACTTCGACTTCACCAAGATCGCCGGCGAGTTCAAGCTGCCGACCGTCAATGTCGAGAGCGTCGTCGAGACCGCGCGCAAGAACTTCGCGGCGCTGACCTCGGCCAACACCGCCGCGGTCGAGACCGCCAAGGCGATCGCCCAGCGCCAGGGCGACATGGTCCGCGCGGCGATGGAAGACTTCTCCAAGCACGGCAGCGAAGTGCTCGCGGCTGCCACTGTGGAGGAGAAGGTCATCAAGCAGATCGACTTCGCCAAGAAGAGCTACGACACGGCCCTCGCCAATGCCAAGGAGATCACCGATCTCGTCGGCAAGAGCCAGGCCGAGGCGTTCGAGGCGCTGAGCGCGCGCATCGGCGAGCTGACGGAAGAGGTCAAGGCGGCGATCGCCAAGAAGTAATCGAACCGTTCGGGTGAGCCCGAGCCAAGCCCTCCCCTGTCGGACAGGGGAGGGCTATTTTATTGGCATGAGCACGATCACTTACGACGATTTCACCCGGGTCGACATTCGCGTCGGCACCATCATCGAGGCGGCGCCGCTCGAGGGCGCGCGCAAGCCGGCCTATCGCCTGCTGATCGACTTCGGGCCCGACATCGGCCAGCGCAAATCCTCGGCGCAGATCACCGTTCACTATCAGGCCGAACAGCTGATCGGCCGCCAGGTCGCGGCCGTCGTCAATTTCCCGCCGCGCCAGATCGGCAAGTTCATGTCGCAGGTGCTGACACTCGGCTTTCCCGCCGAGGACGGCAGCGTCGTGCTGATCGCGCCCGACAGCAAGGTCCCGAACGGCGGGAAGCTGTTTTGATGGCCGATCTGGCGTCGCTCTAAAACACCTTGTGAACCCAGCCGTACTTATCGGCCGCCTTGCCCCGCTGGATGGCGACCAGCGCCGTCTTGAGATCCTCGGTCTGGGTGCCGGGGCCGCCATTGCCGATCTTGAACTCGCCATCCTTGCTGCGGACGGTGCCGATCGGCGTCACCACGGCGGCGGTGCCGCAGGCGAAAGCCTCGCGCAGCCTGCCGCTCTTGGCGTCGGTCCGCCACTGGTCCATCGAGTAGCGGTCCTCGCGCACCTTGATGCCCTTGTCCTTGGCGAGCGTCAGCAGCGAGGACCGCGTGATGCCGGGAAGGATCGTGCCGCCGAGTGGCGGCGTCACCATCGAGCCGTCGTCGAACACGAAGAAGATGTTCATGCCGCCCAGCTCCTCGACCCACTTCTGCTCGACGGCATCGAGGAACACGACCTGGTCGCAGCCGTGGCGGGTCGCTTCGGCTTGCGCCACCAGGCTCGACGCATAGTTGCCGCCGCACTTGGCGGCGCCGGTGCCGCCGGGTGCGGCGCGCGTGTATTCCTGCGACACCCATAGCGACACGGCAGGCGCGTCGGTCTTGAAATAGGCGCCGACCGACGAGGCGATCACCATGAACAGGTAGTCGGAGGAAGGCTTCACGCCGAGGAAGACTTCGTTGGCGAACATGAAGGGCCGCAGATAGAGGCTGCCGTCGCCTTCCGGAATCCAGGCTCGGTCGATGCTGGTGAGCTTGTCGCAGGCTTCGATGAAAAGCTCCTCCGGCAGCTTCGGCATGGCCAGGCGCTCGGCCGACTGCTGGAACCGCCGCGCATTCTCTTCCGGGCGGAACATGGTCGCTCCGCCATCCGCCGTGCGATAGGCCTTGAGCCCCTCGAAGATCTCCTGCGCGTAGTGCAGGACGGCCGAGGCGGGATCGAGCTGGATCGGCGCGCGCGGCTCGATCTTCGCGTCGTACCAGCCCTTCGACTCGTGATAGCGGATGGTCACCATGTGGTCGGAGAAGACGCGGCCGAAGCCCGGGCTCTTCAGCAGCTCGGCGCGTTTGTCGGCGGGCACCGGCGACGGATGGGGATGGTGAACGAACTGAAGCGGCTGGGTCTTGGACATTTTTCTCTCGGATGTTGGGGCCAAGTCTAGCACAGGAACTCAGGCTGCCCGGTCGACCGGCGGCGCGAGATGCGTCGATTCGCCGAAGCCTTCACAGTCGGGGGCGCGCACCAGCTTCTGGAAATCCGCCATCAGGGTGCGTGCGACGGGGCCCTCCTGATAGCGATGTCCGTCGAGCGAACCGACGGGCACGATCTCGGCCGCCGTGCCGCACAGGAACACCTCGCTTGCGCGGGTGAGTTCCTGCGGTTTGACGGTGCGCTCCTCGACGGGCCAGCCGCGCTTCCTCGCCAGGGCCATGACGGAGCGACGCGTGATGCCGTCCAGGAAATTCTCCGGCGTCGGCGTGACCAGGGTGCCGTCGATCACCAGGAAGATGTTGGCGCCCGTCGATTCGGCGAGATCGCCCTTCCAGTCGAGCATCAGCGCGTCGTCGAAGCCCGCCTTCAGCGCCTTGTCCTTCTCGATGCCGCAGATCAGGTAGAGTCCCGCCACCTTGGCGTGACCGGGGGCGAAGTCGGCCGGCGGGCGGCGGTACCTCGCCATGGTGACATTGATGCCGGCCTCGCGCGCCTGCACCGACAGCCGCCCCTCCAGCGCCCATGGCGCGATGGCGAGATGCACGGTGGTGCCGATCGCCGAGACGCCCATCACCTCCGAGCCGCGCCAGGCGATGGGCCGCACATAGCCCGATTGCAGGCCGTTGGCCCTCACGACGGCGCGCGTCGCTTCCTCGATCTGCTGGCGCGTCCAGGGGACTTCGTAGTCGAGCAGGCGCGCTGAGTTGATCAGGCGCTGGCTGTGGGCGGCCAGCCGGAAGATCCGGCCCTCGTAGATGCGTTCGCCCTCGAAGACGGCGGAGCCGTAGTGCAGGGCATGGCTCAGGACATGCAGGCGGCTGTCGCGCCATGGCACGAGCTTGCCATCGAGCCAGATGAAACCGTCGCGGTCATCCATGCCTAAGGACATTGCAATTCCTCGCTTCTGGATTTTCCTAATCGGTCGTTTGGAGACTCCGAAATGCAATCTTATGTTCATATAGGTCAGCATAGCTGACCTTGTCAATATCTCTGAAAGGGTTTGGGTGGAGCGATGTAGACTCTGTTCATGGGTCATTCGCACGCCGGACATACACATGGCGGCGGCACCGCCGGCGGCAGGCACAAGGGCAAGCTCATGGGCGCCCTGGCACTGACCACCGGCTTCATGGTGGTCGAGGCGGTGGGCGGCCTGATCACCGGCAGCCTAGCGCTGCTTGCCGACGCCGCGCACATGCTGACCGACGCCGGCGGCCTCGCGCTCGCGCTGATGGCCATCCGCTTCGCCGAGCGTCAGGCGACGCCGCAGAAGACCTACGGCTACGTCCGCCTGGAGATCCTCTCCGCGCTGCTCAATGCCGTGGTCCTGTTGCTGCTCACCGTCTTCATTCTCTACGAGGCCGTCGATCGTTTCCTCAATCCGCCGCCGATTTTGGCCGGGCCGATGCTGGCGGTGGCCGCCGTCGGGCTTGCCGTGAACCTCGGCAGCATGAAGCTGCTGGCTGCCGGGTCGAGCGAAAGCCTGAACGTGAGGGGCGCCTATTTCGAGGTCATGAGCGACATGCTCGGGTCGATCGGCGTCATCATCGCCGCCTTGGTCGTGATGTTCACCGGCTGGCGGCTGGCCGATCCGATCATCGGAGCCGGCATCGGCCTCTTCATCGTGCCGCGCACGTGGTCGCTGATGAGCCAGGCGATCCATATCCTGATGGAGGGCACGCCGCCCGAGATCGACCTCGTGCTGCTGGAGAGCGCCATCAAGGAGATTCCCGGCGTGGTTTCGGTCCATGACCTGCATGTCTGGACGATCACCTCGGGTCTCGATTCGATGAGCTGTCACGTCGTCGTCGCCGACCTCGGCCGTGCGCGCGAGACGCTGCTGCAGATCAACGAAGCCATGAAGGCGAAATTCAACCTGACGCACACGACCATCCAGATCGAGGACCAGGCGCTGCGCGATGCCGAGGCACATCGCGGACTGTAGAGAACGGCAAGATTGTGTCGGAACGGGGAGCCAGTGCCGCGAACATCCGCTCCCGGAGTGCTATAGTCGACCGATGCGAGAATCGGCGCAGACCGACGACAAGTAGATCACATGGTGGAATCGAAACCTCCCGCTAATCCGCTGTTCCTGCGCGACGAAGAGCTGCGCCAGGGCATAGAGCTCATGTTCTACGCTTATCGCGACTTCACGTTCGAATCCGACCAGCAGCTCAAGCGCTACCAGCTCGGCCGGGCGCATCATCGCGCGCTGTATTTCATCGGCCGCCATCCCGGCCATACCGTCGGCCATCTCCTGTCGATCCTGAAGGTCACAAAGCAGTCCATCTCGCGCGTGCTGAAGGACCTGCTGGAGCAGGGCTACGTCGAGCAGAAGAGCGGCGCGCGCGATCGCCGCGAACGCCTGCTCTGGCTCACCGAGAAGGGCGTAAGGCTCGAGCGCGAGCTGACCGACCGCCAGGGCCAGCGCTTCGCCCGGGCCTATCGCGAGACCGGCGCCGACTCGGTCGAGGGTTTCCGCAAGGTGCTGCTGGGCCTGCTCGATCCCGCCGAACGCGCCGTCGTCGACAAGCGGGTGCGCGGACCGCGGTGAGCCTCATGGATGCCTCGGCTGACAAGCCGCACATCCTGGTGGTCGACGACGACACCCGCTTGCGCGAGCTCCTGCGCAACTTCCTGTCGCGCAACGGCTTTCGCGTCACTGTCGCCAGCCATGCCGCCGAGGCGCGCGAGCGCCTGGGCATGCTCGACTTCGACCTGATCGTGCTCGACGTCATGATGCCGGGCCAGACCGGGCTGGACTTCGCCAGCGAGATCAGGCGATCCGACGACGTGCCGATCCTGATGCTGACGGCGATGGGCGACACCAAGGACCGCATCGCCGGGCTGGAGACCGGCGTCGACGACTATCTCGGCAAGCCGTTCGAGCCGCGCGAGCTCCTGCTGCGCATCCAGAACGTGCTGAAGCGCAACCGCACGCCGGTCGGCCCGTCGGGCGAGCCGCAACGCGTCGTCTCGTTCGGTCCTTTCGAATTCGACCAGGAGCTCGGGGAGCTCGCGAGCAAGGGCAAGCGCGTGTCGCTCACCGACGCCGAGACCGCGCTCCTGCGCGTGCTGACGGCGCGCCTGGGCGAGGTGCTGAGCCGTGAGACGCTGTGCAGGAGCATAGGCGCCGCGGTCAACGAGCGGGCCATCGACGTGCAGGTCACGCGCCTGCGGCGCAAGATCGAGCCCGACCCGTCCTTCCCGCGCTATCTGCGCACGGTACGAGGCCAGGGCTACCGGTTGGTCGACGCATGAGCCTGTCGGTAGACGCATGATAGCAGCTGCCGCCCGCGATCTCTTCGAACGCATCGCCCGGTTTGCCGACCGGCATTCGCCGCAGACCCTGTTCGCCAGGGCGCTGATCATCATCGTCGTGCCGATGCTGCTGCTGCAGGCGCTGTCGGCCTGGTGGTTCTACAGCCAGCGCGGCGACAACGTGACCAACCGGCTCGCCATCCTGCTGGTGCGCGACCTGCGCATGCTGATCGCGCTGCACGCCGAGTTCCCCGACGACGCGCACCGCGCCTGGATCATCCGCCGCTCGGCCCAGGACCTGCTGCTCTATGTCAGCTTCCGCCGGGGCATCGTGCAGCCGTTCAAGGAGCCCGAATACTTCGACATTGCCGCCCGCGAGGTCCAGGGCGCGCTCGAGGTCGACCTCAAGCGGCCCTACTACATCGACAACAACATCGGCGGCGGCCAGATGTTGATCGAGATCCAGCTCAACGACGGCGAGGTCATGGACGTGCTGGTGCCGCATGTGCGGCTCACCTTCGGCTCGAGCTTCGCCTACGTCATCGCCCAGCTCGGCCTCGCCCTGGTGCTGTTCGGCCTCGCCATCTGGTTCATGCATCGCGAGCTCGTGCCGATCGCCCATCTCGGCGTCGCCGCCGACGCGCTGGGCAAGGGGCGCGACGTGCCGGATTTCGCCTTCTCCGGCGGCACGCGCGAGGTGCGCAACGCCGCCACCGCCTTCCACACCATGCGGATCCGCTTGCGTCGCTCGATCCAGCAGCGCACCGAGATGCTGGCCGGCGTCAGCCACGACCTGCGCACGCCGCTCACCCGCATGAAGCTCTCGCTGGCGCTCCTGCCCGATTCGCCCGAGACCAAGGAGCTGTCGGACGACGTTTCCGACATGGAACGCATGATCGAGGGCTACCTCGCCTTCGCCCGCGGCGAGGGCGACGAGGACCCGATCCCCACCGATCTCTCCGAGATCCTCGAGGACGTGGCGGCGGGAGCGCGGCGCGACAACGCCAACGTCGAGGTCACCTGGCAGGGCGACATGAACGTCGAGCTGCGACCCCTCGCCATGAAACGCTGCCTGACCAATCTCGTATCCAACGCGTTGCGCTACGGCACCATGGTCCGGCTGCAGGCAGTGCGCGGCCGCACCTCGGTCGAGATCACCATCGACGACAACGGCCCCGGCATCCCGCCCGACAAGTACGAGGACGTGTTCCGGCCGTTCTTCCGGCTCGACCCGTCGCGCAACGTCGACACCGGCGGCGTCGGTCTCGGCCTCACCATCGCCCGCGACGTGGCGCGCAGCCATGGCGGGGACGTGGCGCTGGCGCCGTCGGCGCTGGGCGGGCTGCGCGTGACGGTGAGAATTCCGATCTGACGCGTACTGTTTCGCGACGATCATCGTCTCCGACGGCAACTGCGTAATATCCAATGCCTGCCATGCAGGATTGGCAACGACGCCAGCGCTTGACAGGCGCCGTCTTCGGCGGTCTTTCTAGGACGTCCGAGGGGTGTCCGGTTTCCATCAGGGAGCCGGGCTGAGACAGCCAGTGGGGCTGAACCCTTTGAACCTGATCCGGGTCATGCCGGCGAAGGAACGGGAGTTAGCCATTGGCCAAGCCAACCATCATCGTCATCGGCGCCGGCGTTGCCGGCCTGACCTGCGCGCTCGAACTGGCCGAGCGCGGCCTCGCTGTCGAGGTGGTCGAGCGCGGCCACACGCTGGGTGAGGGCAGTTGCTCATGGATGGCGGGCGGCATGCTGGCGCCGTGGTGCGAGCGAGCCACCACCGAGCCCGAGGTTGCCGAGTGGGGCGCGCCGTCGATCGCCTGGTGGGCCGAGCATTTCCCCGAGACGGTACGCCAGGGCAGCCTGGTGGTCGCCCAGGCGCGCGATCTGGCCGATCTCATGCGCTTTGCCCAGCGCACCGAGCGCTTCGAATGGCTGGACGCCGACCGCATCGCCGAACTCGAGCCTGACCTCGGCGGTCGCTTCCGGCGCGCGCTGTTTTTCGCCGACGAAGCCCATCTCGATCCGCGGCGGGCTTTGGCGGCGCTGGCGCAGCGCCTCCACGACCGCGGCATCGCGATCCGTTTCGGCGTCGAGCTGGCGCCGCGGGACGCTCGTGCCGACATCGTCGTCGACTGCCGCGGCTTCGCTGCCCGCGATGTCTTGCCGGACCTGCGCGGCGTGCGCGGCGAGATGGTGGTGGTGCGCTCGCCCGACGTGTCGCTGCAGCGGCCGGTTCGCCTGCTGCATCCGCGCCTTCCGCTCTACATCGTGCCGCGCGGCAACGGCCTGTTCATGATCGGCGCCACCATGATCGAAAGCGAGCGCCGCGGCCCGGTCAGCGTGCGCTCGGCCGTCGAGCTTTTGAACGCGGCCTACTCCCTGCACCCGGCGTTCGGCGAGGCCGAGATCGTCGAGCTGGGCGCCGATCTGCGTCCGGCCTTCGCCGACAACCTGCCCGACCTCAGGCGAAGCGGCCATGTGCTGCACGCCAACGGCCTGTTCCGTCACGGTTTCCTGCTGGCGCCCGCGCTCGCGCGGCGCGTGGCGGAGACCACCCTGTCGATGCTTCAACCGGAGACCATCCATGCGGATCTTCCTCAACGACGACGCGCATGACGTCGACGCGGCGACCCTGGCCGCGGCCCTCGACTCCCTGGGCTTTGGCGGCCGCAAGATCGCGACGGCGGTGAACGGCCGCTTCGTCGCCGCCGCGGCGCGTCCTTCGACACAACTCGCCGACGGCGACCGCATCGAGGTCGTGGCGCCGATGCAGGGAGGCTGACCATGTTCTATGGCGTAGATCTCTCCTCGCGCCTGCTGCTCGGCACCGCGCGCTATCCGTCGCCGGCCGTTCTCGAGCGCGCCATCAAGGCCTCGGGCGCCGACGTCGTCACCGTCTCGCTGCGCCGCGAGGGCGGCACGGGGCGCGCCGGCCAGAGCTTCTGGCAGTTCATCCAGTCGCTGGGCTTGCGCGTGCTGCCCAACACCGCGGGCTGCCACTCGGTGAAGGAGGCCGTGACGACGGCCCACATGGCGCGCGAGCTGTTCGACACGCCGTGGATCAAGCTGGAAGTGATCGGCGATGCCGATACCCTGCAGCCCGACGTGTTCGGCCTGGTCGAGGCGGCGCGCATCCTCGCCCAGGACGGCTTCGAGGTGTTTCCCTATACCACCGAGGATCTCGTCGTTGCCGACCGCCTGGTCGAGGCCGGCTGTCGCGTGCTGATGCCGTGGGGCGCGCCGATCGGTTCGGCGCGCGGGCTGAACAATGTCTACGGGCTGAAATCGCTGCGCGCGCACTTCCCCGATATCCCGCTCGTCGTCGATGCCGGGCTGGGGGTGCCCAGCCACGCCGCCGCTGCAATGGAGCTTGGCTATGACGCCGTGCTGCTCAACACGGCGGTCGCCGAGGCCGGCGATCCGGCGGCGATGGCGCGCGCCTTCGCCCTCGCCGTCGAGGCCGGCCGCACCGCCCATCTCGCCCAGCCGCTGCAGCCGCGCGACCTGGCCCAGCCGTCGACGCCGGTGATCGGCAGGGCCGTGCTGGGGGGCGCCTGACGTGCTCGACCCCTTCTATCCTGTCGTTCCCGATCTGAGCTGGGTGAAGCGCCTGGTGCCGATCGGCACCAGGC
>JAEWIV010000409.1 GCA_023386865.1 Pseudomonadota bacterium
GCGGCCCCTCGGGCCGCCGTTCCCCTTTACCTACCCCCCTGTACCTCTAACAGGGGCACAACGAGGAGAATGGCCATGGCAGGCAGCCGGGCCACGCTGGACATCAACCTGATGTCGGCGAAACCAGAGCCGACGGAGAAGTGACGCGCCAGCCCCACGCTACGCGAGTGGCCCGGCGCACTAGTTGAAGCGATGTTCACGAGATCGGACGAATTCACCCGCCTGGTGCGGAGCTGCCGCAAGTACTTCGCGGCAGCGGCCGCCTTCAGCCTGGCGATCAACCTGCTCTATCTGGCGGGCCCGCTCTATATGCTGCAGGTCTACGACCGGGTGGTGCCGAGCGCCAGCGAGCTCACCCTGGTCATGCTGACTGCGGCGCTGTTGTTCGCCTACCTGGCGCTGGTCGGCCTCGACATCGTGCGGGCGCGCGTCCTGACCCGGGCAAGCATCCGGCTCGACCAGCGCATCTCGCCGCGCATCCTGACGGTGATGATCGACGGCGGCGGGGCGGCCAGCGGCGGGGCGCGCAGCCAGATCCTCCGCGACTTCGACACCTTCCGCGGGTTCATCACCGGCACCGGCATCCACGGCGTCTTCGACATGCCGTGGGCGCCCATTTACATCTTCGTGATCTTCCTGCTGCACCCGCTCCTCGGGGCATTTGCGCTGGTCGGCGCCGTCATCCTGGTCGTTCTGGCCTTCGTCAATGAATGGCTGGTCAAGCCGCCGCTCAACGAGGCCAATGCCGCGTCGACGCGCAACTACAGCTTCACCGAAATGAGCATGCGCAACACAGAGGTCATCCGCGCCATGGCGATGACCGACGGGGTCGCGCGCCGCTGGAGCAAGGACCGCGACCGCATGCTCCAGCGTCAGGTCGCGGCCAGCGACCGGGCCGCCAACGTGCAGGCCATCATCCGTTTCCTGCGCTTGTCGATGCAGTCGCTCATCCTGGGTCTGGGCGCCTATCTCGTCATCGAGCGCCAGACGACACCGGGCTCGATGTTTGCCGCCAGCATACTGCTTGGTCGCGCCCTTCAGCCGGTCGAGCAGGTCGTGGGATCCTGGCGGGGCATGGTGTCCGCGCGCAGTGCGTTCCAGCGCCTGCGCCAGCTGTTCGCCAAAATCCCTGCGTCGGGGCCCAAGCTCGAATTGTCGAGGCCGGAGGGCAGGGTGTCGGTCGAGGGGCTCACCTACGCTGTGCCCGGCAACCCCAAGCCTTTGCTGCGGGGCGTGACCTTTGCCCTCGAGCCCGGGGATGTGCTGGGCGTCATAGGCGCGTCCGGCGCCGGCAAGTCGACCTTGGCGCGCCATCTCGTGGGCGTATTGAAGCCGACGGCCGGCGCCGTCCGTCTCGACGGGGCCGACGTCAGCCAGTGGGTCAACAGTTCGCTCGGCGAGCATGTCGGCTACCTGCCTCAGGACATAGAGCTGTTCGCCGACACCGTATCGGCCAACATCAGCCGGTTTCAGCCAGAGGCGGACGAGGAGGTGCTGCGCGCCGCCAAGGACGCGGGCGTGCATGATCTCGTGCTGCGGCTGCCGCAAGGCTACGACACGCCGGTGGGCGAGGGCGGCGCGGTGCTTTCGGGCGGCTATCGCCAGAGGCTGGCGCTGGCCCGGGCGATGTTCGGCGATCCGCGGCTGGTGGTGCTCGACGAGCCCAGCTCCAACCTGGACCAGGATGGCGATCTCGGCCTGGCTAACTGCATCGCCCTGCTCAAGCAGCGCGGCGTCACGGTGGTGCTGATCTCGCATCGGCCAAGCACCATCGGCGCGGCCGACAAGATCCTCGTCCTGCACGACGGCATGGTCCAGTTGTTCGGCTCCCGGGTCGAGGTCATGGCCAAGCTCACCGATGCCGCCCGCGGTGCCGGCATTCAAAACCGCCCGGCCGCCAACGTACCAGCGAAGTCCGGCGCATGACCAAAGCTCCCACTCTCCGCGTCGTCCAGATGCCGTCGGTCACGCTCGGCAAGCCTGCCAAGCGGCCGTCCTTCCAGTTTGACGAGGAGCCGCGGGCTTCCGACGGCGCCGCGCGGTACTTCCTGGCCGGTCTCGCCATCGTCGCCATCTTCTTCGGCGGCTTCGGCACCTGGGCGGTGACCGCGCCGCTCAACAGCGCCGTGGTGGCGCAAGGCCTGGTCAAGATCGAGGGCAACCGCAAGAGCGTGCAGCATCTCGAAGGCGGGATCGTCAAGGAACTGCGCGTCAAGGACGGCAGCACCGTGAGCGCGGGCGACATCGTGATCGTGCTCGACGACAGCCAGGCAAGGGCGGAGTACGAAGTCTACACCAAGCAGTATGTTGTGCTGCGCGCGAGCGAGGTGCGCCTGCTGGCCGAGCTCAGCGGCAACAACGCGCTGCTCATGCCGCGCGAGCTGGCCGCCCATCAGAACGACCCCTACGTGCAGGACATCTGGGCCGGCCAGGTCAAGCAGTTCGAGGCGCGACGCGACGCCCTCGAGGGCCAGCGCAGCGTGATCCGCGAGAGGATAAACCAGATCGAATCGCAGGGCGAGGGCGCCGAAGGCCAGGTCAAGTCGTTCACCGAGCAGCTGGCGTCCGTGCAGAAGGAGGCCGAGAGCATCGCGCCGCTGGTCGAGAAGAACCTGCTGCCGCGGCCCCGCCTGCTGCAGCTCGAGCGTGCGGCCTTCGGCCTGGAGGGCCAGATTTCCGACGCCAAGGCCAGCATCGCCAAGTTCAAGCAGGCCCAGGCCGAACAGCAGCTGCAGATCGCCCAGCTCGACAACGACCGCATGGCCGAGATCACCAAGGACCTGCGCGACACCCAGGCGAAGCTCCTGGAGGTGATTCCCAAGCGCATGAACGCCGAGGCGGTCCTGAACCGGGCCGATATCCGCAGCCCCTATTCCGGCAAGGTGGTCGGGCTCGCGGTCTTCTCCAAGGGCGCGGTGATCCAGCGCGGCGAAAGGATCATGGACATCGTGCCGGACGAGGAGGGACTCACCATCGAGGCGCAGGTGCCGGTCGAGGACATCAGCGAGATCCGCCCGGAAATGAAGGCCGACGTGCACCTCCTGGCCTACAAGCAGCGCATCGTCCCGGTGATTCCCGGCGAGGTGACCCACGTCTCCGCCGACCGTCTGGTCGACCAGAAGACCAATCAGCCCTACTTCATCGCGCTGGTGCGTCTGGACGAGGCCGAACTCGCGAAGATGCCCCAGGTCAAGCTGTATCCCGGCATGCCGGCCACAGTGATCATTCCGACTGAAGCGCGAACCGCGTTCGACTACATCGTCGGTCCGCTGGTGATGTCCTTCAACAAGGCCTTCCGACAAAAGTGACGAATCGGCTGTTCGACCGACAGTGAACGTCTGAGGCCAATCGGCCGCCGGCGCGGCTGGCCCGGTCGATCGTCGCGGATTGCAGCCCAGATGTAGCCCGTCGCGGTCTTGCCTCAGCCGCAGAATTCTACTGGCCGAGGGAGAAGCAGTTGCGCGACGCGCTCCTCGATGTCTACGCGCCGAGCCGGCGGATCCCTGTTGTGACAAACCTGTGACCCGCCGCCTCGGGGCCAATATAGATGCCTGCCTAGCGCAGAATCATTTTATACCACCAGTGTCCGTATTTTGCGGACTTACTTGTAAGCGGGGGACCTGTGGCGACGATTGGCGGGAAAGTGCCTGCTGACAGCGCCGCTTGTTCGACGCCGGTGTATTCACACCGGAGGGGACGAGGGGAGATGATAGTGATGCTAGCACTATCCCCGAATCGATCAGGGAATCGATTCAGAACGCGCTGCGCGCGCCCACCACGAAGCGGGATTTTTCCGACGTCAGTTCTCGAGTGAGTTCTGACCTGCCGTTGCCGGCTTCCTGCCGACCAGACATCGGCCCGTAGGGTGCCTGTCTGTTGGCGGCCGGCTGCGGGTGCCGCACGCGCACTGGCTTTCGTTTGAGGTCTGCTATGCGAAAATCCGATCACTACAAGCGTAAGCCGTCAACGCCCGCGTTGTTTGACCTGGATTCGTTGTGGGTCAAGGTCTTGCGCGAGCTCTTCCTGCGCGGGAAGCGGTCGGAGGGCACGCAGCGCAGCGCGCCGACAAAAAGAAAGAAGAGGAATGCCCAGGGGTTCAAGCTCGAGCCTGTAGAGCCGCGCCTGCTGCTCTCGGCCGATCTGACATATGGCGATCCGTCGAACGTTCCCCCGCCCAGCGACGTCACCAGTACCACCCAAATTTCCGACTACCTCGGCGCCCTTACGGCGACGACCTTCAATCTGAAGGCCGAAGACAACGGCGGTCTTCGCTGGGCCCTGTACGTCGATGGGACCTCGACCGTTGTCGCCCAGAAGGCGATCACGAACGCCACCGATCTCGATGTGAACATCACGCGCGACGATTTGGGGGCGTCCAACTCGACCATCAGCCTGATCGACTTCGTCGGCGACACCTTGAAGATCGATTTCCAGAGCCTAGCCGTTCTCAATGGACAATTCAGCGGGACGGCCATCGACATCGATTTTGCCGGTGGCAAGGACATCGACCTGGGCTCTATCCTCGGCTTCTCGCTGCCGTTCGGCCTCGGTAATGACCAGGTCATCCTGACAGGCGACGGCGTCGCCACCAGCGGCCATTCGGTCAAGATCCACAGCAGCTCGGATATCGT
Source organism: Pseudomonadota bacterium (assembly GCA_023386865.1). Taxonomy (GTDB): domain Bacteria; phylum Pseudomonadota; class Alphaproteobacteria; order Reyranellales; family Reyranellaceae; genus Reyranella. The sequence continues at coordinate 4,632 of JAEWIV010000409.1, forward strand.
CAACGATTCGACCGGCCTGCAGGCCACGATCGGCGGTGGCGACCTCGAGATCGATTCCGATTCCAAGGTGGTGATCGACCAGGGATCGAGCCTCTCTGCCAGCAACATCGTTCTGAAGGCCACTGCCGACAGCACGGGCGGCCTCTTCCAGGGCTTGCTGGCCAATGCCAGCAGCGAAGTCACGCTGGATGACGCCAGCCTGACGGCGACCGGCGGCAAGGTCACCCTGCTGGCTCACTCGAATGTCGCCTTCACCGAGGACGGAGACACCTATTTCAGCAACGGCCTTTCCGGCACGGCCGTTCTGAGCATGGCGGATGCCAAGGTCAATGTGCAGGGCACGGCCTCGATAACGGCCGACGACGCCGATATCGAGGGCTCGATCCTCACGAACATCACCGCGACCGGCCAAGCGGCCACGGTCCGTGCGGTCGTCGTGACCGTGTTGAACCATCCGGAAGTCAGCATCAAGGATTCGGCCACCATCGACCTGACCGGCAACTTGTCCGTCAAGGCCCATTCCGACCTGACCGTCGTCAACACCACCGTTCCGACGAGCTCGGGTGGCTCCACCAACACCGACGCGGCCGTGGCGGTGTCGATCATCAACAGCGCCCCCAAGGTCTCGATCAGCGGCGGCACGATCGACGTCGATGGGACGGCCGACTTCGTGGCCGACAACAAGGTCAATGTCAGTTCGACGGCCGACGGCAAGCAGGGCGGTAGCGACAACAACGGCACGGGCGGTGCGGGTGCGGCCCTGGGCGTTTCGGTCCTGTGGGGCGATACGCAGGCGACGGTATCGGGCGGGTCGATCACGGCCGGCGACAAGGTGACCCTCAAGGCCACCAGCGACCGCAGCGCGACCACGGTTGCCAACGCGACCCAGGGCGGCTCCGAGGCGAATGGCGGCAGCAATCAGTCCGAGCAACGGCTCAACGATCCCAATCCGAACAAGGGCGCTGACGGCAAGAGCGTCGATTCGGCCAAGACCAGCGACGGCAAGATCCCGTTCGCGGCGGCGGTCTCGGTCGGGGTGCTGACGGGCGACGCCGAGGCCAGGGTTACGGGTGGATCCATCACCGTCAACAACAGCAAGGATCTCGCCGTCACGGCGAGCGACAAGCATACCGTCGCAACGACGGCCGATGGCAGCAAGAAGACCTCGAACGGCGGCGCCGCGGTGGGCGTGGCCGTCGTCGTCCAGGTCACCGACAGTGACGCCGTGGCCACCATCGGCGGGAGCGCCGATCTCGATGCCACCAACGTCAACCTGCTGGCCGAGATGCCGACCAGCTCCTTCGATGCGAAGGCGACGGCCGGCGCCAGCGGCTCCGGCATCGGGGTGGCTGGCGCGGTGTCGATCAATGTCACGACGCTCGATACCAAGGCCCTCGTCGATGCGGGGACGGCCGATGTCAACGGCGCCAATGTCAGCCTGACGGCCCAGGCCACGGTGACCAACACCTCGAAGGCGCTCGGGCAGCAGGAAGGTGGCGGCAATGTCGGCGTCGGCGCCGCCGTCGCATTGAACGTCATCAACGACACGACCGTGGCGGGCATCGCCGATGGCGCGGTGCTGCTCAATGCCAACAACCTGACGATCAGCGCGACCGCCACGGACACCATCACGACGATTTCCCAGGCCGGCTCCGCCGGCGGCATCGCCATCTCGCCCAGCGTGGCGATCACCATCGCCAACATCACGACCAAGGCCCTTATCGGCGCCCTCCTCGGCGATACCGTGTCGCTCGACGGCAAGTTGACCATGACGGCGACGCAGACGGCGAAGGTCACCGAGACCACCGCCAAGGCGGATGCCGCCGGTTCGGGCAACGCTGCGATCGGCGCCTCGCTGGCGCTCGCCGTGGTGCACGACGTGGTGGAAACCTCGATCGCGCGCTCCGTCACCGCCGACGGCGACATCAGCCTGGACGCGATCCAGTCGGCGGAAAACAACACCCTGGCGCAGGCCAGCGCCAAGGGCGCCAAGGACAAGGACCAGAACGCCAGCGCTGGAGAGGGCGACGTCAACAAGAAGGCTGACGACCAGCTTTCGCTCGGCAATTCGCGCGGCAGCAGCGACGGCGGCGGCGGATCCGACAAGACCAAGACGAGCGATGCGTCGACGGGCGACAAGGACGGCGGCAGTTCCAAGGTCCAGGTCGCCGCCGCGGTGGCGATCGACATGTTGACGACCTCGTCGCAGGCGCTGTTCCTCGGCACTCCGGCCGTCGCCATCACCTCGAACAGCGGTAAGGTGTCGCTTCGCAGTTCGGCCAATACCGACGCCAAGAAGACCAAGGCGGACGGCACCACCGCCGACGCCGGCACTGTCGGCATCGCCGCGGCCGTGGCGATCAACGATGTCCACATCACCAACAAGGCATCGACCGGTCAGGCCACCGTGACCGCCGCCAACGGCTTCACGGTCGAGGCCGGGATGCGGGACGTCTCCGGCAACGTGACGCACGAGATCGAGGCCGAGGCGAATTCGGGTGCCACCGCGAGCGACAAGGTCAGCGTGGCGGGCGCGCTTGCGCTCAACATCGTCCACAACAATACCGAAGCCTCGGTGGGCACCATCGATGCGGCCGGCACGGGCCATGTGACCGTGAACGGCGGCGAGATCAGCATCAAGGCGACCAACACCGAAAAGGACACGGCCAAGGCGGTGTCGAATGCCGAGGCCGGCAAGGTCGGTGTGGGCGTTTCCGTGGCGCTGAACATCCTGCCGCAGAGCCATACGCGCGCCGAAGTGGAAGACGGCTCGTTCTTCAGCGGCGCCGGTCTGGGTGACGTGACGATGAAGGCCGATGCCACGCGGACCGTCGAGACCGAGGTGGAAGCGGGCTCCGCGGGCAGCGTCTCCGTGACACCGGCCGTCGCGCTGGTGCTGGTGCAGGACGACCTGTCGCGCGCCCACTTCGGGTCCGGCGCAGGAAGCCTGACAGGCGGCGGTGCGGTCAGCGTCGAAGCCAAGCACACGGCGGACTACACCAAGACGGTCGCGAAGGCCGAGGCCGCGGGTGACAAGGCGGCGGTCGGCGCCGACCTGGCGATCGTCCTCATGGAAGGCTGGGAGACGTCCGGCGTTCTGGCGCGCGACGTCACCGCGGGCAGCGTCCAGGTCCTGGCGACCTCGAGCGTGACCAGCACGCCGGAGGCCCATGCCAGCGTGAAGGGCGGCGATTCGAACGACAAGAAGGCCAACGAGAAGGCCGACGACCAGACCGCCAACAACTCCAACGTACAGAGCGCGCCAGCCACCAACACGTCGCAGAACAGTGGCGCCGACGCCAATAGCTCGTCGAATGCGCAGTCGGGCGGCGGCAGCAGCGGTGTGGGCATCGCGGCCAGCGTGGTGGTCAACATCGTCTCCGTGAGCAACACGGCGATGATCGGCGACAACGCCACGATCAATTCCACGGGGTTGGCCAAGGTCTCGGCCTCGACGAATGTCGACGCCAAGGCGCGCAGCGACAGCACCGCCGTCGACCTGACGAGCAGCACCGTGCAGATCGCGGCCGCCTTCTCCCTGAACGCCGTGTCGATCAGCAATACGGCGAAGGTCGGAACCGGCGCCGACGTCACGGGCAACGGCATCACGGTCGAGGCGATCACGCCCGACTTCAATGACGTTTCCTCGCGCGCGCTGTCGGCCGCCGGCAACAAGGGCGGCGACGCCAACATTGCCGGCGTGTTCGCGATCAACGTGGTGGATTCGGAGACCAAGGCATTCACCGCCGACGGCTCGCACCTGCACGGCGGCGCGGGTACAATCGATATCACGGCGCGGCACGAACTGAGGGTGCAGGCGCTGGCGGCATCCGCCGGCTTCTCGGGCAGCGGCGCCGCAGTCGGTGCTGCGGCGGCGATCAACGTGATCGGGACCGGCACCGGCGGCTCCCACACGACCGCCAGCAGCGGCGATCCCGACACGGCCGGCAGCGCGGCCACGGTGGACGGCACCGGGCCGGTGAACGTCACTGCCAAGCACACGATCAATCCGCTCAATGTGGAGTTGCCGAGCGACATCACCGATGTGATCGGCGACGTGAGCATTCCGCTCACCTCGCTGGCGGCAGCGGCCGGCGGCAGCGCCGGCAGCAGCGACCCCGGCATAGCCGGCTCGGTGGACATCAACATCTTCGAGACGACCACGCATGCCTCGGTCGACGCCAATGCCCAGGTCGGGCAGGGGGCCAGCCACAACAGCGCGCTGACCGTGTCGGCCATCGACACGACGGTGGTCAAGTCGGCCGCCGGGTCGGTGGGCATCGGCGTCAGCGGTACCGGCATCGGCGCGGGCCTCGACCTCGCCATCATCGACAAGGACACCCGCGCCTACATCGGCAGCGGCGCCCAGGTGACCACGACCGGCCTGACGTCGATCACCGCAACCTCCAGCGAGGATCTGCTGTCCATATCGGCCAATGCCGGCGTCGGCGGCAGCGGTTCCGGCCTGGCCGGTTCGGTCTCGGTAGAGGTCATCAACACCAATACGCGCGCCTACATCGACGGCGGCGCCCAGGTGACCAATACCGGCGGCGTCAACATCGACGCCGGCGGCAATCTCGATCTCGTGCTGGTCGCGGGAGCGATCGGATTCGGAAGCAGCGTTGGCGGCGGCGCCGCGGTGACCACGCTGGTCCACAACGACACGGTCGAAGCCTATATCGGCGCCGGTGCGACGGTCACCACGAAGGCGGGCGGGCACGACATCACGATCAACGCGCACTCGCACGAGACGGAGGTCGCGGTCGGTGCCGCCGGCGGTGCCTCGTCGGGCAGCTTCGGTTTCGCGGGTTCGGCGGTCATCAACATCCTCGACGAGAACACGCGCGCCTTCATCGATCGATCCGCCGTGATTCATGCCAGCGGCGACGTCAGCGTGCATGCCGACGACCAGACCAAGATGGTTGCCGTCGCGGGCAACCTGGCAGTCTCCGGCCAAGCGGCGGCCGGTGCCGGCGCCGCGGTGGGCGTCATCGACAAGCACACCGACGCCTTCATCGAGTCCAATGTGCATGCGCCGGTCGGCCAGCTGATGGCCGGCGGCAACATCGACGTCAAGGCCGTCTCGAAGGAGACGCTCACCGTGATCGGCGCCGGCATCTCGGCCAGCGGTAGCGTCGCCGTCACCGTCGACGCTACCGTCAACGTCCTGAATGTGAGCACGCGCGCCTTCATCGGCGACGATCCATCCGACGCCCTGGCAAGTGCCGGCGCCGGCGATGTGCACGCCGGCGGCTCGATCGCCGTCCAGGCCGACGAGCGCACCGAAGTGAACGCCGTTGTCGGCGTGATCGGTCTGTCCGGCAGCGCGGCAGTCACCGCCGGCGCCGTGGTCACGGTCACCAACAAGCACACCGAGGCCTTCATCGGTCAGGGAGCCCATGTCCAGGCGGATGGCGGGTCGGCCATCCTGGCCGGCACCGGCAAATTCACCCCGACGTTCACGCTGGAGTCGGGAGGCACGACGGGCATCAAGTCGGGCGACATCAATGGAACGCCGAACGCCGATTCGCTGGCTGCCAGCGGCCGCGTGCATTCGCCGGCCGACGACGGCAAGGGCGATGCGCCGACCGTCGACGACGGCAACGGCTCCAATTCACGGTCCATCCGCGACAGCGAAAGCAGCATGCTCGGCCAGACGCTGACGCTTGAGCCGGACGAGGTGTTGCAGACCGGCGTGATCATCAACGCCACCAACTACGACCAGATCAACGGGTTCGCTGCCGGCATTGCGGGCAGCGGCAGCGCAGCGGTCGCCGTGACGGCGGTGGTCAACGCGATCAACGACGATACCAAGGCGTATGTCGGCCAGAACGCGCAGGTTACGGGACCGAACGTCAGCATCACGGCGGCCAACGACTTCCATCACCTGGCGATAGCCGCCGCCGTGGCAGTTTCGGGCGGCGGGGCCGTTGCGCCGGCAGTCGACGTCTCGGTAGTCACCAACGTCACCACGGCGGCGATCGAGGCTGGTGCCGTCGTGACGGCGACCACAGGCAGCATCACGGTGCAAGCCGACGCCAAGGAAGACATCCTGTTGGCGGGCTTCGGCGTCGCCGGCGCCACTGTCGGGATCGGCGGCACGGTGAGCGTGCTGTCGGTCAACAACACGACCACGGCCCGGCTGGCGGGCACGGCCGATGCCGACGACAACGTGGCGATACGTGCGAACGACGACACCGACATCCTGATCATCGATGGCGCCCTCGGTGTTGGTCTGGGCGGCGCGGGCGTGTCGGTCGGCGTGATCAGCCTGACCAAGACCACCGAGGCCTATGTCGACAACACGTCGGGTGGAACGGCAATCGTGCATGCCCGGGGGAATGGCGGTGGTACCGACGCCCTGGTCGGCACGCTCACCGGCGGCAACAACCCCAGCGGCTTCGATGGCGGCACGGCGCAGGGCCTGGTGGTCGAGGCGACGTCGCACGAGAAGGTGTTTCACCTCAACGTCGCCCTGGGCGGCGGCTTCATCGGCATCGCGGGCGGCGTGACCGTCACGGTGCTCAATTCCAACACGCACGCCTATATCGACCACGCGGACATCAACCTGACCGACAATGCTTCCTCCGGGGCTGGTCAGGACGTCGTCGTGAACGCGGCCAACGAGGCCCAAGTGACGACCTTCGCTGGCGGCATTGCCGTGGGCGCGGGCGCTCTGGCCGGCGCGGTGGACGTCGGCGTGCTGCGCAACAACACCAACGCGGAGATCAAGTCCAACGCCAAGGTGGTGGCCAAGGATTCCGTGCGGGTCAACGCGCTCGCCATCAAGAACGTCGAAAGCATCTCGGCGAGCGGCGCCGGCGGCCTGATCAGCCTCGCGGCATCGATCTCCGTCTGGTCGATCGGCGAGGAGATGAGCCAGAACTATACCGGCGACGGCGGAAGCCCTTCAAATCCTCTCGAAGGCGGCCCGGCTGGCGATGTGTTCGATTCCGGCGACGTGAACGTCGGCGACAACACGATCAGGCTCGGCGAGCAGCCCGGACTGGTGACAGGCGATGCCGTCGTCTACCACAAGGACCAGCGGTACACCGACCCCGAGGCAACGGCCGGCACCGCGATCGGAGGCCTGAACGACAAGCAGACGTACTACGTCCGCATCATGGATCCGCAAACCCCCGGCACCGAGGATTCCAGCAAGGGACGGACGGTCAAGCTGTTCAACTCGGCGGCCGACGCGCGCAACAACGTCAATGAGATCAACCTGACGTCGGGTGGCGGCTCCGAGCAATCGTTGAACGGCCAGTCGGATGACAATGCCGCGCGGCAGGGCGCCGACGCCAGTGCCCAGGTCGGCAGCGTCGTCAATGGCGACGGCGGCGACAATGTCGGCCTCTATGACGGCTCGACCAACGATCCTCGCTCCGCCTCCGCCAACACCTCGCAGGAGCGGACGTCGGGTGGCGTCTACCAGGCGATGAACGGCCCGGGCGGCTTCTCGACCAAGGCGCCCAATCAGAGCACCCTCAAGGGAGCTCTCAGCGGTCCCAAGACGGGCACCAACGCCACGATCGGCGGCGGCGCACAGGTCACTGCAACCGCGGGCGATATCGTCGTCAACGCCATCGAAAACGTGCACGCGAACCTGACGCAGGGCGGCGTCGCCATCGGCGCTGCCGGCGTCGGAGCCGGTATCGGCGTGATCCATGTGGGGACCAACGTCTCCGCCACGGCTGGCGGCACGCTTTCCGCGGGCAACCATATCGATATCCATTCCAGCGTCTACGAGAGCATCGACTCGCTCTCGTTCGCGGCAGTCGGCGGCATCATCGGCCTCGGCGCTGCGGTCGTTGTGGTGTCCGACACCAGCACTTCCACGGCCGGACTCAGCGACAATGCCATCGTGCACAAGGCCTCGCTGATCGACATCCACGCGGCGTCGGAACAGCATTTCGACCAGCTGACTGTTGCCGTGGCGATCGGCGGCGTCGCAGCGGGCGCCTCCTTCACCAAGCTCGACGTTGACGGCGCGGGGACGGAGGTCCTGGCGTTCGTCGGGAACAACGTCAATATCGGCCAGGATGCCGGCGACAGCGTCGGTGGCCTCAACGTCAAGGCCGATTCGCGAATCATTGCCGAGGGCAGCGCGTTCGGCCTGTCGGGTGGCATCGGCGCCTTCAGCGCCAACTTCGCGTTCGTCACGGTCTCGCCGGAGGTGCTCGCCATCGTGGGCGACGGCGCCATCGGGGCGAACATCGCGCTGAATTCGTCCGGGGATATCAACATCAGCGCGGAGTCGAACGACAAGCTCGACTCCACCGTCACGGGCATCACTGCCGGCGGCATCGCCGGTGGCGCCTCGATCTCCCGTGCCGAGCTGACCCCCGAGGTGCGGTCGAAGGCGGTCAGAGGCAACATCCGCGCCCGCCATCTGACGGTGGAGTCCAAGGCCAACGTCGGCCAGCCTTCGGACTACGGCGCGAATTCGACGGCGTACATGGCAGGCTTCGGTCTCCTCGCCGCGGCCTCCGGCGCCTCTACCAATGCCATCAACAGTCCCAAGCTGGAGGCCATGCTGGGCGATGGGACCGTGGTCGCGGTCACGGGCGACGTATCGGTCACTGCCGATGGCAACAACAAGGCCGTCGCCAAGTCGAAAGGAACGGCGGGCGGCCTGGGCGGTCTCGGCGCTTCCTTCGCCGAGGCGCATGCGGACGGCGAGATCCTGGCGCATGTCGACGGCCAGATCGTCGGCGACGGCGGCACGGCGGGGGCGGCGAACCTGACCGTGCGCGCCAGCTCCAACGACAGCGCCAATGCCAACGCGCAGGCCGTTACAGGCGGCCTGTTCAGCGGTCAGCTGAACGCCTCCGAGGCGAGTGCGAACACGACGACGAAGGCTTACATCGCCAGCGCGGGCACCATCTACGTCAGCAGCAACATCGACATCCTGGCGAGCGAGCATCCCGAGGCAGATGCCTTCACCAAGGGCGTCGGCGGCGGCGCCGTCAACGTCGGCGGCTCGCAATCGACCACAGAGGTCAAGCCTACGGTCAACGCGTACGCCATGGCCGGGCTCGTTCGCGCCGGCAACGACATCAAGATCAAGGCCGAGGCGACCCCGCAGGGCAGCGGGGTGCCGAGCTACAATGTGGATTCGGCGGATGCCACCAACGATAGCATCAACGTCGACAACCACGGTCTTTCCGACGGCGACGTCGTCGTTTTCAGCGGCCCGAGCCAGGACGGCTTGACGCAGGACCGCGAATACAGCGTTCTCAACGTCGACACCAACAACCTGTCGTTGGGCTCCACTTTCACCGGTGATGTCTCGGGTGTCGATACGGTCACCGACACCATCAAGTTCACCTCCGCCCATCACTTCGTCGACGGCGATCGCGTCCAGTACCTGCCCGGCTCGGGAGGCACCCAGATCAACGGCCTGACGACCAACGGGCTGTACTACGTGAAAGTCGTCGACGGTAAGTCCATCAAGCTCACGACGTACGATCCGACCGTCACCGATCCGCTCAGGACCTTTACCCCGACCGGCTCAACCATCACCATCGCCGGAAGCAACTTCGCGGATCAGCTGGCCGTGACCTACCACGCGCCCGGCGGCAAGACCTTCTCGAACGAGCAGGTCGACGTCACGGGCAGCACGACCGACGACGTTGCCGATCTGAACAACGACAGCGCCGCCAACAATATCCAGTTCGTCGATACCAGGGAGGGGGCGAACGAGGGGCATCCGATCGACCCGCTCTTCTCGGTTGGCAACCTGGTTGTCTACAGTGTCACCGGCGGCTCCGCAGTCGACGGCCTGCACGACGGCACGACCTACAAGGTCAGCGACGTCAGCGGCACCAACAACAGCGAAGTGCAGCTGCACGCCATCCGCACCACCACGGTGACGTTCCACAATCCCGATGGCAATGGCCCCATCACGGACAGCATCACTCGAGCCTCGGGCAGCTGGTTGGATGACGGCTTCCGCGCCGGACAGAGCATCACTGTCTCTGGCGCCGGCGGCGGCACGTTTAATCTTACGAACGTCAGCGCGAGCACTCTGACGCTGGCGCAGAATGATGTGCTGGGTGACGGAGATACCGCCAGTCGCACCATCGAGAGCAGCACGATCGCGCTCACAGCCACCAAGGCACAGTCCCTGTTCCTGACGTTCGTCAATGACGGCCAGGGCGGCAGCAAGGACAAGATCACCCGTGGTGGGGGCAGCTGGGTCACTGACGGCTACAAGGTCAACCAGGTGGTCTCCATCACCGGTGCCGGCGCCAACAACGGCAGCTACAAGGTCATTGGCGTTTCGGCCTTGGAGCTCACGCTCGACACCGACGACGTCGTGACGGCAGGCACGTTCCTCAAGTCTATCGCCGCCGACAAGGGCGCCGTACACAGCCTGACCAAGATCGGCGACCTGCCGATGCAGTACTCCTCCAACGGCGTGAACTTCTTCAACGCCGATGGCCGTACGTTCTATGTCGTCAACCCGGGCGCCGATGCGAACAACTTCCAATTGTCGCTGACGCCGGGCGGTCCGGCGCTGACCCTGGCAGGGCCGTCTTCACCGACCGCGAACCACGTGATCGGGCCCGAGAGCGTCGACCTGCTCAATACCGCGAGCGGGCCGCAGATCCTGCGCATCAACATCCCGAACACGCAGGCGATCGCCGGTGCCAAGCTCACCGGTCCGGGCGGGGTGGACCTCAACGTGCTCTCGCCGCCGATCGGCGACGGCGCTTCGTCGGCCACGGCCAACGGCTCCGGCGGCGGTTTCGTCGGCGTCAACCTCAACGACGCGACGATCAACAGCGATCCCACCGTCAAGGCATGGGTCGCCGTCGGCCAGATGCGGGCCGGACACGACGTCGAGGTGAAGACCGATTCGACCACCAACGCCACGGCGAGCGCCACCAACGGCACGGGCGGCTTCGTCGGCGTCGGTAATTCCGAGGCCAACAGCCATCAAAGCAATATCAGCGAAGCTTACGTCGACGTTGGCTCGCGCATCATCGCGGTGCACGACTTCACGATCGAGTCGGGTCTGCTCAACCAGTCGTCGGCGAGCAGCCGTTCGACCACCGGCGGCGTGGTGGGCGTCGCGATGGCGCACACGAATTCGAACATCGACTACAGCTCGAAGGTCACGCTGAAGGACGGGTCCGACGTCCTGGCGGGCAACACGGCCAAGATAGCGGCGACGTCGAGCACGCGTCAGTCGACCAACTCGGGAGCCACGGGCATCGGTATCGGTGGCGACGGCAATGCCGATGCCACCTCGAAGATCACCAGCGGCATCACGCAGGCCGAGTTGGCGGTGGCCGCGGCCCTCACGGCGCGCGAAGCGGCGATCTCGGCCAGGACACCGCTGCTCGACGTCAAGGCAAAGGCGCGCGGCGATGGCGGCGGCCTGGTGGCGGTCGGCACCGGTGACGCCGAGGTCGGCGTCAATGCCCAGGACAACGTGCTGCTGCACGCCGATGCGGAAGTCGTGGGCTACGAGGGCGTCGACTTCATCACCCGGTTCTCGGGCGTCAGTACGTTCGCGGACGGCTTCGGCCGCGCCACCGGCCTGTTCGGCTGGGTCGACGGTACGGCCACCAACAACACCACGCTCACGTCCCTGGTGAGTGGCGAGTTCGACGGGCGCGTCACCGCGGGCCCGCGTGACCCGGCGTCTCCAGCCCTCGCTGACGTGAGCGCGGATTACAGCCACCTCGCGTTCTACGTCGACACCACCAACGCCATTGGAGCGAACGACATTGGCGAGGACGGCCATGTCAGCCGGCGCTCGCTGGCCGGCGGCACCGACCACGATCATCTGACGAAGACGATCACGCCGAAGATCGACTTCAGCTCCGATGTGATCATCCTTTCCGGTCGCAGCCCCGAGCTGGTCGTCGACGCGAGCGGCAAGATCGCCAAGGCGGTCAACGTGAGCGTCAACGGCGTGTTCGAGCCAGCGGTGGGCGCCAGTGCCGTCTCCGGGAGCGTCATCACCGTCGACAACATCGTCAACGACGACCCCGGCCAGGTCTATTTCAAGTCCGAGAGCATCATCGGCGGCAGCGGCGCGCCGGGCCCCGCCAACGCGACCTGGGAATTCCGTGACTCGTTCCAGCAGGTGCTGATCACCAACTTCTCGGCGTTCGACATCAGGATCAACAACATCGACGTGCTCAACCGCACGGTGAAGCCGACGGCGGACTTCGTTACCCCGCTCGCCAGCCCCACGTCGATCGACTTCAACCTCCTGCGCACGGTCGCGCCGACGCGTGTCGACATCGAGACGTTCAACACCTCGCACATCCTGCTGAACGGCACGATCGAGAATCCGATCGGCACGACCATCGTTCGCGATTCCGGCGGCAATGTGCTGTCGACCAAGTCACGCGGTGACAGTGGCGGCGACGGCCGTATCTCGGTGATCCGGACCAACATCGTCGATCTCGAGGCGGCCAATGCCAGCGTCGGCACGGCAGCCACGCGCGTCAACGTCGACGTGGTCGACGCCGCGGGCCTGCCCACGCCCACGGACTTCCTGACCGCCCGCGCGTCGAGCGACGGTTCGATCTACCTCGGTCGGAACCAGTTCTTCGGTGGCGAGCTGGTCCAGTACCACAATACCTCCGGCAGCGCGTTGGGCGGCCTGGTCGACGGCAACTTCTACAAGGTCATCGCCTCGGCCGACGGCCTCAGCATCCAGCTGGCACAGATCGGCACGCCGACGACTCCGGTCGCCTTCAATCTCTCCGGCCTTGCGCTGACGGACGGCCATTCGCTGACGCCGGCGCAGCGGTTCACGGCAATCGCGGGCGGCGCGCCGGGGGCCGACACCTCGGCTCCGACGAGCGGCAACGTCTATCTCGACATCCAGGGCCATGTGCGCGACAACCGCGCCAACTACTCCGTGATCGTCGACGCCGTGGACACGACCGGGACGGCCGATCTGCTGCTGCGCGGCAGCGTGCGCGAAACCAGCGTCGGCAACAGCGCCGGCGTCGATGTCCGTTACATCCCGGGTCATGCCTTCCCCAACGGCGAGGCGCACTTCACCTACTTCAATCAGCCGGACGGGGCGGCACCTCCGCTCAATGCCGCGGCCTTCGGCGGCGGTGCGGTCAACATCGACAGCACCTACGACATCCGGGCGCTGGACAGCGTCGGCAACCGGTGGCTGCCTGGCATCACCTCGGATCGCAACATCGTCATTGCGGCCGCCAATCCGACGGCAGGGGCGGGCCAGATCATCAACGTGCTGGCCATCACCGAGATCGTGGGCGGCGGGGCTGCCGGTCCGACCGACAATCATCACGTCGACATCCTGACCAACGGCTGGATCGACGAGGCAGAGAAGACGGGCGACCTGCGGGTTGGCCGGATCATGTCCACCGCGAACGACGTGACCCTCAGCTCGCCGCGCATGATCATCGATGCCCTCAATGACGGGCTCGGCTTCGAGGCCGACGTCACGGGCGTCGACATCACGATGACCGCCGGCGACAACAAGATCACCGGAACCAGCGCCGACAAGTCCGGTACGGGCGGCATCGGCAGGGCGGCCAACTTCATCGAAATCAACGTCGACGTGCTGTACGGGTCGGGCGCGAGCCTGGGCGTGCTCACGGCAATCGACACGGCCGCTGGTCTCGGCAACACGGACGGCATCTTCGTCACCGAGGTGGTTCGCGGCGCCGAGTCTCAGGCCCTCCTGGGCGGAAAAGGCCCGCTCGACGTCTTCGGCGACGAGATCGACGATCTCGAAGTCGGCCTGGTGCACACCACGGGCGACGTGACGCTCGCCACTGATCCGGGCTCGATCGTCGACGCCCGCAACGGCGGCGTCGGCGGCGACACCGCCAACGTCATCGGCAACACCATCAATCTGTTTGCCCACGGCGGCAATATCGGTGACACCAGCGGCGGTAATGATCTGGAGATCGATTCGCAGGCCTATGCCTACGGCACGATCGGCGCCCGCGCGACGGGCAGCATCTATCTGACCGAAGCCCTGCCGACGACAGGGTCGGGGACCCTGCGCAGAAGCGCCGAGGTCGTCCTTCTGCAGGCGCTCGGCATTGCCGGCGGCAACGGGGTGGACGGCGACATCCGCTTCACCGTCCGCGAGAGCGCGGTCCAGGGCGAGAATCTCAACCTTCTGGCCAACGGGAACGTGCTGTTCCTCGAGAACGCGCCGGAATTCCGGGTCCATGGCCTCATCAACACGCCGAATGGTTCGATCCTGCTGCGGGTCGGCGACAACGTCACCACCGATGCGAATGCGCAGATCCTGGCCGGCGAGAACATCGACATCTATGGCGACTTCCGCCGCGTCAACGAGGTTTCGAGCGGTATAGCGCGCACAGACACGGTCGTGCCGAACGACACGCCCCAGTTCGGCACGGTCATGCGCCTGCATGGCGTCATCGCCCATGGCCCGACGGCGGACGGCTACTTGACGCGTATCTTCGGCAACGCCGACGTCGACCAGATCTTCTTCGACCAGACTTTCCTGGGTGGCCAGAGCGGCAGCTCGACCTCGATCATGCCAGGCGGTACGGCACAGGCAATCAGCGCCGGTCCGCTGTTCGGCGCGGTCGCGGGTATCATGTCGGATTATTCGGGTGGAAAGACCCGTGCATTCGGCAGCAATACGCCTACCGCCGAGATCACGGTCACCGGGTCGATGACCTTCACGCCTAACGGTGTCGGTGACACGATCACGCGAGCGCTCGGCAGCTGGATAGCGGACGGCTTCGCGGTCGGCGACATTATCACCGTCGACTCCGGCCCGGACAATGCGAACGACCGGAGCTATACGGTTCTCGCCCTGACGGCCTCGACTCTCACCCTGACCTCGAAGAACCTGGTCAAGGCCAGCACCCAGCAGACCACCGTCAGGAACAACAAGGTGGCCCCGCTCGGCGACAGCGAAGACTTCTTCGTCGTCAATCAGCTGCAGTCGATGGTGATCGGGCAGCAGACGCAGAGCGGCGTCGAAACGGGCGACACGCTGACCCTCGACGGTCAGTCGGCGACCGATACCTACGTCATCAACACGACCGGCACGCACGGCGACGTGCGCAATTACGTCATCAACGTACTCGATACCGGTGCGGCGAACGACGGCGTCGACAACGTTACAGTGTATGGTCGTGACACCGACGCCAGCAACGACCCCAACGGCGACTATCGCGGAACGGACAAGGGCTTCGATGACATCTTCCTGCTGCGCAGGACGACCGGAATCGCCCAGGAAACGGCCGGCCGCCCGGTGCTCTATGCCGACGCATCGGCCTTCGTGGCGCTGCTGCACGCGGAAAACCTGGCCCAGGCCCAGGCGTCCGATCCCAACGCCGACCCGAACGTTCGCCCGCAGAGCGTCCAGCGCATCAACTACGACAGTGCGATCAACGGCCGGTTGATGGTGTTCGGCCAGGGCGGCAACGACTACTTCGCCGTCGACGACAACGCTGCCATCACCACCCTGGACGGCGGGGCTGACAACGACAAGTTCCAGATCGGCCAGATCTACGGCTTCCAGCGGGATGGCAGCACGCACTCGCCGGCGCCGCTGGGGAACACCTTCGGCGGCTCGGTCGTGACGCCTTACGACCGGTTCCCGCAGCTGACGAATTCGCTGACGCCGCAGAGCATCTTCGGGACCGTCGCGACGACCCGCGGCTGGTTGAGTGCCGGCGCGACCTCGCCACTGCTGGCGGCAGGCGGAAGCGGCGACGATACTTTCACGGTCTACAGCAACCAGTCGCCGCTGCGTCTGGAAGGCAACGACGGCAACGACCTGTTCACGGTGCGGGCGTTCGCGCTCGCCGAGACGAACCCGGTAACGGGCGATATCGTCTGGGTCGACCCCGTTCAGCAGATCGCCATGCCCAAGCTCACCAGGGGCTTCTCGACGGCGGCCGAGACCGCCATCCGCACGGGCGCCGGCGCCAACCAGGTCGAGTACAACATCAACGCGCCGGTGTCGGTCGACGGCGGCAACGGCTTCGACAAGCTGGTGATCCTGGGAACCGAGTTCGCCGACCATATCGTGGTCACCGAGAAGGGCATTTTCGGTGCCGGCCTGTCGGTCACCTACCAGAACGTCGAGGTTCTCGAGGTCGACGCGCTGGAGGGCGACGACATCATCGATGTGCTGAGCACGCAGCCGGGCGTGGCGACCCGCGTCATCGGCGGCCTCGGCAACGACACCCTCAATGTCGCGGGCGATGTGACCGGCCCGGTCGTTTCGCGCGACATCGAAGGCACCAGCGGGATGGTGAACAATCGCGTGACGTCCGCCGACTCGGCCTACAACGGGCTGGTCGTCGACGGTATCGATCTCAGCGTCGCCCGTCCCGACCAGGGGCAGGTGATCATCAACGAAGAAGTGGCCGGCGATGGGAGCCCCGGCTTCACCTTCGTCAGTGAGAGCGGCACGCAGGACGTGTATGGCATCTACCTGCAGCACGCACCCAAGCACGGGACGCATGTCTATGTGACGGTGTCGGCCGCGATGTCGCCCGAGGAAGAGCACGTGAAGAACGGCCTGCTCAATTCCGGCGATATCCTGGACGAGTTCGGCCAAGGCCTCTCGCCGCTGGACATTCTCGGCCTGCCGCCGGGCGACAGCATCCTGCTCGCCGAAGACAACACGACGGTGGCCGCCGTGGCCGCGGCCAACTACGACCGCGACATCTACCTCAACGGAACATTGGTCCATATCCCGGCGAGGTCGATCGTCCTTGTGTTCGACGACACCAACTGGGACAAGGCGAACCAGCGACTGGTACATGTCATGGCGGTGGACGACGAGCGGCCCGAAGGTCGCCGCACCGTCGTGATCAGCCATTCGGTGCTCAGCGACGATACGTCATTCGATCATGCCATCGTTCGCAACGTCGAAGTGACGGTGCAGGACGACGACCGGCCCGGAATCATCGTCACCCAGCTCGACCCGACCACGACGGACGCGCTGCTCTATCCGGCCAAGTACGCCAACCATCCCAACGACAACAACACCATCGTCCTCGAGGGCAATGCCACTACGAAGGTCACGGACCTCTACGCCATCGAGCTCGAGAACCAGCCGGTCGGCGGCCAGGTGACAATTGTCCTGAAGCCTCTGGACAACCGGATGGAGCTGGAATCGTCCGATTCGCGCTTCGGCATCGGTCTCGACAATTTCGGAATCCGGTCCGGCGTCTACTACCTGACCTTCAATTCGGTGAACTGGAACTCCCCGGTTCTGATCACGGCCTCGGCCGTCAACGACGGCGAGGCCCAGGATCCGCACAACACGACGATCGTGCACTCGATCTACGTCGACCAGACGCTGAACCTGACCTTCGCGCAGAACGCGTCGGGCGACACGATCAGCCGGCTCGATCCGTTGGATCTCGGTGCGAACTGGCTGACCGACGGCTATTCGGTGGGCCACAAGATCACGATCACCGGCGGACCAAACGCCGGCGTGTACACCATTGCCAAGGCCACCGAGACCACGCTGACGCTGACGGCCGTCAATACCGTGGTGGGCGGCACCTTCCTCGGCACGGTCAACCTCGACAGCCTCGTCTCGACCACCAATACGGCCTATGCCGCCGCCGCGTTCACCAGCGACACGCCGATCTACGCCAAGGTGCTGGACGACGAGACACCTGGAGTCTTCCTGCTCGAAAGCGCCGGCCGCACGCTGGTGACCGCGGGCACGACCTCGACCGGCGCGGGACCGGGCGACACCTATACGATGCGCCTGCAGAAGCAACCCAAGTCTGACGTCAATGTCGACGTGGTGACTGACGGGCAGACCGACATCGATCCGACCAATCCGATCGCCGGCGGCCGCATCACTCTGGCGGAGACGGGCGGGTTCCAGCCGGTCCAGCTCTTCAAGGGCAACATCACGGTCACCTTCGTCGATGCACAGACGGTGACCATCACGCGCGCCGCCGGATCGGAGACCGGCAGCTTCATCGGCGACGGCTTCCTGCCGGGCCAGCGCATCCGCATCGAGGGCACCGGCGTTGCCGGCGTCGACAACGGCAATGTCAACCTGCCGGGCGGCTACTACACCATCGACACGGCGAACGACGGTGTCACCGCCACCACGATCCGGCTCAAGAGCACCGGCGGGTCGGCTCTGCCGACGGCATTCGGCACGTTCAACACCGACGACACCAAGACCGTGGCGCTCACCATAGTGAACGAGCGGGGTCGCTACACCGGGGACGTCGAGTACAAGGTCACGAACGTTCCCTTCCAGCTCTTCAGCGGCGACATCACGGTCTCGGGCAACACGGTGACCCGTGCGGACGTCGGCAGCTTCATCAACGAGAACTTCGCCATTGGCCAGACGATTCGGATCGCCCGGGCGGATGAAAGCGTACTGGGCGGGACGACCTTCACGGTCACCGGCGTCGGGGAGTCGACGCTCACTCTCAGTGGCAATCCGGGCGATGGGGTCTACACCAACGCCAGCATCAGCAAGATGCTGGACGTGCTGCGGCGCAAGGACGGCACGAGCTGGCTGGACAGCGGCTTCTTCGAAGGCCAGCTGATCAAGATCCACGGGATCGGCGGCGACAAGATCGAGAAGATCGACCTCATCACCGGCAGCGATCCCAGCAAGCTCGACTTGCTGGTGCTCACCGATCATCCGGCATCCCCGCTGGGTCCGGTGCCCTACGGCGGCTCGCTGGGCGGTAGCGGCGAGGCGACCGTCACCGTCACGCAGATGGCGGCCCGAGTGACGTACACGTCCGTCAACTGGTACCAACAGGTCACGCTTCCGCTGGTGGCCGACCCGTACTTCGACATCCAGCCCGGGCATGAGAATTTCCGGGCCTTCCCGAAGGTCGCGCACCGGCTGGATGGTATCCGCGGCCCACTCGCTGTCGAAGGCGGGACGACCGCCGCCGACCGCTCGCTCGTCGAGGCGGTCCTGCTGCCGGGCGAGGCCAACGGCCCGCTGTTCAACATCCCGCCGCAGCCGCCCGAGACGCAGTCGATCGATGTGCTGAACATCTACAACGACGGCACGCTGGCCAATGGTGTAGGCACCTTGACCTCGACGGCCCTCACGGGCTTCGGGATGGGCGGCACGCTCGACTTCAGCAAGCTGCTCGGCGGAGCGCCGGCACCGTTCGGCGAGCCGGGCAAATATCCGGGTGGCATCAGCTACGGATCGATCGTCGTCGACCCTGTCACCCATGCCTTCAGCACGGATGCCAGCCACTCGACCATCGAATCACTGAACATCTTCCTCGGCTCGGGCAACGATCGTCTCGACATCAACAGCACGCTCATTCCCGGACCCGATCACAATGCCGACGGCACGCTGGGCCTGGTGTCCGCCCATGGCGGCCTGACCACCGTGCATGGCGGCGGCAACGCGCCGATCCAGATGACGGCGGCCATTGCGCCCGACAACGCCTTCAACATCACGGCGGACGTCGGCGGCAAGACCGGGAAGCTCGAACGCTCGGATGGACGTTCTTGGGTTGACGCCGGATTCGCGGTCGGCCAGCAGGTGATGCTGAGCATCGACGGAGCCAGCACCGGCTCGTACACGATCACGGCCATCCTCGATCAGAATTTGAAGCCCGGCAGCATCCTGGTCCTGCTTGGCGCAAGCGGCGCGCCGCTGCTGGCGGCCCAGGGCAATGCCACCGGCACGATCTCGGTGACCGACTGGCTGCAGGTTACGAGCGCGTTCGACGTCCAGGCGGATCGCATCATCCGCCGCGACGGCCTGTCATGGGACAACCTCGGCTTTGCGGTCGGCCAACAGGTGTCGTTCTCGTTGTCCGGCGCTCCGGGAGTCGGCAACCGGACGGTGCTGGGCTTCGACAACGCCGCAGGAACGGCGGGCACGGGCCACGGCAGCGCGCTGCTGCTCGGTGGTCCGGCCCTCGCCGCTGCGACCAACTCCACGGGCACCGTGGCGGTTAGCAGCCGCAACGTCGTGTCCGGGCCATTCACCGTGGCAGCGAAGTCGCTGACCCGGGCCAGCGGCAGCTGGATCGATGACGGCTTTGCCAAGGGCCAGGCCGTCGCCATCGCCGGCCAGTCGGGAGTGTGGTTCGTCACGGACAATCCGACCAGCACCAAGCTCAGTCTGACCGGCGGCGACCTGACGGCACTGCCGGCAGTGCAGCAGGTGGCGATCGTGCGCATCGGCGGCGATGCCATCACCGTCAACGGAACCACCGAATACGTCAACGGGACCCAGACCATCGCGGCCCCCGTCGTCGGTGATCCCACCGGCACGACCAACCGCATCATCCGGTCCGATGGGCACGGATGGGCTTCGGACAACACGGGCGACAGCGCTCTGGCAGTTGGCCAGCAGGTCACGATCACGGGCGAGTGGGCCTTCCCGAGCGTCGCGTTCGCGCGGAATGCGGGTGGCGACACGATTACGCGCTCCAGCGGCAGCTGGCTCGCCGATGGCTTCGTGGCTGGTGAGACGATCGTGCTCTCGGGCACGACCAGCACCAACGGCAACCTCACCAACAACGGCAATTTCACGGTCAAGAGCGTCAGCGCGTCGGTTTTGACCCTGACGGCCGTCAACACGGTCGTGCCGACGCTTGGCACGGAACCGGTAACGATCGGGCGGAGCGGCAACTTCATCGTCACGGGCTTCGCCACCGGCAGCGTCAAGGGAGACACGCTGCTCGTCGCCGGCGTCGGCCTGCCTCGGGGTACCGGGCAGCTCACTGTGAACGTCGACGCGCCACTGGTGGTCTACGGCGACACGACGCAGGACGGCGTCTGGTACAACGGCAAATCCTACCAGTCCTCCTCGCTCGGCAAGTTCAACACCAAGCCGCAGCCGCACATGGACAACGTTTCGTTCACCATGGCGACCCCGTCCCTTGGCCAGACGAACCCGAGCCTGGTTGCGAACCTCCAGTTCTCGACCTTCACGACGACAGAGGGCACCTTCGGCGTCATCAAGCGCACGGCTGGAGACTGGGGAACCGACGGCTTCCTCATCAGCGGCCTCATCACGATCGATGGCAAGGCGGTCGGCAACGTGAAGACCCTCACGAAGACCGACCCTGGCCAGCCGACGGTCTTCAACACCCTGGTTCTGAAGAATCTCACCGCCGATTTCGCGACCTTCGTGAACGGCAGCCACACCATCAAGGAGTGGAACAGCGGAACCATCAAGCTCAGTTCCGGTGTATTCGATCCGGGCTTCGTGCCCGAAGGCATCATCGTTCTCGGATCGACTTACGACGTGGCGTTTGCCCGCAACGACGCCGGCGACACGATCACACGCTCGACGGGCAGCTGGCTGGCCGACGGCTTTGCGGTGGGCCAGACCATCTCGGTCTCGCTGACGACGTACAACAACGTCAACTTCACCCTCGTCGGCGTCACGGCCTCCACGCTGACGCTGGAGGTCAAGAACAGCGTCGTCCCGACGACGCTCGGAGAGACCGAGAGCGCGCGCATCGGCATCGACGTCGGTGACATCGCGGTCGTGGGCTCGCAGTACCTGGTGAGCTTCGCGCGGAACGCGTCGGGCGACACGATCACGCGCGCCGACGGCGGCAGTTGGGTGGCCGACGGCTTCGTCGCCGGCAAGCAGATCGCCGTCTACGGCACACCGGGCGATCCGGGGAACAAGCGCGTGTTCACGCTCGCCAGCGTCTCGGCCTCGGTGCTGACACTGACGGTCTCGAACAGCGTGGTGGTGGAAGGCCCCGAGCAGGCCATCATCTCCTCGCAGGGAACCAAGGCCGACACGCTGTTCATGTTCGACCTGAAGCCCGGCTTCCTGACCCTGGCCAACGGAGGCGGGTCGGAGGTGACCCTGACGCGCACGATCGTCGAGCGCAACCGGCTCGGCCAGAACACCGACTTCTACGTCTTCCCGCTGGCCAACGAGTACACCTATGCGGGCAACGACGTGATCGACGCCCGCAACGTGTTTGCCGGCATACCGGACGGCCAGTTGCCGACGGTCGGCATCACGATCTATGGCGGCAAGGGCGACGACACCATCATCGGCAGCCAGGCCGGCGACCATCTCGCCGGCGGGTCGGGCAACGACACGATCCTCGGCCAGCGCGGCATCGACCACATCTACGGCGACTCCGGGATCAATGTCGACGTAATCACGCGTGTCCTGACGGTCGCGCAGACGGCCGGCAACACCGCTGCCACGAACCTCGACTCGGTCACTGACGCCGGCAGCGACCTGATTTACGGCGACATGCCGGGCTCGACCGAGAGCGGTGCTTTCGGCAGCTACGATGACGTGATCTTCGGCGATCTCGGTGATGTCGGCCAGGCAGTCTCCGGCTGGCGTGATACCACCAAGCCGATCTCGCTGACGCCGCAGCGCATCGAGACGACACTGCTGTCCCGCACGATCGTGAGCCAATCGCGGCAGTACGGCGGCGACGACACCATCTTCGGCAATGGCGGGGACGACATCCTGATCGGCGGCACCCAGGCCGACTCGATCGACGGCGAGTACGGGCGCGACCTGATCTTCGGCGACAACGTGTCCCTCAGCCGGACCACCCACCTGGGCGACTTCCGCAACGGGCGCTTCCAGACCCTGAGTGGCATGCAGATCTACAGCACGGCTCCGGCCACCGCCGGACTGGATCTCGCCAACGGCTTGCCGCAGGCCGATCCGCGTGGCCATGGCAGCTGGGGCGACTACCTGATCACGCTGCTCGATCACGGGGTGAACGCGACGCTGGCGCCGCTTGGCACCTACGGCGACGACTACATCGCCGGCGGCGCCGGAGATGACATGATCTTCGCCCAGATGGGTGACGATATTGCCCAGGGCGATGGTTCGATCGAGTACGTGTCTCACGAGCTGATCGACAACCAGAACGGCACCGTCAGCTTCTCGAGCGCGATCGGCGGCCGCATAGGCGCCCTGGCCGTCGATCCGTCCGACCCCAACGTCGCCGGGAATCCGTTCCGGACCCACGCCAACACGCTGCGCCTGCGGCCCTCGTTCGACGCGGGGACCGACGGCCAGGATTACATCGAGGGTGGCGGGAACAACGACATCCTGTTCGGCAACCAGAACCAGGACGATCTCATCGGTGGCAATTCCAATCTGTTCAGCCTCGGAAGCGCAGCCAGGCGAACCGACGCTTCGGACTTGATCTTTGGCGGGTCGGGCGTCGCCATTGCGCGCAACGACATCGGAGATGGCTCCATCGACGGCACGACGTCGCTGATCACGACCTCGGCGAACGGTCACGCCAAGGACTCCGACTCGATCATCGGCGACAACGGTAACATTATCCGCCTGGTCGGTATCAACGGCACGGTCGCACCGCCGGTCGGTTACAACCTGCTCGCAGGCTCCGTGACCCAGGGCGGCAAGCCCGTGCAGTCCCTGAACGGCTTCCTGTCGTTCAACTACGACAACTATACGGGCAGCACCGTTCGCATCATTCCGCGGGCGGTCCGGCTGCTCGACTACACGCCGGGCGGGATCGACTTCGACCCGGTGAACACGCCGCTCGACGTCGGCGCGGCCGACGAGCTCCACGGCGAATCGGGCGACGACTTCATCTACGGCCAGAAAGGCAACGACTGGCTCTACGGCGAAGGCCAGGACGACGACCTGATCGGCGGATACGGCAACGACTGGATTTCCGGCGGGACCGGACAGGACGGCGCCATCGGTGACGATGGTCGCATCTTCACCAGCCGCAACAGCCTGAGCGGCGATTCCGGAAGCGCGACCTATCTGACCAGCGTCGGCGAGCCCCTGTTCGGCATTGCGCCGCTGCTCTCCACCGACGCCGATCCCAAGTACAGCAACGGCGACGCCCTCAACGAGTTCATCTTCACGCCCGGCAACATGCAGACTGACACGATCAATGTCAGCGGTGCCTTGAAGAAGACCGTGGACCTCACGCCGTTCAGCTCCGACCCGAACTTCGACGGCACTCGCGACGAATTCTCGGTCGTCGGCAGCAAGCCGAATTCGGCTGCCAGCGACAGCAAGACGAAGCAGCACAACGACGACATCATCTTCGGCGGCCTGGGCAGCGACTGGATCCATGGCGGCTCGGGCGATGATGCGCTGTCGGGCGCCGAGGCCCTGAAGGTGTCGTTCACGCAGGTGCAGGACGCGACCTTCAACCTGACGGGCATCGAGCGGACCGACTACTACCATCCCTTCAACCCGAGCGATGCGCTGCGCTTCAACCCGACCGATCCGGAGGGCAAGTTCACCCATCCGCGTCTCGCGGGCCGCACGGGCGAATTTGCTCTCTATGACGAGAACGATCCGTTCCGGAAGATCCTCCTGACTTCTGGCGGGACGCTCAGCAAGAATGGCACCGGCGACGAGTTCTTCCTGAACTTCGACCAGACCGAAGGCGTCTTGAGGCCGGGCGGCGCGACGCCGGGCAACCAGAACCAGTCGGTCACCTACGGGCCGGTGCGTGACGACGGTAATGACAGCATCTTCGGCGACAACGGCAATGACTGGATCGTCGGCGGTACGGGTCGTGACCACACCTACGGCGGCTGGGGCAACGATCTCCTGAATGCGGACGATGACCTGACGACGGCCGGCGGGCTCAACAATGTGCCGGAGACTCATCCGACCTACGAGGACCGCGCCTACGGGGGCGCCGGCAAGGACGTGCTGATCGCCAACACCGGCGGCGACCGGCTGATCGACTGGGTGGGCGAATACAACACCTACCTGGTGCCGTTCTCCGAGTTCGGCTTGGCCACGGTCAGCCGCACCATGCAGCCGTTCCTGCATCACTTCCTGTACGCCGAATCGCTGAGCGACGGCGTCGATGCGACGCGCTACTCCGATCTGAATAATGGAGCGGCCCCGCCGGCGCCGACCAAGCCGAATGACCCCAACCCCGGCCGCAATGGCGAGCCGGCTGGCGAACTCGGCCTGGTCCTGCAGCAGGACGAGGCGTGGCATGCCCAGACCGGTGCCCCGACCGATCCCCAGGCGGGCAACACGCCGGGCACGCAACGCGACGTCCTGCGCAGCGCCAGCTATGCACCCAACACCGTGACCGGCATGTTCGCCGACAGCGGAAGCTGGAGCGTGGCGAACAGCACCTATCAGAACAGCTCGACCGCGGTCAGCGGCGACAACGTCAGCCTGTTCGATCTCGACACCTGGCTACCGGCCAACTTCTTCGAGATCTCGGCCACCATGAAGGTCCTGAACGGTGGCACCAAGCTCAACGGCTTCATCGTGTTCGACTACCAGGGCCCGACCAACTTCAAGTATGCCGGTGTCGACGTCACGAACAACCTGATCAAGATCGGGCAGCGCAGCGACAATGGCTGGATCGACCTTGCGACGCTTTCCGCCGGGAAGCCCGCCCTGGGCGTGAATTCGCAGAACACGATGCTGCTCACGGTCAACGGCACCGCGGTCACCTTGAGCGTTACCAGCGCCAATGGCGGCAAGGCCGCGAGCACCCTGAAGCTGTCGTACGCGTTCACCGCGCCACTCAACACCGGCATGGTCGGTGTCGGCGCCAGCAGCTCGATTGTCGCCTACACGACGTTCACGGTGCAGAAGCTGCCCGTGAACTTCACCTACAGCGTCCTGGAGGACCTGTCGGACGGCGTCGCCAACAAGTTCACGCCGCAGACGGGAACCTGGACGGCCACGAGCGGCGCCAACGGTGCCTACTCTGCAGTACCCCCGGCAAACGACGCGGCGCTGGCAATACGTCCGCTCCAGGTCGCGCCGCTTTCATACGTGGAGTATTCCGCGACGGTGAAGGCCAACGGGGCCGGCACTTCTAGCGGCCTCATGTTCGGCTATACGTCGACCAGCTCGTTCCTCTACGCCGGCATCGTGGCGGGAACCAACCAGGTGGTAATCGGCCACCGCGACAATGGCGTGTGGGTCATCGATGCGTCGACCAGCGCGACCATCAACGCGGGTACCAGCTACAGCTTGCTGGTGGCGCTGAGCTCCGGCACCAGCAACACGGTGAACGTGGTGCTGAATGGCAAGAGCGTACTGAGCTACAAGTACAACTACCTCGTGCACGAGGGAAGCGTTGGTCTGTACTCCCGGGGCGGCAACGCGGTGTTCGACAACATTCTGCTGCGTGGAGACGACTTCGCCTATGCCGGCGGCGGGGCGCCGCTGGTGGCCAGCTCCGCACCTGCGCAGGTGAACACGGCGATTGACGTTCCGGACGTGGCGACTCTCAGCGCGGCTCTGGCCGAAGCCGAGAGGCGGTGGGTGACGAGCGGACTCGTCGACGAGGCGGCGATCGCGCGCCTCGGCGCAATCGAGGTCCGGGTGGCGGACCTGGGTGGTCTGACGCTCGCAATGTCGGATGCACAGGAAAACGTGATTTCCGTGAGTGCAACCGGTGCCGGCTATGGCTGGTTCGTCGACCTGACCATGAACCGGGACGAGGAATTCTCGCGCCGTCTCGGTTTCGATGAACTCGCGGCGACGCCGGGCAGCCTGGCCTATGGGCGCATGGATCTGCTGACGGCGGTCGAGCATGAGCTGGGTCATTTGCTGGGCTTCGAGCATGGAAGCCTGGGCGTGATGGCCGAGTCCCTGGCGGCCAGCGTGCGCCTCAGTCCCCTGGGCGCGGCTCAGGGCGGGGCGCTGGCTACCGGCGAGCGCGTCGCTCCGCAGGCGCCATCGGCCGAAGGTCGTGCGGTCGGCAGCGAGAGGTCGGTCCCTCGAGAGGCCGTTGACCCGTACCAGGAACGGAGCATGGGCGGGTCAACTCGAGACGAGGCGAATTGGAGCGGTCTGGCGTCCTCGTCGCTGGATGGCAGCCGGGAATGGCTGGACGACTTCCTCAATCATTCCGGGCAGAGTAAGGTTCAAAGGCATCCGAACGCCGGATTGCGTGTACTGCCGAGCGCAGCTAGTGCGCCCGCGGCGTCACTTCGGTAGAATATCGTTGGCGTTCGGCTCGATAAACGGCGGGGGATGGCAATGGCAACGCAGCTGTTGATCTACGAGACGGTGGTACCGCTGACGGCGGATCAGCATCGCCAGTACAGCTTGGACACCAACGTGAACTACGGCTTCAGCGCCAAGGTGAATTCGGTCCCGTTGATGGCGGTCGAGTTTCCGCACGCGGCGGCGGAGTACGCGATCGTGTTTGCCGGTACCGGAGAAAATGTAATGCCGGCGGTCATTCTCGGATTGCGAGGCGACGAGAACCTCTATTTGTCCGGGGAATCGGAATGGCAGGCGAAGTACAAGCCTGCTTTTGTGCGTCGCTACCCGTTTGTGTTCTCGCCCACGCCGGACGGTCAGAGGCTGCTGCTGTGCATCGACGAGGAGTTTTCGGGATTCAACAAGGACGGCAGGGGGCAAAAACTATTCGACGCCGAGGACAAGCCCACTCCCTATGTCGACAACATCTTGAAGTTTCTTCAGGAGTATCAGCGTCAGTTCCAACGGACCCGGGAGTTCTGCAAGAAGGTGGTCGAGCTGGATCTGCTTGAGCCGATGCAGGCGCAAGTCGAGATGCGCTCGGGTGAGAAGCTTTCGCTTCGTGGGTTCATGGCGGTCAATCGGACAAAGCTCAAGGCTGTTCCGGGTGACAAGCTCGCAGAGCTCGCGAAAACCGACGAGCTGGAATTGCTCTACCTGCATCTACAGTCGATGCGCAATTTCACCGGCTTGCCCGAGCGTCTGGGCGGCCGTTCTGAATTACCGATGAATGCTGCAGTGGGGACGACGCCTGGGCCGAATGGTGCCAACGGGGCGGCGAAGGCAGATAGCACCTGATGCAGGCCGGGACGTCGCGGGAGCACGCCGTCGGTACTTGACCCTAGATGGTTGAAAACGCGCCCATTTATGCGCTGACCGAGGACGCCACGCGGGCAGAATCGGCGGCTTGGGCAAGGTTCTCAACGGCCAAGGACAGCAAGGAGTTCTGGATCGGCTGGCTTTCCATTCTCTGCATCCAGATCGAACGGGTCGGTGCGGGTATGTTGCTCCTTGGCCCCGACGAGGAAGGCGGGTTTGTTCCCGCAGCTGTGTGGCCCCATTCGGGGCGAGACGTGCAATACCTCGCGCCGACCGCGAAGAAGGTGCTGAGCGAGAGGCGGGGTGTCGTGGTCGGTTCCGACGGTGTGTCGGCGCCGGCACGAGACCAGCGCGCATTCGTCGGGTACCCGATCGAGGTGTCGGGCGTCCTGCACGGTGCCGTAGTCCTCGATCTTGCACCCGGACCGGATCAATCGCTCCAGCGCGCGCTGAGACTTCTTCATTGGGCAAGTGCCTGGCTTCTCGACCAGTTCCGCAAGCGTGCGCTCGAGGAACGAGAAGCGCGACTTTCGCGGGTAAGACTCGCGATGGATGCCGTTGCCACCGCCCTGCAGGAGTCGTCGTTTTCGGCCTCTGCTCTTGCGGTGGCAAATGAACTGGCAGCGCGGCTCGAATGTGACCGCGTGAGCATTGGCCTCGAGAGAGGTGGAGAGATCCAGGTAACGGCAATCTCACATACGGCGACATTTGACCCAAAGATGGATCTGGCCAGGCTCATCGGCGAAGCAATGGAGGAAGTGCTCGACCTCGAGGTTGCCATCGTCCAACCGCCTCGCGACGAGCATGATCCCGTGGCGATCGCTCATGGCGAATTGGCGGAAAGGTTTCGCGACAACGCCATCTGCTCGGTGCCTTTGCTCAAGGATGGACATGCGACGGGCGTCCTGACCTTCGAACGCAAGGCGAACAATCCTTTCGACGCCGACACCATAGATTTGTGCAAGACGGTAGGCGGTCTGCTCGGACCTGTGCTTCAGCTCAAGCAGGCGAGCGATCGTGGCGTACTACGTCATGCTGGCGATGCGGTGCGTTCCGGCGCTCAGGTATTGGTTGGTCCCCGCCATCCCGGCGCGAAACTGATCGCCCTGGCTGTCCTGGGTATCGTGGCTTTCTTCAGCATCGCGAGCGGCACGTACCGCGTATCGGCCAGGACCGTCGTCGAGGGCATGGTTCAGCGCGTCGCCGCCGCACCTTTCGAGGGATATATCATCCAAAGCTTCGTTCGGGCTGGCGATATCGTCCGGGAGGGCGAGGTGCTGTGCCGGCTGGACGACCGGGACCTCAAGCTCGAACAAACGAGATTGATATCGGAGCGGGAACAGCTGAGGCGACGACAACGGCAGGCACTTTCCGCGCAGGACCGGGCGTCCATGGCGGTGCTGGCCGCCCAGATCGATCAGGTCGAGGCCTCGTTGTCCCTGGTCACCGACAAATTGGCCCGGGCGACGTTGGTGGCGCCCTTCGATGGGGTCGTCATTTCCGGTGATCTGAACCAGCTGCTGGGAACGCCCGTCGAGCAGGGCAAGGTGTTGTTTCAAATTGCGCTTCTCGACGCATACAGGGTGATCCTGCAGGTCGACGAGCGCGATATCTCCTTCATCGAGCTTGGGCAGAAGGGTGAGTTGACGCTATCGGCGATTCTAAATGACCCCCTGGCTTTCACCGTCCACCAGATTACGCCGGTATCCACCCCCCAAGAGGGGCGGAATTTCTTTCGTGTCGAGGCGCACCTCACGCATGCAACCGACCGTATCCGACCGGGCATGGAGGGGGTGGGCAAGGTGACCATAGGAGAACGCAAGTTGATCTGGATCTGGACTCGCAGCCTGATCGACTGGGTGCGGCTGACGACCTGGAAGTGGCTTTCGTAAGCAGGCTGCGATGACCGGCACGCTACTGAGCAACTGGGGGTACCGGGTCGCCGATCGGAAACCCAAGCTGCGCTCGCATGTCCGCCTCCATCGACACCGCTACCGCGATGAGGTCTGGTACCTGTTGCAGGACACGACATCGTCCCGCATTCATCGTTTCACGCCGTCGGCGCGACTGGTCATCTCCCTGATGGACGGGACGCGGTCGGTTGCCCAGCTTTGGGAGATTACCAATCGGCAATTGGGCGAGGACGCACCGACCCAGGACGAACTGATCGAGCTGCTTGGCCAGCTGCACGCGGCCGATCTTCTCGAGAGCGACGTCGCGCCCGACGTCGCGGAACTGTTCGCGCGCAGCGAACGCGAGGAACGCGCTCGCTATTTCCGCTCCTACGCCAATCCCATGGCGATCAGGATCCACCTCTGGGATCCGGATGCGTTGCTGAACCGATTCGGCGGTCTGGTGCGGTTCCTATGGAGCGGGTGGGGACTGCTGCTATGGCTCTGTGTGGTGATACCGGCCCTTTTCCTGGTTTCACCGCATTGGCCCGAGCTCAGTCACAACTTCAGTGACAGGGTGCTGGCCGTAGACAACCTGGTCGTTCTCTACCTTGCCTTTCCCTTGCTCAAGCTGCTGCATGAGCTCGGCCACGCGTCCGCGACCAAGGCGGGGGGCGGTGAGGTCCATGATCTCGGCATCATATTCCTGGTGCTCTTGCCGGTACCTTATGTGGAAGCCTCGGCCGCCACGGTCTTCAGGTCGAAGTACAGGCGCGCCGTCGTCGGGGCGGCCGGCATGGCCGTTGAATTGTTTGTCGCGGCCATTGCCTTCTACCTTTGGCTGATTGTCGAACCAGGCATCGCGCGTGCGGTGCTTTTCAACATCATGCTGATTGCCAGCGTCTCGAGCGTCGTCTTCAACGGCAATCCGCTGCTGCGCTACGATGCCTATTACATTCTGGCCGATCTCATTGAGATTCCCAATTTGGCGGGAAGGTCGACGCGGTACTGGGGGTATCTGCTCCAAAGATACCTCCTGGGCATCCCTGACCTGGAACCACCCGATGCCTCGATTGGAGAAAAGGTCTGGTTCCTTTTCTACGGCCTGGCGTCGACGATCTATCGCGTAGTGGTGACGGTCGCCATCGCGCTGTTCATCGCCGGCCACTTCTTCATCATAGGCGTTCTCCTCGCCGGATGGGCGCTTGTGGCGATGGCCGTGCTGCCGATCGTCAAAGCCCTGCGGCACATCATGGGGACGCGGCTTCGCAAGCACCGTGTCCGCGCCGGCGTAATGCTCGCATTGATTGTAACAGCCGTCGGCGGCTTCTTGGGGTTCGTTCCCGTACCCTATCATTCGCACGTCGAGGGGGTGCTGTGGCTTCCCGAGCAGGCGATCGTGCGGGCGGGCGCGAGCGCATTCTTGAAAGAGTATGTCGTCAACCCCGGAACTCAAGTGGGCCGAGGCGAAGTCCTGGCCCAGTACCATGATCCAACCCTTGCAGCAGAGCTTCGGCGGGCGCTGGCGAAGGTGGCCGAGCAGGAAGCCGAATATGCGGCTCAGTTCGCCACGGATCGCGCAAAGGCGCAGGTCGTGCGCCAGAGGCTCGATGCAGAAAGAGCGGGGCTGGCCGTGATCAGGGCGCGCGCTTCGGAATTGGTGGTTCGAGCCGGCGTCGACGGTATTTTCGCCGTACCTCAGGCGGCCGATATGCCCGGCCGATATTTCCGCAAAGGCGAACTGCTGGGTTACGTCGTCGGCCACGTGGAACCCCTCGCGAGGGTTGTGGTGCCGCAGGACGTCATCGACAGGGTGCGCCTGTCGACGGATCACGTCCGGGTCCGCCTGATCGACCAGCCGGGCGTTGTGCTCAAAGGGACTGTCTTGCGCGAAGTCCCGGGCGGCACCGACTACCTGCCGAGCGCGGCACTGGCGGTCGAGGGCGGCGGGGAGATCGCCACCGATCCCCGCGATACCAGTGGCCCCAAGGCGCTGCAGCGCATGTTTCAGTTCGATATCGAGCTGAACGGCCTTGGCAAGGTCAATCACTTTGGACAGCGCCTGCTCGTGCGTTTCGAGCTTCATGATGAACCGCTGCTGGTTCAGTGGTACCGCAGTATCAGGCTGCTTTTCCTGTCGAACTTCAATGCGTAGGGACGCGATCCTGAGGTCGGGCGAACTAGCCCCCGGACGGCCCTACGCCGAACGGTCGGATGGCGAACTGGGCTGGCATGACAAGGTCGCAGAATTCCTGGTCGACCGTGCCATGCGTCCGCTGCGCGATCGCGTACGCGATCCCAGGCGAGAGATGAAGAGGATCGTGAAGCTTGCGGCGTTACATGAGCGACAACTCCGACGCAAGTCGGACGCGGAACTCAAGTCGATGTTGCCTGGCACACGGAGCCGATTGCGCCAAGCCGGCTTCGAACGGGAGACGATTTGCGAGAGCTTCGCTTTGGTGCGCGAAGTGGCAAGACGCACGATCGGCCAGCGTCATTACGATGTCCAGTTGATGGGCGGCTGGGCTCTCCTGCAGGGCAGGCTCGTTGAAATGGCGACGGGCGAGGGAAAGACCCTGGTGGCCACGCTGCCTGCCAGCGTTGTCGCACTCGCCGGCTACCCCGTGCACATCGTCACCGTCAACGACTACTTGGCTGCCCGCGACGCCGAAGAAATGGAGCCGCTCTACCATTTCCTGGGTCTCACCGTCGGCACCGTCGTGCAGGGCATGCAAAGGCCGGAACGGAGGCAAGCCTATTCAAAGTCGGTGACCTATTGCACCAACAAGGAGCTCGCCTTCGACTACTTGCGCGATCGAGTGGCGTTGTCGGGGAGAGGCAGCCGGCTTCACCTCTCCCTGGAACGCCTTGGAGGCAATGCGGCGCGCGAGGAGGATCTCGTGCTGCGCGGCCTGCACTATGCCATCGTCGACGAAGCCGACAGCGTTTTCATTGACGAGGCGCGGACGCCGCTGATCCTGTCGTCCTCGACCGGTCCGGCCGACGAAAAGGAGCAATGCGAGCAGGCGCTCGCCCTGGCCCGACAGCTCTCGATGAACGAGGACTACAAGCTCGACCTCGGCGAACGGTCGATTTCGTTGAGACCCGGTGGCCAGGAAAAGCTCGCCGAGTTGACCAGCGACCTGAAGGGAATATGGACATCGACCCGCGGCCGAGAGGAGTTGATCAGGCAAGCCCTCACGGCGTTGATCCTGTTTCGACGCGATCAGCACTATGTCGTCAGCGAAGGCAAAGTCCAGATCGTCGATGAATCGACTGGGCGCGTAATGCCGGATCGCTCGTGGGAGCGGGGACTTCATCAGTTGATCGAGGTGAAGGAAGGGTGCGAACCGACGCAGAGGCGGGAAACGATCGCTCGTTTGACGTATCAGCGCCTGTTCAGGCGATATGTCCGTCTCGCGGGAATGACCGGCACCGGCGGTGAGGTCGCACATGAAGTCAGACGGGTTTACGGCCTGCAGGTCGCAAAGATCCCTTTGCATCGCCCTTCGCGTCGGACTTTCCTGCGGGCAAAGGTGTGCGGGACGCGGGCGGAGAAGTGGCGCGACGTAGCCGACTGCGTCGAGCAGCGGGCGCTCGGCATCGGCCAGCCAGTACTGATAGGTACCCGTTCGGTCCAGGCATCCGAGGAGATCAGCGCGGTGCTGCACGAGCGCGGCATCGAGCATTTGCTCCTCAATGCAAAGCAGGATCGGCTGGAGGCCAATATCATCGCCGGCGCCGGACAAGCTGCACGGGTCACGGTCGCCACGAACATGGCCGGCCGAGGGACCGACATCAAATTGGGGGAGGGGGTTCCTCAGCTCGGTGGGCTGCACGTGATCCTGACGGAATTCCACGAGTCCCAGCGCATCGATCGGCAGCTCTTCGGGCGCTGCGCGCGGCAGGGCGATCCCGGCACATGCCAGGCGATCACCTCGTTGGAAGATGAACTCTACGTCGTCCACGGCGGCAGCGCAGCGCGGCTGGTGAGGCGTCTCCATCGCACCGGTATCCCGATCCCGCTTGGTTTGCACGACTGGATGCGCAGGTTCGCTCAGCATCAGGCCGAAAGGCGCGGTGCTTTCGTTCGATTGCAGAACCTGCAACTCGATCGCCGCCTCGAACGGGTGCTGGCGTTTTCAGGGAGAGGCGAATGAGACGACACGCATTGACGCTGGCGGCCTTGGTCTCGTTGGCCCCTGCGGCGTTCGCACAAGAGCAGAAGGGGCTGCATCACTATTTCGATTGCCTGATTCAGCCGACGATGGTGCTGAAGCTCGGGACACCGGTCCCCGGTCTGCTGAGCGAGGTGCTGGTCGATCGCGGCGTGATGGTGAAAAAGGGTGATGTCGTGGCGCGTCTGGAGTCGACCATCGAGGAGGCGACATTGGAATTGGCCAGGGCGCGGGCCGACAACGATTCTTCCGTCCAGTCCAACCGCGCCAGGTTCGAATTTCAATCACGCAAGGCAGACCGTATGGCGAAGCTTCGGCGCACGGATAACGTCCCCGCGGCTACCGCGGACGAAGCGGAAACGGGAGCGCGAGTAGCGGAGAACGAGCTTCGCGAAGCCCAGGTCAATCTCGAGCTGGCGAAGCTGGAGATGCAGCGGACGAGGGAGATCCTCAGGCAACGCACCATTCGCAGCCCAATCGATGGGGTTGTCGTCGAACGAACGCTAGGTCCGGGTGAATACGCCTTTGATCAGGCGCACCTTCTGACTGTTTCCCAGATCGACCCGCTAAAAGTCGAAGCGTTCGTGCCGCTTAGCCAGTTCGGGCGCATCCAGGTCGGCATGGTGGGCGAAGTGCGGCCGGAGGACCCGGTGGGGGGAACCTACGCCGCGAAGGTGACCGTCGTCGATCGCGTGTTCGATGCGGCCAGCGGTACCATCGGGGTGCGTCTGGAGCTCCC
Source organism: Pseudomonadota bacterium (assembly GCA_023386865.1). Lineage (GTDB taxonomy): Bacteria > Pseudomonadota > Alphaproteobacteria > Reyranellales > Reyranellaceae > Reyranella. The sequence continues at coordinate 39,210 of JAEWIV010000409.1, forward strand.
CAACTCCGATTACGCGCTTCCAGCCGGATTGAAGTGCCAAGTGCGGTTCCCGTCGCTCGACTAGCTTCTCCGAGTGCATTGCCTCGCCAGCAAAGCGCTTCTCCCTGCCGCGCATACCCCTGGCGTTCGAATGGACTCGAGCCAGATGTTGACGCCGGAAACAGTCGTGTCGACTTTGAAGGCAAGCGGGCTTTTGCGCGACACAAGTCGGTTCACGGCTGCGCCGGCATGTCTCCCAGGCAGATCCCCAGCGCCCGAGCCGTCTTGACGAAGGTGCCATCAGCATCGACCGAGTGTGGGTTGCCGGCGACGACCTTCAACGGCACATCGATCACTCGACGGTTCCACCAGGCCACCACACGGTCTGTTGCCCCCCGGGCCAAGAGGTCGACGGCATGCACCCCGAGTGCGGATGCCAGCAACCGATCCTCCGCTGTCGGCATGGCGCCGCGTTGAACGTGTCCCAACACCGTGGCGCGGGCCTCCGCTCCGGTCGTAGCTGAAAGCCTCCGGGCCAACCACTCGCCCACACCATGCTTCGAGGCTTCGCCGTCGGCCTCGGTGGCTGCATAGGACTGCCGCGCACCCTCGGCCACCACAACCAGCGCCGAACTGCGGCCGCCCGCGCGAAGATCCGCGATATGTCTTGCTACGAGTTCCAGATGCCAGCGTACCTCCGGGATCAGCACGACATCGGCGCCGCCGGCGATGCCGGCCGCGATAGCGATGTGGCCGGCGTCCCGGCCCATGACCTCGAGCACCATGACACGATCGTGGCTTGTTCCTGTCGGTTGCAGGCGATCGAGCGCCTCGGTTGCCACCGCAACCGCGGTTGAATGGCCGACCGCGCGCTCGGTATTGGCAACATCATTATCTATCGTCTTGGGGATTCCGATGAACGGCAGCCCGGCCGGCGCCAGGAGGCGGTGCAGGATTCCGAAACTGCCGTCGCCGCCGACACCGATTAGCCCTTCGACCCCGAGTTCCTTCAGGCCCTCGATCATCTCGCCCGAGCGGTCCTTGAGGCTTCCATCCTTCATGGGGAAAGCGAACGGATTTCCGCGGTTGGTGCTGCCGAGAAACGTGCCGCCCTGGCGGGCCAGGGTGGCATCAAGCCGATCGGCATCCAGCGCTTCGGCCCGCACCGGTCGTTCCAGTAATCCGAGGGTTCCATGATGAATGCCGATGGCCGTCCAGCCATACCCGCGGTGCGCCCTGAGCACCACTGCGCGGATGGTGGCATTCAGCCCTGCGCAGTCGCCGCCGCTGGTGAGCACACCGATTCGCTTGGTCATATGGAGGACTCCCGTGTCGGGCAGGGCGGAAGTGCCGGTGTTATTCGGCGCCGCTGGTTGACGAGGAGATCGTCAGATCGCTCTCGGACGTTGCACCAGCGTGGCGCGCTGCGCGGCGATGCCAGTAGTCGGTGATCTCCTCGAGGCTTCTGCCCTTGGTTTCGGGCAGAGCTTTCCATAGGTAGACCGCTCCGAAGGCGCTGATGAGAGCGCAGGAGAAGAAGGTCAACGTGAGGCCCATGAGGCTGAGCAGAATCGGGAAAGTCGCCGAAAAGGCGATAGCGAATATCCCTTCCATTCCGTGGGTCAGGCTTGTGGCCGGACCGCTGATTTCACGGGGGTAGAGCTCCGACACCACGATGTCGCCCAGATGCCCGAGCGTGAGAGCGAAGGCGCCGATGAAGATGGCAAGGCTTACGACCTGCGCCGAGCGCACGAGCGCGGTACCCGTATCCGGGGACAGTGTCAGCGCCGTCATGACGAGAAGGCAGGCGGTCATGACGGTCAGGCCACCGATCAGCATCTTGCGGCGGCCGAGGGCATCGACGTAGTTGAGCGACAGCACTGTCATGACCAGGAACACGACGCCGAGGCCGAGGGTGGCGGCGAACGACACGGTATTATCGCTGAAGCCTATCTCCTTCAGGATCATCGGGGCGTAGAACAACACCATGTCCGAGCCGGCGAAAACGGTGAGGAACATGAGCACGAGACCAAGGGATACCGGCGCGCGGAAGGCTGGCGCCCAAAGGCCGGCCCAGCCGCGATCACTTTCGTTGGATGGCTTGTGAGCTTCGGCGGTGATTTCGGCCAGCTCGCGGTCCGCAGCGCTGGCGCCCACGAGTCGTGCCAGGGAGCGGCGTGCTGCGCTCAACTGTTCGACCGCGGCCAGCCAGCGCGGCGACTCCGGAAGAGGCAGCAGTCCCAGGGCATAGAAGGTGCTGGGCAGGGCGATGAAGCCGAACATGTATCGCCACCCCTGTTGGTCACTCTCCAGGGCGAGGCCGACAACGTAGGCCACGAGACCGCCGGCGGCATAGGTTACCGCCTCGAATGAAAGCAGCCGGCCCCGGATGACCGACGGCGCCACCTCGGCAACATAGAGACCGGCGGTGGGCAGGGTAACGCCCATCGCCAGCCCGGCGGCAGTGCGGGCCGCGAGCAGCCAGCCCAGCGAGGGCGCCAGCGCCGAGGCGAAGGCGCTGGCCACGAACAGGGCAGCCATGGACATCAGGACGTAGCGTCGGCCGAAGCGATCCGCGAGCGTCCCAGCCACGAACGAACCCGCGGCAAAGCCGACAACCAGTGAGCTGGCGAGCGCACCGCTTTCGAAGTCGTTCAAGCCCCACTCTTCGGCGATCAGCACAAGCGTCATGGAGGTGATGGCGAAGTTGTAGCCGATAAGCCCTCCACCCGTGGTCGCCAGGGTGGCGACAGTATAATGGACGAAGCGGCTCTCCTTCACGGTGTTGGCCCAGTCGGAGAAATGCCGGGCGATGGTCGCCAACGTCAGGCCGCTGGACTCGGGCAGCGTCCGGCGAAACACCACGAACCCGCCAATGGCAATGATGGCGTACCCCATGGGCAGGAGGATACGGCCGTGGTCGCCGGTCATCATGAGGCCGATCGGCGAGGCCAGGCTGTCGAAAAGCCAGTGCGAGGCGACGATGATGCTGAGCGCGAGGCCGCGCGCGCGGATCGGCGCGATCTCGGCCGCTACCACCCAGGCGATCGGGCCAATACCGGCCGCAAACGACAGGATGAAGACGTAGAGACCGGCTGCCGACAAGGTGTGCGCGGCACTGAACTCGGACTCCAGGCCGGTGCCGACGGCCATCATCGCCAGGCCGATGGCAATGCCGAGCAGTCCCGCCAGCAACAACGGTCGTCGGCCAACACGGTCGATCAGCACAAGTGCCAGCAGGGTTGCCAGGACATTGAGCACGGCCACCGACAATCCCAGCGAATCGGTCACACCGAACTTCAGGCTCTTCGCCAGTTCGCCGAGGCTCGATGCCGAATAGTAGATGACGGTGTTGATGCCTACGAACTGCTGAACGAAGAAAAGCCCAATGCCTATGAAGATTGCGGCCCGTCCGGCGAGCGAGAACGAGGCGGCCAGGTCCTCGGCGCTGCCGTCCTGCGCCATTCGACCCAGCGCTTCGATGTCGCCCTTTGCCTCCTGGAGACCGAGCCGGTCGAGCACCGCCATCGCCGATTCCTGGTCGCCCTTCAGCGCGAGCCACACCGGCGATTCCACCAGGAGGAGGGCGAGGCCGCTCAGGATGAGACCGGGAACCGCACTTGCCATGAGAAGGATGCGCCATCCCTCCGGCACGCCGTCGAACAGCTCATTGCCGACATAGGCCATCAAGATGCCGATCGTAACCATGAGCTGGAATACGGTGATCAGCGTACCTCGGCGCGCGGCCGGTGAGATTTCGGCAACATAGAGCGGAGCGGCAACAGAGATGGCGCCGACGCCCATGCCGACGATCAGGCGGCCGCCGAGCAATACGAGGCCGGAGGGAGCGATGGCGCTCACGAACGCGCCCAACGTGAACAGGGCGGTGGTCGCCATGATCACGTCGCGGCGTCCGACCAGATCGGCTACCCGACCCGCCGACAGCGCCCCGATCAGTGCGCCGAGCAGCGTGCCGCTACTCAGCAGAACCTGATCGTTCTGGCTGAATTGCCAGGTGGCATGGGCGGCGCGAAGCGCGCCGGCGGCCACGCCAGTCTCATAGCCGAACAACAGTCCGCCGAGCGAGGCAATGCAGGTGAGGACATAGAGCATGCTTACCGTGCCGCCTCGCACCATGAGTGGGCTGCGAGGAGGGCGGACCTCGAAACAAGTGCCGAGAGAACTGGCGCCCACCGAGGGGCGCGGCAGGCCGATGCAGGGCGCTGTGCCGGAGCGCAGTGCAGGATTAGGCCTCGGCCAGACATTTCGGTGTTTCCCCCAAACTCAATGGTTGCCGATTCTGCCAAGTCAAACAAGCCGGATTCCAGTTCACGCCCGACGACGAGATTGCGCGCGCGACTTCCTGCAGCTGATATTGCTGGCTTGTCTCTATGTGTGCGTGTGCGGCATACTGCGTGCGCGAGGGCAGCGCATCCTTATCCCGAAGCTGGTATGCGTGCGTTGGTAGTCACAGGGGGGATCATGGAAAAGTTTCGGCTGCAGCGCCTGTTCAATCCCAGGTCGCAGCGGACCTTGATCGTCGCGATAGATCACGCGCTCTTCAACAATTCCGCATTCCTTCCCGGGATCGAGGACATGGCGAAGAGCGTCAAGAACGTTGCTGACGCATCGGCCGACGGCGTCCTGCTCTCGGTCGGAGAAGCCCCGCATCTGCAGCGTCTACCGGGCCGGAACAAAGCCGGGCTGATGCTGCGCGTCGATCCGGCCAATTTCTACAACAATGACCTGCCGGTTTCCCGCTTGCATTGCCGCGTATTCGAGAACGCGGTCGAGATCGCGTTGCGCCTGGATGCGGCCTGCATCCTGATGAATCTTCTGCAGATCGACGAGCACCCTGAAATGCTCAGTCAGTGCGTGGAGAACATCCTGAAGGTGAAGAACGACTGCGACCGCTACGGCATGCCGCTCGGCATCGAGCCGCTGTCCTTCAAGAAGGCGCAAGGTGGCGGTTATGTCGGTGACGGTGATCCGGAGCGGGTGACGACGCTGGCACGGATGGCGGCCGAGTTGGGCGCAGACATCATCAAGACCGATTCCACGGAGCCCGAGGAGGAGTTCCACCGCGTGGTCGAAGCGGCGTCCGGGGTGCCCGTGACCGTTCGCGGTGGCAGCAGAGCGTCGGACGCCGAGGTTCTGGAGCATACCGAACGCCTCGTGCAGCAAGGCGTGGCCGGGTTGGTCTACGGGCGCAATGTGATCCAGCACGAGAATCCGGCTGCCATGACCCGGGCGCTGCAGGCGATTCTCCATGACGGTCGGTCCGCCAAGCACGCGCTTGAGCAGCTCAACGCCGAGCAAGCGAAATGAAGCAGAGCGAGGTGAACCTGCTCTGCAACGAAGCATCGGCATGCTTCCAGCGGATGGGTTGGACACTGCCGCCCGACCCGCAATGGGCGGCTACGGATTTCGGCCTTGGCGACTATCGTTCCATCGGCCTGGTCGAAGTGCTCCTGGCGAACGAGCCGGAGTATTGCGAAAAGATCATGTATGCGCGCCAGGACATGGTCACGCCGGCTCACACGCACGGCAAGAAGAAGGAGGACATCATCTGCCGATCCGGCGCGCTGCGGATGATCCTGTGGAACAAGAATCCGGCGAAGTTTCCCGCTGCGGGAACGGTCGTGGTCGGAATCAACCGCAAGGAACGCACAGTCACTTCCGGGGAGCCGTTCGTGCTGAAGCCCGGTGAGCGCATTACCCTCGTGCCGGGCATCTGGCACGAGTTCGCGCCGTCGGCGCCGGATACGCTCATCGGCGAGGTCAGCACCTGGTGCGACGAGGCGACGGACAACTTCTTCGCCGATCCCAAGGTCGATATTTTTCACAGCATAGAGCCGGACGTGCCTCCTCAGTTTCCCGGCTTCTCCGCGGAGACATGAGCATGGACCGCCGGCCCGAAGCCTTCATCTTCGACATGGACGGCCTGCTTATGGACACGGAGGGCGTCTACAAGCGCTCCTGGTCGACCGCGTGCAGCGCACTTGGCTTCGATCTCACCGATGAGCTCTACCTGACGCTGATCGGCATCACCGTTGCCGATTGCGAGAAGCGCCTGGTCGCCCATTTCGGAGAGAAGTTTCCGCTCGATCGGTTTCGCAGCGACGCCCGCGCGGGTTACGAAGCAATCGTCGCGGCCGAAGGCATTCCGATGAAGCCGGGAGTCCTTGTCGCCCTCGACTGGGCAGCCGAAAGGAGCATCCCCTGTGGCGTCGGCACCTCGACCCATACCGGGGAAGCATGCGAACGCCTGAAGCGGCACGGTATCCTCGACCGGTTCTCCGTGGTGGTGGGAGGCGACCAGATCACGCGCGGCAAGCCCGATCCGGAAACCTTCCTGAAGGTGGCCGAAGCCCTGCGACAGAAACCGGAGCATTGTCTCGTTTTTGAGGATGCCCATAGCGGCGTCCTTGCAGCCGGCGCTGCCGGCATGCCGGTGGTCCTGGTTCCCGATCTGCTGCCTGCGACGCCGGAAATCGCGGCCAAGGCTGCAGGTGTATTCCCCTCACTGCAGCATGCCGTGAAGTGGATCGATACTCTTCCGGGCGGCCGCTAGCGAGGTTTTACGGAGCCAGATCGGCCGACAAGGTCGCGAGGAAACTCAGCTTGTCCCGTGACTGATTTTGGTCTGCGCGCGCCGCCCCGCAACGAGCAGCAGTATTAGCGGCATCATGAGAAATGGGGCAATGGCCGATGTCGCAATGCCCCAGTGGAGATTGCGAACATCTCCTACAAAGCCGATCACCCACGGCATGAAGATCCCACCCGCGTTGCCGAATGCGGCAAGCGCCGCAAACATGGTGGCGCCACCATCTGGATATCGATCGGAAACCACAGCCAGCATCGTAGGCCACAGGCTGCTGCCCACAAAGCCTGCGGCTACGCAGGCGGCAAGGGCCCAGCCGGGATTTTCGAGGAACGCCCCGAGCAGGAAGAACACGACCGAGAGCAGGCAGCCGGCAATCATGATCGCGTAGGCATTTGCCGATGCCTCCAGCATGCCGATGGCCATACGGCCCAAAGCCATCGCGATGGAGAACAACAACAGGCCCATTCCCGCCACGGTCGGCGAGAAACCGAGGGATGTCTCCGCGTAGGCTGGCAGCCATTGCGCCATGCCAAGCTCGGTCGCTCCGCCCATGAAGATTGCCGCCAGCGCTGCCAGGAACCAAGGCCGGGCGCACAACTCCCGCATCGACGTTCGTTCCTGCGAGGCAGTGACCAGCGCCGGAAAGCGCAAGGGCAGGAATGCCAGCGTCAATCCCAAGGGTAGCAGGATCGAAAGCCAACATACCGCGCGCCATCCGACATCGAACGCCAGCGCCACGGTGCCGATGAGAATCGTCACCACCGCGCCCACGGGATAGAAGGAGTGCAGCCAGTTCATCGCCGCGGTGCGGCGCTCCGGGTTCAGAGCGGCCACCACGGGGCTGAGAATCATGTCGAGCATTCCGGCGCCCAGTCCGACCACGAACACCGTCGTCAGGAGCAACGGGAACGTCTGCGCAGCTGCCATCCCTGACAAACCCAGCACTGTCAGGATGTTGGCCAGAATGACGAAGGGCTTGGCGCCATAACGATCCGCCAGCGGTCCGGTCGTCACAATGCCTACGACCAGCCCGGCAAAAGCCACGGCTCCCAAGCGTCCCAGCTCCTCGCCGCTGAGCGAGCCGCCTTGGCCAAAGCTTGCACCGATACTGGTGAGGAACACTGGCAAAAGGTTGATGCCAATCGCCAAACACATCATGGCCGCGTAGCAAAGGGTCGTCAGCAGTCCCGGCTGGACGTCTCGTCTCATGAGCACGACACCTCTTGATCCGATATGGGCCGCATACGGATCCTCCAACCGCACTTTCCCCGCAGAACGCCTCGATGCACGCCGCATCGCGCTCGGATATGCACCAAAGGGTGCAGACGGCAGATCAGACGCACTACGTCAGCACTAGCAATCCACCACCAAAGTGTAAAGCGCACCACAGCGGCGGCCGGTGCGCGAGGCTTGGCGCCGCGTGCCGCCATGACGTGACACGCGGCTTCTCTACCGAAAGTGGCGGGGCTGACCGTCCTGCTCGTGGTGTCCTGGCCGAGTTTGTCGGCAGTTGGCGTCGATGATGGACCGGTGGCGACCGCGCCATTGCGGCGGCTGAGCCAGCTTGCCGACCGCCGCGGTCTATTTGTCTGCCCACAGGCGACCTGCTTAGGATTGCGTGCAACTCGAATTCGGCTGAGACGTCACTATGGCCCGCACCCCGTTGTTGAACATGCTCCTGAACCTATCACGGGAGCAGGCCGTATCCGAGCGATCGCAGGGCGTCAGAAGGCAAGCAAGGTCCCCGGGGGTCGGCCGACGCACGGTGTTGCGCGGTGCCGCAGGCATCGCCCTCACGACTTCCCTGCCGCTCTCCGGCTTGGCGGCAACCGCGCGAATCGCCGTGGTCGGTGCGGGATTGGCTGGTCTGACAGCCGCGCGCGAACTGCGTAAAGCCGGGCTCAATCCCGATGTCTACGAAGGCAGTACGCGGATCGGCGGCCGCTGCTACACGGCGCGCGGCATTTTCGGTGACGGCCAGGTCGCGGAACATGGCGGTGAATTCATCGATACCGACCACAAAGAGATACGCGATCTCGCCAAGGAACTCGGCCTGACGCTCGATGACGTGCTGAAGGCGACACCGCCGAACACGCGTTCGTTCTTTGTCTTCAGCGGCAAGCCCTACAATCTCAGCGAAGCGACGCGGGATTGGCAACCTCTCTATCCCATCCTGCAGGCCCAGAACGCCGCGCTTGGCGAATACAGTTACCTGGGCGCCAACGCTGCCGCGCGCCGCTTCGACTCAATGACCATGGCCGAATGGGTCGGCGCCTATGTGCCTGGCGGTCGCGGCGGGCAACTGGGACAGCTTATTGAAACCGCCTTCGCGGAGGAGAATGGAGCGGACGCCGATCAGCAGAGCGCCATCAACGTCATCTCCGTTCTGGCGGTGGACAAGCGAAGCCATTTCAATCTCTACAACACCGAAAGCGATCAGCGCTTTCATGTCCGCGGCGGGAATGACCAGATTGCGGCGCTGTTGGCCAAGTCTCTCGGCGACAACATACGCACGTCAATGCCACTGGTCGCGATCGCGACCCTGCCCGACGGCAAGGTTCGCCTCAGCTTCAAACGCGACGGCGGCGTTGGCGACGTTGTTTACGACCGCGTAATCTTGGCGCTTCCCTTTTCGGTGATGCGTGTTGCAGTGGACTACAACCAAGCCGGGTTTCGCCCACTGAAGAGGCAAGCGATTGCGACGCTGGCTATGGGCGCGTCGACCAAATTCCAGCTTCAATTCACGCGCCGCGCCTGGACTGAAGTCGGCTGCAACGGCGAGATGCGTTTGCCATCGCAAGCCTTCCAGACGACCTGGGAGGTGAGCCGTTCTCAGCCAGGCGCGCGCGGAGTCCTCAACTTCTTCTCCGGCGGCACGCGGGCCATCAATGCCGGCAAGACCGATTCCGTCACCCTGGCCTCCACGGTGATGGCCAATGCGGCGCTGATCACGCCGGGATTGAGCGAGATCTGGACCGGCTTGATGATCAAGGATGCTTGGAAGAACAATCCCTGGTCGCTCGGGAGTTACAGCTATTACCAACCAGGCTACCAGACGACGCTTCTCGGCGTTGAACGCGAGCGCGAAGGGAATTGCTTCTTTGCCGGCGAGCATACCGCCGACCAGTGCGCCTTCCTCAACTCGGGAGTCCAAAGCGGCATTCGGGCGGCCAGCGAGGTGATCGCATCGCTGCGCTAGCGCTGCGGGCTTGGTGGCCGTGCCTCGTCATGCCTATCTGCCGGACTGACGTTGATCTGAATGCCGTTGAGAAGTGTCAGGATGGTGCGACGGTGAAGCAGCCGAGGCCGGCGAGTCGAAGCCCTTTGATGAGGCGAGCCGGCGCGATCTCGAAAGGGCGATAGCGAGCTATCGTGTCCGATCTGAAGGGCGCCGAGAAACGACGGAATTTGGGTTCGGGACCCGAACATGGGCCCAGGCATTTGTGTTCCCGGGACCTACGCGGCCGTGTGCAAGCGGCAGAAATTCTTGCGTTTGTTGGCGCTCCCTACGGGATTCGAACCCGTGTTTCAGCCTTGAGAGGGTTAGTACATTGTGCTTTCTGATTGTTGCCTGAAGTTGCTTAACGTTGCTCCGGCGGGAATATCTCGCGCTTTCCTGTATGCCAGGCCACCCCTAAAAACTACCCGAAATTACCGGAAATGACCTTCACTTGTGTCCCCAGAGTGTCCCCCGTATTCTCGGCGGACGAGGACCAGATGCCGAAGCTCAACAAGCAGTTCGTCGACAAGCAGAAGCCGGTCAAGAAGGACACTCTGTACCGGGACAGCTCAGTCATTGGCTTTGGGTTGAGGGTTAAGCCGTCGGGGGCCAGGACCTGGGTGATCCAATACCGCAACAAAGCCGGCCGTACACGCAAGCTGGCCATGAAGAACAGCTCGGCCGCCACGCCTGAGGAGGCGCGGCGCTGGGCGAGGACCATGCTGGGGCAGGTGGCGGCCGGCCGCGATCCGTCAGCCGAGCGCAACGCCGAACTCGGGGCCATGACAGTGGCGCAGCTGTGCGACGAATACATCTCGGCCGCCAGGAAGGGCCTGGTGCTCGGCAAGAGGGGGCGTGCCAAGTCGCCCCTCACCATCACCACCGACATCGGGCGCATCAACGGGCACATCAAGCCGCTGTTGGGTCAGGTGGCGGTCCAGGCAGCGACACACCGGGACGTCGTCAAATTCCTCGACGCGGTGCAGCTCGGCAAGTCGGCGGTCAAACGTTCGAAAGACAAGCCGCGGCAGGGCGCCCTTCCAGCCGGCGGGCCGGGCGCTGCCACCCGAACGGTCGGCCTGCTCGGCGGGATCTTCAGCTATGCCGTTCGTCGCGGATACCGCAACGACAATCCCGTGCGCGGCGTGCAGCGGCCTGCCGACGGCGTGCGCACCAACTTCCTGACGATGGCCGACTATCGCAAGCTCGGCGCTGCGTTGAAAGCGGCCGAGACCGAGGGTGAGAATCCGAACGCCGTCGATGCTGTTCGCCTTTTGGCCCTGACTGGGTGCCGTCGCGGCGAGGTGTCCAAGCTGGAGTGGCCAGACGTCGATCTCCCAGGCGGCATGTTGCGCCTGAGCAAGACCAAGGAGGGCTACTCGCTGCGGCCGCTCGGTAGGCCGGCAGTCGATCTGCTGGCGGCCAGGCGGCGCCACCCCGGCAGCAACGCTGTCTTCGCGACCGACAGCGGCGCCCCGTATAGGGACCTGGGAAGGGCATGGGATCGGATTGCGGCACGCGCCGGGTTCCAGGGCGTGACCTTGCACACCTTGCGACACAGCTTCGCTACGACGGCGAACATGCTCGGCTGCAGCGAGCCGACCATCGCTGCAATGCTCGGCCACTCGCGCGGCACGATCACCAGTCGCTACGTGCACCACGTCGACGAAGTCCTGCGCGCTGCTGCTGGTCGGGTCGCCGCTGCCATTGCGCTCGCCATGGAAGGCGAGAGATCGGCTGCGGTGCAAAATCTCGAGCAGCATCAGCGGACTCGTCGCGGCATCGCCTGATAGCCTTCGAGTAAGGGCGGTCAGGTCTGGCTGCCAAAGCCGAGGCGGAGGTAATCTTGGCCACTCACCGGTACACTGGTATCCTCAGGACGCGCCGACGGGCACTCGAGAAACATCGGGACCCCAAAGTGGCCGCTGCCTTCAGGGTTCTGTACGACCTGGAAACCGAGGAGCTGATGGCGGCCCTGTTCGCGGATTGCGGGGTCGTCTATCGCAAAGCAGCGCATCCTCGATCTGCTGGCGTCGCCGCGGCGGGTCACGCTGCCGACGATCTGCTGGCGCGGCAGCAGGTTGTGCTGACTCTCGCAGAGAGACATGTTCCTGGATTTAAGGTCGCGTATCGAAAGACAGGTCGCCGTCAACGGGTCGACCACCATGAAATCCTCGTCGATATGATTAAACAGCTTCACAGAAGCAAAGGAATGAGCATCAGAGAAGCAGCGCAGGCCGTGGCAATGAAACGGCGCCTCCCCAGGAAAGAGGCTGATGCCATCGATCAGTTGTATCGTAGGCACATGAGGAAGACAGATGGGGGAGTCTAGTGGCCCGGCTGGCCTGCAGGGAGTTGCTGCGCGCTCGCTTCCCCCGCCGGGCCGGTTCCCGACCATCACCACCGCTATCACGTTAGCCGAGGTGTCATGGACTCGGCGTATGCCGGTCGATCAGTTCATCAGCGAACTGATGCCGTTCTAAGTTGCGATGCTGGTCCGCTTGTTACACGGCCTAGCCTGCTGTCGATCACCAACATCATCCAGCGCCACCCATGCCGAGATACGGGCATGCCGATCGGCATGATCGCTCTCATGCTGGCCTGAGGTGCGACAAAACTGTGGGGTGTTTGTTGTGTCGCAGATTCGATGCGAATTACCCGAATGTGTTGGCAACTACGCCGGCACGTTCGGAGGATCATGGCAACTACGGTCAACGAACGTCGGCTGACTCGTGCTGAAGCAGCTGAATTTCTCAGTTCCCGTGGCTTCCGCGTCGCCAGCTCGACGCTGAACAAGTATGCCAGCGTAGGCGGCGGCCCGGCATTCGAGTCATTTGGGCGGAAGCCGCTCTACAAGCCGGCAGACCTACTGCGGTGGGCCGCCGGGAAGACGGCTCGCGCTAGGTTTTCGACGTCGGAGCGGCGTGTCCCGCTTGCTGAGCGGGAAATTGGGCTGGAGGCGTATAACGCCCCTGACGCTGCTCCAGAGCCCAGGAGGACGAAGTCGGACGGCAAGGTGTTCGAATGAGCCGCGACATGCTTGATGACGCTCGCGAGCCTGCCGCGGTCGTACATGGTCCCGCCCGGCTAGGCGTCGGCCCCGACGTCGCCGTCGGTGACGGCAAGGACAACGGCCATGCGCTTGGCGCCCAAGAGCAGGTCGACGAGCATGTCGATGAACGCGTCGGCGGACATGCCCATGAACATCTCGAAGAAGATGTCCATGAACATGACGACGCTGTCGACGAACATGTCGGCGCCCGCGCTGACAGCGGCAGCAGCGACAACCGTGCGCACCGCGAGAAGGCCAATAACCTCCGTCCGCACCCGGCAGCCGAAATCTTCCCGAAGATGGCGGAGGCGGAATTTGACGCGCTGGTCACCGACATCGAGCAGAACGGGCAGCTCGAGCCGATCATCATCTACGAGGGCATGATCCTTGACGGGCGGCATCGCTACAAGGCCTGCCAGCAGCTCGGCCTTAAGTGCAGGACCATCGAGTGGGATGGCGGCGGCTCGCCCGAGGAGTTCGTCATCAGCATGAACGTGCGGCGCCGGCATTTGACGGCAAGCCAGCTCGCCATGATCGCAGCGAAGGTCATTACTTTTGGCCATGGCGGCAATCGTTACTTAAAGCAAGCGGCAAAAATGCCGCTTGGTATCACGCAGAAGACGGCGGCCAAGATGTTCAACATCGGCGAACGGTACGTGCGCCTGGCCGCCACCGTCGTCGCCAAAGGCGCGCCCGAATTGCAGGAGGCGGTCGAGCGCGGCGACATCGCGCTGCCCGATGCGGTCAAGGTCGCGGAGCTGTCGAAGGCGCGTCAGATCGAGATCGCTAGCGGCAGGTCGGCCAAGAGGCAAGCGAAGAAGGCGGCGGCGCGGATAAAGGCGGCAGACCAGGCGCGGCGGAGGCAGGCCGACGCCCAACGGCATCACGAAAAGCGCCACAACGGCCCCGACAAGCCGGGCTGGGCCGAGACCGGCGTCTCGGCCTCCGATTTCGAGATCGAGCGAAATGAGGCGGTCACACTGGCAGAGGCCAATGCTTTGATCGCCGATCTTCGGGGACAAATTGGCGTTCTAGATCAGCGCATCATATCCGCCCTCGAGGACGCGCGCATTTGGCGCGAGCGGGCCCTGGGCGCGGGCTGGAGAGAAACCGCATGACCTTTCCATCCGACTGCCCGAATAACGCGCTCTGCGCCACCGACAAGCCGCGCCAGGGCGACCTCTTCACCGGCGAGTTCACTGTGAAGCCGCCGAAGAGGGGTAACGGTCGCCACGTCAAGCTCGCCCATGACACTGGCGAGCCCGTTAAGGCGACCGGCATGGCCCACTTTCCAGGCACGGGTCCGAAGCGGACCTATTGCCATCAGTGTGCGCACTGCCAGGACATCGACGTTTACCGCGGCGGCCGCTATCGGCCGCCGCCGAATCCGCCGGGAAGGGCGAACATCTCTCAGATCCGCACCAAACGCGGCGCCTGTTTGAAGGCGGCCCAGTTCTTCGACGGCATCGTGCAGCGCGCCGGCATTGGTGCGAACAAGTCCTGCAAGTACTTCGAGAAGAAGTCGGTGCCTACACCGCAGGAGGCGATGGCGGCGGCCGAGCCTGATGACTCGGCATCCGAGACACCACGTCACGACGTGGCTGCGGTCAAGTGCTGCTCGCACGAGACCTTCGCCAACGACCCGAAGCCCAACTCCATCCAGCCGATGACTGAACAGCACGAAGGAGAGTGAAATGAGTCTGAACATTGGTAATACCGGAAACGGCAAGCCCTACTGCAAGTTCAATGCCAAGGCCGACAAGTGGTTTGTGCGCGGCGCCGACGGCGAAGACAGGGAGATCCAGCGCCCCACCTTCGTTGCCGACTTCGACAACATCAAGACTGGCTGGGTGCGCTTTCTCGAAGGTCAGGCACCCGATTGGGTGCTGGATCCGAGCCTCGACCGTCCCGCACCGCTGCCGGGCGAGGGCTTCAAGCGCGGCTTCATGTTGATGGCCTTCAGCCAGAAGTTCTTCGGCGGCGCCGCGGAATTTGCCAGCGCCTCCATCCATCTCTCGAACGCGATCAAGGATCTGTACAAGCAGTACGAGATGGGCAGGAGCACGAACCCCAACAAGCTGCCCGTGGTGCAGTGCGTGGGTTCCCAGCCCATGAAGGACCGACACGGCACGAACTACCGCCCGATCTTCACCATCGTGGACTGGGTGGACCGCCCTGACGACTTGCCGGGGGGCAATCCGAGTGACACGCCGCCGCCGGTGCCGGCTCCTCCTGCCCTCTCAAAACCGGTGTTTTGACCAACTGCTGGAGGGCTCCGGCCCTCCAGCCACCCTTTTGGAGGAGTGCATTCGCCGGTCATGGGCAACGTGCAGCCGATGTTCGAACCGGATGCGGCGCAGATGCGGCGGCATGTCGGTCACCTCTTTGAAGGCTGGCTGGACGGCTGCCACGAGGGCCGCATCGAGCTTGCCTGGACGGATGCTGGTGATGGCAACCTGCGTCATGGGCTCAGCTTCGGGACCGACGAGCTCGATGAGCTGGTCGAGCGCGCGGTCCAGGAGAACCGTCAACACGGCCAAAACGTTTACGTCGGCCAAGCGCTGCGGCAGCCGGCCAGCGCGCCGTTCGGACGCGGCAAGGACGACGACTTCTTTGCCTTGACGGCGTTCTACGTCGACATCGACGACGACGTCACCGCCACCGCCTCGATCAACTATCGAAACCGCGGCTGCCCGCCCACCGGGGTCGTGGTGACTGGTCGCCATCCGCATGTCCGCGCGCAGATGCTGTGGCGCCTCGAAGCGCCGGTGAAGGATGCCGCTGCCTGTCGCGTGCAGAACATCGCGTTGGCCCGCGCGCTCGACGGGGATCTGTCGGTGGTGAACCCCAGCCGCGTGCTGCGCTTGGGTGGGTCAATCGCCTGGCCAATCAAGGAAGGGCGGGTCATCGAGAAGACCGAATTCCTAGACTTCGACGACGGCCGGCCGAAGGTCTACTACCTCGAGCAGATTGCCCGCGCCTTTCCGCCAGCGGAACCAAATCACGCCGACGCAGAGCAACAAACGAACACTGGCCAAACAGCTTCAGCGCAGACGCTCCCGAT
Organism: Pseudomonadota bacterium; assembly: GCA_023386865.1. GTDB lineage: Bacteria > Pseudomonadota > Alphaproteobacteria > Reyranellales > Reyranellaceae > Reyranella. Next base: position 55,132 of record JAEWIV010000409.1, read on the forward strand.
CGGTACCGTCTCGGTAGAATCGTGTATTGCGGCGGTCCGAGCCGGCAATCACTGGCATAACAATCTTCTTCGCCTGGTCGGCCATTGGATTTCGCGAGGGTGGTCCGACGCCGAAATCCTGGTGGCGGCCGAGTCGATGACGCTGTCGGGCTACACGGCGGATGCCACCCGTCGCGACGTCACCCGAATGATCGCTGGTGGCCGTGCAAAGTGGCAGGTGGCAAATCCCGATCCCGAAATCGACGGCTCAGCCGAATACCAGGCGCTTGATCCGCAGTTCCTTGACAACCTGGACCTTGCCCTGCTGCCGCGCCGTCGCTGGATTCTCGGGCGTTCTCTGCTGCGCGGGCATCTCAGTATGCTCGTCGCCCCGGCCGGCGTCGGCAAGTCGACGCACGGGCTTGCCCGCGCGGTCGCCGTGGTCACCGGTCGCGACCTCACCGACGAACCGGTGCATGAGCTGGTAAAGAGCTGGGTCTACAACACCGAGGATGATCTGGATGAGCTCAAGCGTCGGCTAGGTGCCGTGTTGCAGCACTGGGCCGTGCCCTTCTCGGAGGTCAAGGGTCACATCGCCCTGAACTCCGGCGCCGATCGCCCGCTGCTGTTCGCAAAGGTGGATCGTCGCGACCAGGTAATCCGCCAACCGGACGTCGACGCCTGCATCGCGAGGATCAGGGAACATGACATCGGCCTGTTCATCGTCGACCCCTTCGTCGAGGCGCACGCGGTAAACGAAAATTCCAACGAGCAGATCAAGGCTGTCGCGGCGATGTTCCGAGACATCGCGCGCGCCGCCAACTGCTCGGTCCTGTTGGTCCATCACACCGCCAAACCGGCCCAGGGCAAGAGTGACGGTCACGCCGGTAACATGAACACCGCCAGGGGTGCCAGTGCGCTGGTAGGTGTTGCTCGTGTCGTCCAGACGTTGTTCGGCATGAGCGAGGCGGATGCCAAGAAGTTCGGCGTCACGCTGGACGACCGCCATCAGTACCTGCGGCTCGACGACGCCAAGGCGAACCTCGGGCTGATTAACTCGGCGCCGACGTGGTACCGCAAGACCGGGGTGCAGCTGCCGAACGGAGACGAAGTCGGCGTCCTGGTGCCGCACGAGCTCGAGGGCACCAGCAGTCGACTGTCCACCCACATGGCGGTCGAGATCCTGAAGCGGATCGACGAGCGGTGGCGTAACGGCAGCCCGTTTAGCGCATCGCCGCAGAGCCCGCGCTACGTCGTTCCGATGATGGTGGAGAGCTTCAGTCTGAGCCCGAAGGATGCCCGCAGTCTGCTGCGCGAGTGGATCGGCAACGGCCTCGTCGTCACCGCGTCCTACGACACGCACGCCAAGGCGAACGGCCTGAAGGTGGTCCGATGGCCCGGCTGAGCCGGCCAGAACCCTCTGCGGAGGTTGCGGAGGTTGCTCTGTAAGTCCTTGAAATCATTGGCGGTGATGTGTTGCGGAAGTTGCGGAGGTTGTCGTGCAAGTCATTGATTTCATTGCGGAGGTTTGCGGAACGCGGTTCCCCCTTATACCCCCTACAACCTCCGCAGCGCCTGAAGGCGCTGCGGGCTCGTTCAAGATGACGTTGGCCGTCGCCGTTGGCCGAGTTCGGCCTTGCGTTCTTGGAGGTCGGTCATGAGCTCCGGGAGCGCCAAGGTGGCCAGCACGGTCGATCCGCTCGACGATCCGATGGTACCGCCAGCCTATCGCATCCAGGCAATGGTCGACGGCCTCGACCAGGTCGCGCTCGCGATGGAACGCAAGTGGGGTGTGGATCGCCTTCGGCTCCTGGTCCCGGACCTGCTGCGCGCGAAGTTCGACGAGCAGAAGGATCGACTTGACCAGGCTCTGGCCACGAACAACGAGATCTTCGTATGCGCCCAGGTCGAGGGAATGCGCCGGGCGTGGGACGCGCTCGATCGAGCCGCGCGTGAAGCGGGGCAGGCGCCGCTCTCACCAGAGATCTGGGAATGCGTGCTGGCCGACACGGGCGAGATCGTTTCGCTCGTGCGGACTGAGGTCGAGGCTCAGCACGTTGCCCGCGCAGGCCGAGTGTTCACACTGGCGGAGATCGCTACGCTGATCGCGGCTCTGGGCGATGGCGAGCTGAAGGGGGAGCGACGGGTTTCCGAAGCAAAGACGACCGCCGTACGATGCAAGCCGCCAGTGGACTGGCTTAGTGGTGATGAGATCCCGTTCTGAGGGCCGACGGTCGCGGCGCGTGACTTCGCGGCAGCGGCTGCGGATTCACGTTGTGCCGCTCGGTCAATTCAGTGTTGATCATGTGTTCCTCGTCGTCCTGGGTGATGCTTTTCATGCCGCCAGAACGGTGCTACCGATTGCTGACCTGACAATCTTGATCACGACTGGACCGTCGCCGGAGCGTCGTTGATCAGCACAGACTGAACAGCAAATATGGGTAAGCGAAACACCACCCTTGATCTGCGCCAGCGGAAGTTCATCGAGCTGTATCTCGAGAGCGGCAATCAAACGCAAGCCTATGTCGCCGCCGGATACACAGCTAACCTGAAAAGCGCCAGCGTCCAGGCGTCCCGCCTCCTCGCAAAGCCTAGCATTCGTGACGAGGTGGCGAGACGCACCGCCGAGCTGACGGTGCGCTACGGCTTGGGGGCTGAGCGCATCCTGCGCGAAGTCGCCACCATCGCCCTGGTGCCGGTCGAGGAGCTCGAGCTAAAGGGCAACGATAAATTGAAGGCTCTCGAGTTGTTGGCCCGGCTCAACAGCATGTTTCCCAGTGACCGCGTCGAACTCTCAGGGCTTGGAGGCGGACCCATCGAGACAGCCGTTTCTCACAAGATCGACATCGCTGCTCTCGATCCCGAGCAGCGGCAGGCCCTGAAACAGGCTCTTATTGCCGTCAAGGCCAAGCAGATCGACCAGGAGCCGCAGCGCTGACAAGGTCCGCGTGACTGCCGAGACAGGGGGAAAGCCCCTCTCCGCCGCGGCCGGGGTCGCGCGCGTGCGAGGAGCGATGGTTGAGCCTGGTCAGCACGAATGGCGCGCACCGGCGGCACGGAGCGCGCGTTTACAGTCTCCTGAAGGCTGAGAGGGCATTCAGAAGCCGCGTATCTGGCTCATGGACTTGATCGGTCTCGCAGGTGTGGGGAGTTGGCCTGCGCAAAATCGCTTGTACGGACTCTGAAAGGGCTCCTGGAGGGTCCGATCTCGCCAGCTAGACGGTTTGCTAGCGCTTGATCAGGCTCGCCACCTGACCGACTTGCTAGATACACCTCCACAAGGAGCTTCGATCTCGCGCTCGTTCAGGATCGTGCCCCGAGGCGTGGTGTAGCTGACGGTTAGTCAGTACGTCGATTCCGGGCTTTGGGCCGGATCGATCAGGCAGCCTCAGCGGGCAGCCCGACGAGAGGATCATCGCTGACGGGAGAGATGCTTTCCAGTGTGATGTATCTGGAGCGCTGGACGGCCCATTCGTCGTTCTGCTCGAGCAGGATGGCGCCGACGAGACGGATGATGGCGGCCTCGTTTGGGAAGATGCCGACGACCTCGGTGCGTCGCTTGATCTCGCCGATCGGCCGCTCGATGGGGTTGGTGGAGTGCAACTTGGCGCGATGCTGAGGCGGGAAGCTCATGTAGGCGAGCACGTCGGTCTCGGCTTCGTCCATCAGGGCGGCCAGCTTGGGGACCTTGGGCCTGAGCTGATCGGCGACGCGGCGCCACTGTTGCTTTGCCGCCTTGGCGTCGTTCTGGGCGAAGGCGGTTGCGATGAAGGCCGAGACGACGCGCCGGCCGCTACGGCCAGCGTGAGCCAGGACGTTGCGCATGAAGTGGACGCGGCAGCGCTGCCAGGTGGCGGTGAGGATCTTGGAGACCGCAGCCTTGATGCCTTCGTGAGCATCGGAGATGACCAGCTTGACGCCACGCAGGCCGCGCCGCGCCAGCTTGCGCAGGAAGGCCGTCCAGAACGTCTCGGCCTCGGACGGGCCGATATCCATGCCCAGCACCTCGCGCCGACCATCGGTGTTGACCCCGACGGCGACGATGACGGCGACCGAGACGATGCGGCCGGCCTGACGGACCTTCAGGTAGGTAGCGTCGATCCACAGGTACGGCCAGTCGCCCTCGATCGGCCGGTCGAGGAAGACCTTCACCCGCTCATCGATCTCCTCGCACAGCCGGCTGACCTGGCTCTTGGAGACGCCGCTCATGCCCATGGCCTTGACCAGATCGTCGACCGATCGCGTCGAGATGCCCTGGATATAGGCTTCCTGGATCACCGCGGTCAGCGCCTTCTCGGCCATGCGGCGCGGCTCGAGGAAGCCCGGGAAGTAGCTGCCCTTGCGCAGCTTGGGAATGCGCAGCTCGACCGTGCCGGCCCGCGTCTCCCAGTCCCGCTCACGGTAACCGTTACGCTGCACCAGGCGGTTCGGGCTCTTCTCGCCGTGGCCTGCCCCGGTCAGCGCGCCAACCTCGAGCTCCATCAGCCGCTCGGCGGCAAAGCCGATCATCTCGCGCAACAGATCGGCGTCGGGGGTCTTCTCCACGAGCGCACGCAGGTTCATCATCTCGTCGGTCATCGGTGGTGTCCTAGGTTCAGAGTTGGTCTTCGCAACCCGACCCTAACCCGGAAATCGCCGGTGACCGCCGCAAGGCCGCTCCCTCGCTACAGCGCTAGTGGAAAGCGCGCTCTCTCGCGGCCTTGCTCCCGACAGTTACACCACGCCCTGGGACACGACC
>JAEWIV010000508.1 GCA_023386865.1 Pseudomonadota bacterium
GCCTCACCCTGTCCTTCGGCAGCCTCGACGGCACCCTGATCTGGATGCTGGCGGCCTTCGCCTGGGCGCTCTATGTCGAGCGCAGCGCGCCCTACAACCAGCGGCTGGGCGCCCTGCCGGTCGTCGCCTGGACCACCCTGATCGGCTCGCTGGTCCTGCTGCCGATCGCGCTGGCGTTCGATTCGATCGGCGAATTCGCCCGCCTCGATGGCCGCCTGCTGGGCTTCTGGCTCTACACCGCCATCTTCCCAGTCGGCGTCGCCTTCCTCGGCCTCACGGCGGGCCTGGAGCGCCTGGGGGTGAGCCGGGTCATGGTCTACATGTACCTGATCCCGGTGGCCGGCGTCGGCCTGTCGGCGGCGTTTTTCGGCGATCCACTGACGACGGCCCGCGTGCTGGGCGGCCTGATCGTGCTGCTGGGCGTCATTCTGACGCGCGTAGCGCTCGACCGCGCGGCGCGGGTTCCTGTATGAACGGGCTGCCAACTTAGAGGAATTCCAATGGCCCGCCCGGCCGGTAGCTCCGCCAAGAAGAAGGCTGCTCCCAAAGCTACGTCCAAGGGGGCGACCGTGACCCAGATGCTCGCCACCCCCGGCTCGGGCGGGCGGCGGGCCTTCGTATCGCGCACCACCAAGGAGACGCGCATCGCCGCCGCCATCAATCTCGACGGCACCGGCAAGTACGACATCAACACCGGCATCGGCTTTCTGGACCACATGCTGGAGCAGCTGAGCCGCCACAGCCTGATCGACATCACGCTGCGCGCCGAGGGCGACCTGCACATCGACTATCACCACACCACCGAGGATTCGGGCATTGTCCTCGGCGAGTGCCTCACCAAGGCGCTGGGCGACCGCGCCGGCATCCGCCGCTACGGCGCCGCGCACATCCCGATGGACGAGACGCTGACCGAGGTGGCGCTCGACGCCTCCAACCGTCCCTACCTGATCTGGAAGGTGAGCTTCTCCAAGCCCAAGCTCGGCACCATGGACACCGAGCTGTTCAAGGAATGGTTCCAGGCCTTCGCCCAGCTCGGCGGGCTCACGCTGCACGTGGTGAACCACTACGGCGACAACAACCACCATATCGTCGAGAGCTGCTTCAAGGGACTGGCGCGCGCGCTGCGCGTTGCGGTCGAGATCGATCCACGCCAGGTCTCGACGGTCCCCAGCACCAAGGGCGTTCTCTGAACGTCCTCCTTGCAGCCATAGGCCGATGACCGTCGCCATCGTCGATTACGGATCGGGCAACCTCCGATCCGCTGCCAAAGCCATCGAACGCGCCGCGCGCGAGACGGGCGCGGACGATCGCGTGCTGGTGACCTCCAATCCGCGCGAGGTGGCCGATGCCGACCGCATCGTCCTGCCGGGCGTCGGCGCCTTCGCCGACTGCCGCGCCGGGCTCTACGGCGTGCCCGGCATGGTCGACGCTCTCCAGCGGACCGTGATCGAGCAGGGCCGGCCTTTCCTCGGCATCTGCGTCGGCATGCAGCTCATGGCCACGCGCGGCGTCGAATACGGTGTCCATGCCGGCCTCGACTGGATCCCGGGCGACGTCGTGCGCATCGATCCCGGCAAGGACCATCTCAAGATCCCGCACATGGGCTGGAACGAGCTGCACGCGCTGAAGCCGCACGCCCTGCTCGAAGGCATCGCGCCGCGCGATCATGCCTATTTCGTGCACTCCTTCCAGCTGAAGGCGAGCCGTCCGGAGATGGTGCTGGCGTTGACCGACTATGGTGGACCGATCACGGCGGTCGTCGGTCGCGACAATCTCGCCGGCACGCAGTTTCATCCCGAGAAGAGCCAGACGACCGGTCTCAGGCTGATCGCCAACTTCCTCCGTTGGCAGCCCTGACGGCGAAGTCGGGTTTCGCGCCGGTGCCGTCCTCCCGCTCCACCACCATCGTATTCTTCGTGGCCCTAGTGGCCTCGGCGCTGGTCCTCGGCCCGGCTTTGGCCCACGTCCTGGAGCTGCCCAACAAGATCGACCTGCCGCGCGATGAATACTTCATCGTCCAGAAGGCCTACCGCGGCTGGAGCCAGATCGCCTGGGTGCTGGGCGTCCAGGTCATCGCTCTCGCGGCCGCCGCGATCATGGCGCGGGCGGAGCGCGCCGTGATGGTCCTGACCGTGCTCGCCCTGGCTTGCGTCGTGGCGGCGCAAGGCCTGTTCTGGGCACTCACCCGGCCTGCCAATGTCGCGACGAGCAACTGGACCGTGATGCCGGACAACTGGGAGAGCCTGCGCCTGCAATGGGAATGGTCGCACGCCGCCGGGGCAGCCTGTCAGTTCCTGGGATTCTGCCTGCTCGCCAGTGCCGTGCTGTTGCGCAACCGGCGGTAACCAATCCTTGCGACAGCGCGTTCATGCCATATCCCCACAGGAGAGCGGCATGCGCGTGCGCGAGATGTTGTCCAGCCATCCCCAGGCGGCCGGTGTCGTCAACGACGCCCTCGTCCAGTGCATCGAGGCCTGCTTCGACTGCACCCAGGCCTGCATGTCGTGCGCCGACGCCTGCCTCGCCGAGGACCATTCCTCCCGGCTCGCCCGCTGCATCCGCCTCGGCCTCGACTGCGCCGACGCCTGCGCCGCCACCGGCGCGGTCCTGACGCGGCGGACCGCCGCCACGTCGGCCCTGATGGTCCAGATGCTGGAGACCTGCGCCGACTTCTGCCGCCTGTGCGCCGACGAATGCGACAGGCATGCTTCGCACCATGCCCATTGCCGCCTGTGCGCCGAGGCCTGTCGGCAATGCGAGCGTGCCTGCCATGAAGCGGCGATCGCGAATGGGTTGACCGGTCCCTGAGACCGATCACGTCCTAAGGGGCCGAGGGCGCGGGCGCGAGAGCGGTGCCGCCCGACCGTAGGGGCGGGCGATGCGGGTTGCGGCCGGCGGCGTCCCACATCAGGCGCGGATCGAACGTTTCGGCGGCGAATATGGTGATGAAGACCACGGCGCAGAAGGCCAGCGCGCCGACGCCCGGCTCGATGGTGACGGCGCGGCCGAACTGCACCAGCGCGCCCAGCAGCGATTCCATGAAGATGTCGACCATCGACCACCGGCCGATCCAGGCGACGATGTGATAGAGCGCCGTGCGCTCGCGGATCAGCACGGAAGCGCCCGCGCCGGGACCCCCGAGCTGGGTGGCCGCCAGCATGCTGCCCAGGCCCAGAAGCTTGAACAGCGGCACCATGATGCTGGCGAAGAACACCAGAGCGGCGAGCGGATACATGCCGGAATCGAGCAACTCCTCGACCCCGCCCATGATCGTGCTGGGCATGCCGGCGCCGAGCTGGATCACCGTCAGCACCGGATAGACGTTGGCCGGGATGTAGAGGACGATGGCCGCGAGCACCAGGGCCCAGGTGCGCGATACGCTGTCGGGCTTGCGCTCATGTACCGGCGAGCCGCAGCGCGGGCAGTGGCCTTCGGTCTCGGCCGGCACGCAGACCAGGCCGCAGCCTTCGCAGCCCATGGCCCCCGGCCGCCAGGCAACCGGCGCCTCGACAGGCATGGGCGCGTGCGTCAGGCCGCGCCGCTCGATCTCTTCCCACACGGCGTGCGGATCGAACGCCACTTCGGCCCACACCCAGACGACGGTGAGCAGGCCCAGGGCATAGACGGCGGGCCCGAGCTCGATCGTCACCAGGTCGCCGAGCTTGGTGTAGGCGACGAATACGCCGAGCAGCAGCACTTCCAGCATGCACCAGGTGTTGAGGCGGCGGGACAGCAGGAAGGCGTCGCGTATCCTGGGCGGCGGGCGCCGCAGCTTGAGCCCGATCAGCACATAGAGCGTGGCCAGGAACTTGCCGAGCGGCGCATAGGCCGTCGTGAAGGCAACCGCGATGGCGATCGGCCACAGGCCGCGCGCGACGAGCTCGCGCGGTCCGGACTCCAGGATGGTCTCGCGCACGATGCCGGCCGTCGACACCTTCATCAGCATGCCGAGCCAGACGACGGCGAACAGCACCATGGCGGCGAAAGTGAGCGCCAGGTAACGGTTCAGCGGGTCGACCCGCGTCACCCGCAGCAGCGTGCCGCACCGCGTGCAGTTGCTGCGCAGCTTCGGTGCCATCGCGGGAACGATCTGGAACAGTCCGCAGCCCGGGCACTCCCGAAGCTGCGGCCTGGTCATCCGCGCGCGCGCCGCCAGCCTGGCGTCATGAGAGGACCTCGGCGTCTGCGCGGCGGAGAAGATGCTCACTGCAGCAGCGTGGCGATACCGTCGGCCAGCTCGCCGACCGCGTCGCTGATCGCCGCCACCAGGCCCGGCGTGTCGGGCGTGGCGAGCGGCTTGGTGAAGGTGAAGGTGCGTGCCGCCGTGCGCCGCGGCCGGTTGAACTCGGCGGCGACCTGGGCGACCAGGATCAGCGACCCCGCCTTGTCGCCGTCCATCCGCTGGATGTTGACGCCCAGGAGGCAGTTGTGGTCGGCGGCGATGGCTCCGCTTTCGGCATAAACGGCGCTGCCGGGCAGGCGCTGCGACAGCTCGACCACCAGCACGCGGCCGATCAGGCCGGCCAGCGGCTCGCCCCACCAGTCGTTGGCCCGGATGTCGAGCTTGTAGCTTTCCGACGAGCGCACGATCTCGCGGCGATCGAGGTAGCTCGCGAGCCCGATATCCTTCAGCAGGACGACCTTGGGGCCGCGCGGCAAGACCGCGCCGGTGCGCGGCACGATGGTGTAGTAGTTGGGTTCGGGCGAAGCACCGCAGGCCGCGGCAAGCAGCGGCAGACCGAGGGCGAAGCGGCGGCGGCCGAGAGAGAGGTCCTTCATTCCCTGCCCGTGTTGGTGCGGCCCTTGATCAAGGCCTCCGGGTGACGCGACAAGAGATCGCTCAACGCACGGATCGAGCGTGCGGCGTCGGTGAGCTGCGGCAGCAGGCGGTCGAGGTCGCGGCGGAAGCGCGAATCGTCGCCATAACCCGCATTGAACGAGCCGAACAGGCGATTGGCCGAGGTCAGCGAATCCTGAAGCTGCTGAGCGATTGCCGGCAGGCGCTTCAGCGCCGGCGACCCTTCGACGTCGAGCTTCTTGGCGAGGTCCTGGACGTCGGCCATCGCCTTCTCGAGGGCCGCGAGCGTGCGCTTCATCTGCGCGCCATTGATCGTGCTGTCGAAGCCGGCGGCGGCGTTCTCTATGCTCTTGCCGATCTTGTCGTACTCGATGCGGTTGAGCTTGGTCAGGAGCTCGGCGGCCGATCGCGTGATGGCGTCGAAGCCGCCGACTTCGGAAGTCGGGACGATGTAGATGTCGCCCCTCTTCTCCAGGGTGGCGGCCGGCGGGTCGACGACGCGCTCCAGCGCGATCTCCTTCGCACCGGTGATGATGCTGGTCGACTGCAGAGTGGCGCGCAGGCCGCGCTTGATCATGTCCTCGGCCAGCTTCTCCGGGTCCATCTGCCCGGCCACCGCGATGTTGCCGACACGGCCGGCTTCGATGCGGTAGTGCACCGGAACGACCACGCGATCGAGCTTTGGATCGTAGACCAGGTCGACGTCCGTCACTTCGCCGATCCTGAGGCCATGCAACGTCACGTGCGCCCCCGGCTCCAGCCCCGCCACCGATCCCGGGAAGTACGACAGGAGGCGAATCTGCCGCCCGAAGCCGGCCGCTCTCGCATCGTCGAAGTCGCGATAGAGCGGGAACGACTGGTTCATCGCGGCGACCGGCTGCTTGCTGTCCATCGGCGTCTCGAAGGCGATGCCGCCCAGCAGCACGGCGCGCAGCGATTCCATGCGGAACTGCACACCATCGGAACCCATCCTGATCGACACCCCGGAGGCGTTCCAGAACGACGTGTCGACGTGCACATACTGGTCGTAGGGGGCGCGCACGAAGGCATGGATGGTGACCCGGCTGGCGAGATCGCCGATATCCCAACCCAGAACCGTGCCGACCTCTATGTCCCGGAAGAAGATCGGCGAGCCGAGGCTGATCGAGCCGAGCCGCTTGCTGTCGAGCATGAAGATGGTGCCCTTGGTCCAGGCCTGGAGGACCGGCGGATCGCGCTCGCCGATGAAGTCGTACTTGGGCGAGCCGGGCTCGGACGACGGCCGCATGCCGATGTAGGAGCCGGACAGCAGCGTCTCCAGGCCGGTGATGTTGCCGGCGAACAGCTCCGGCTTGACCACCCAGAAGATGGTCTTGTCGGTCAGCAGCGGCTTGGCTTCGTGCGTCGTCTCGATCGAGACGATCACCTTCGTGAGATCGGGCGACACGGTGATGTTCTTCACCGTCCCCATCACGACGTTCTTGTACTTGAGCTGCGACTGGCCGGCGGTGAGACCCGCGGCGCTGTCGAAGGCGACCGTGATGGTCGGGCCTCTCTTGGAGATGGTGTCCCAGGCCAGCCAGGCGGCGATCAGGGCTGTCAGGACCGGCACGATCCAGATCAGCGGAATGCGACGCCGACGATGAACGCCCGCTGTCGGCAGCTCTACCGGCCGTCCCGTATCGCTCATTGTCCCTTCAACCTGCCTGCCGCCGAGCGGCAAGGTAGCTCAATTCCCTGCGGCTGCCACCATGGCTGGACGGCGGCGGACTGCAGATTTCAACGCTCCCGGTCGTCGATGTCCCGCGCCAGCACCTCGCGCTTGCCGACGTGGTTGGCCGGACTGACGACACCCTCGCGCTCCATGCGCTCGACGATGCGGGCGGCGCGATTGTAGCCGATCTGCAAATAGCGCTGGATGAAGCTCGTGCTGCACTTGCGCTCGCGCGCCACCAGCGCGATCGCCTGGTCGTAGAGCTGGTCGCTCTCGCCCTCCTCGCCGCCCTCGCCCGGCAGGCCGAGCCCGCCTTCCTCGGCGTCGGGGTCGTTGGTGACCGATTCGATGTAGGACGGCACGCCCTGGGCCCGCAGATGCCGCACGACCTCCTCGACCTCGCCGTCGGAGACGAACGGGCCGTGCACACGGGCGATCTTGCCGCCGCCCGCCATGTAGAGCATGTCGCCCTGGCCCAGCAGCTGCTCGCCGCCCTGCTCGCCCAGGATGGTGCGGCTGTCGATCTTGGAGGTGACCTGGAAGGAGATGCGGGTCGGGAAGTTGGCCTTGATGGTGCCGGTGATGACGTCGACCGACGGCCGTTGCGTCGCCATGATGACGTGGATGCCGGCGGCGCGCGCCATCTGCGCCAGCCGCTGGACGGCCGCCTCGATCTCCTTGCCGGCGACCAGCATCAGGTCGGCCATCTCGTCGATGATGACGACGATGAAGGGCAAGGGCGTGAGGTCGATCTCCTCCTCCTCGAACACCGGCCGGCGCGTCTCCGGATCGATGCCGGTCTGGACCTGGCGGGTCAGCGCCTGGCCCTTGCGACTGGCATCGCCCAGGCGTTCGTTGTAGCCGGCGATGTTGCGCACGCCGAGGGCGCTCATGGCGCGATAGCGGTCCTCCATCTCGCGCACCACCCACTTCAGGGCCACGATCGCCTTGCGCGGCTCGGTGACGACGGGCGTCAAGAGATGCGGGATGTCCTGGTAGACGCTGAGCTCCAGCATCTTGGGATCGATCATGATGAAGCGGCAGCGATCCGGCGGCAGCCGATAGAGCAGCGACAGGATCATGGTGTTGACCGCCACCGACTTGCCCGAGCCGGTGGTGCCGCCGATCAGGAGGTGCGGCATGCGCGCGAGGTCGGCGATCACCGGATCGCCGCCGATGTCCTTGCCGAGCGCCAGCGGCAGGTTCAGTCGCGTATCCTCGTAGTGGCGCGTCGACAGGAGTTCGCGCAGAAAGACCGTCTCGCGGCGCGCATTGGGCAGCTCGATGCCGATGACGTTGCGGCCGGGCACGGTGGCGACACGTGCCGAGACGGCGCTCATCGAGCGGGCGATGTCGTCGGCCAGGCCGATGACTCGGCTCGACTTGGTGCCGGGCGCGGGTTCCAGCTCGTAGAGCGTGACCACCGGCCCCGGCCGCACCTTCACGATCTGGCCCTTGACGCCGAAGTCGTCGAGCACGGTCTCGAGCAGGCGGGCGTTCTGCTCCAGCGCCGACTCGTCGATCTTCGTCTCGGTGGTGACGCGCGAGGGCAGCGACAGGATGTCGAGCGGCGGCAGCTTGTATTCGCCGGTCGCCAGGTCGAGCTCGCGCTGGCCGGCCTTGGCGGCGCGCTTGCCCTGGGCGGCAGCCGACTTGCGCGGCACGATGGTGACGCCGCTCTGGGCAGCGGCCGTTGCCGGGTCGGCGGCGAGCGCGTCCGGCGTGAAGGGATTGTCGTCCTCCGCCTCGACCTCCGGCTCCGCTCCAGCAAGGGGCGCCGCCGGCGCCGGCGCAGCGGGCATGGAC
>JAEWIV010000527.1 GCA_023386865.1 Pseudomonadota bacterium
GTCGGTGGCCTGCATTGTAGCGGCCAAAGCCCATCGCGGAGCATCCAATGGCAGGCAAGATCTATGTCGGTATCGGCGGCTGGACCTTCGAGCCGTGGCGCGGCGTCTTCTATCCCGACGATCTCGCGCAGAAGCGGGAGCTGGAATATGCCAGCCGCAAGCTGAGCTCGATCGAGATAAACGGCACCTACTATTCGAGCTTCAAGCCGGCGAGCTGGGCGAAGTGGCGCGACGAGACGCCGGACGGCTTCGTCTTCGCCGTCAAGGCCTCGCGCTTCTGCACCAACCGACGGGTGCTCGCCGACGCTGGCGAATCGGTGCAACGGTTCTTTGCCCAAGGCATCGAAGAGCTCAAAGGCCGGCTGGGCCCGGTGAACTGGCAGTTCATGGGCACCAAGAAGTTCGATCCGGACGACTTCGAGGCCTTCCTCAAGCTGCTGCCCAGGCAGGTCGGCAAGCTGCCCGTGCGCCATGCGCTGGAGGTCCGCCATCCCAGCTTCAAGGATGAGCGCTTCTACGATCTCGCGCGCAAGTACAATGCCGCCATCGTCTTTGCCCACGACGAGGACTTCCCGGAGATCGATGAGCCCACCGCCGACTTCACCTACGCCCGCCTCATGGGCAGCGCGGAGAAGGTGAAGACCGGCTACAAGCCCGCCGAACTCGACAAGTGGGCCGGGCGCGCCAGGGACTGGGCCAGCAAAGGCGATGCCTTCGTCTACTTCATCTCGGGCGCCAAGGTGCGCAATCCGGCGGCGGCGCAGGCGCTGATGGAGAGGGTCTAGACCGCAAGCGTGCCTGACAGGTCCCCGCTGCACTCGGGATGACATCGCGTGAGGCTTGACTCATGCCTCCCGCATGTTCATAAACTTAACTCTATGGTTAACTATCAAAGCGCGGCGCTCGACCGCACTTTCGCCGCTCTGGCCGATCCGACCCGGCGCGCCCTGCTGGCACGGCTCGACGAGGAGGAGGGACTGACCGTCAGCGAGCTGGCGCGGCCCTTCCCGGTGTCGCTCCCAGCGATCATGAAGCATCTCGATGTGCTGTCGGATGCGGGCCTGATCGAGCGCACCAAGACGGGCCGTACGGTGACCTGCCAGCTCAAGGCCGCGCCCATGGAGCACGCGATGAACTGGCTCGCCCGCTACGAGCGCTACTGGACCGAGCAGCTCGACCGTCTCGCGGCATTCCTGGAGGAAGATTCATGGCAAGCAAGCCCAGCCTCGCCCTCAAGCGGCGCTTCAAGGCGTCGCCGGCGCAGCTCTTCGAAGCCTGGACGCAGCCGCAAAAAATGATCCGCTGGTGGGGCGTCACCGGCCATCCCGAGTCGCCAAGTGCCGAAGCCGACCTGAAAGTGGGCGGCCACTTCCGCGTGCAGTTCCGCACGCCCGACGGTGAGCACCAAAGCGTGAGCGGCGTCTATCGCGAAATCGTGCCGGATCGAAAGCTCGTCTTCTCCTGGGCCTGGCGGAGCACACCCGAGCGCGAATCGCAGGTCACGGTCGACCTCAAGCCCGAGGGCGAGACTACTGTGCTCACCTTGACGCACGAGCAGTTCTTCGACGAGAAGGCGCGCGACGATCATCGCCGCGGCTGGACGATGGCGCTCGACAATCTGGAGAGTGTGTTTCCATGAACGCCGACGCTTTCGCCCCGCTCTCGATGAGCGACGCCGGAGCCAAGGCCGCATTGCTCGACGACCTGCCCGACGATATCGGCGAACTGGCCAAGATCGTGCAGGGCGTGCTGATCCATGAGCATGTCGCGCCGGCCTACGGCGTCACCCTGTCTGCCGAGCAACGTGCGCAGGCGCATATGCGCGGAGTCGAGAAGATGCTCGACTGCATCGAGCGCCAGGATCGCCGGCCGTTGCCGCAGGCGCGCCCGCCGGGCAAGCGCGTGGTCGGCGTGTGTCGGCACTTCACGCTCCTGCACGTCGCCATGCTGCGTCGGCAGGGTGTCCCAGCCCGTGCCCGCTGCGGCTTCGGCGCCTACTTCGAGAAGGGCAGGTTCATCGACCACTGGGTTACCGAATACTGGGACGGGCACGCCAAGCGCTGGCTGCTCGTCGATGCGCAGCTCGATCCGCGCCAGCGCGCGCTGTTCGGCATCGCCTTCGACCCCCTCGACGTGCCGCGCGACCAGTTCGTGACGGCGGGAACGGCCTGGCGGCTCTGCCGCGACGGCAAGGCCGCCCCCGGCGCCTTCGGCATCCTCGACATGCATGGCCTGTGGTTCATCGCCGGCAACGTCATCCGCGACGTCGCTGCGCTCAACAATCACGAGATGCTGCCCTGGGACGTCTGGGGCGCGATGGCGCGGACCGACGCCGAGCTCGACCTGCCCTTCATCGACCGCCTGGCTGCGCTCTCGTCCGCGCCGGATCGCCATTTCGGCGACCTTCGCGCGGTCTACAAGGACAAGCGTGTCGCCGTGCCGGCCACGGTGTTCAACGCCGTCCTCGACCGCCCCGATCCCGTCCATTGAAGGAGGCCATCATGCCGGCTCACAAGACCGTCTCACGCGACGAATGGCTGAAGGCCCGCCGGGCCCTGCTGGTCCAGGAGAAGGCGCATCTGCGCGCACACGACGAGCTCGCCCGCCGGCGCCGCGAGCTGCCCTGGGTCAAGGTCGACAAGACCTACACGTTCGACGGCCCGGACGGCCGCGAGACCCTCGGCGACCTGTTCGCCGGCCGCAGCCAGCTCATCGTCAAGCATTTCATGTTCGGGCCGGACTGGCAGGAAGGCTGCGTCGGCTGCTCGTTCGGCGCCGACCAGATGGAAGGCTCGCTGATCCATCTCGCCAACCATGACGTGATGGTCGTCGCCGTCTCGCGCGCGCCATACGCCAAGATTGCCGCCTTCCACAAGCGCATGGGCTGGCCGTTCAAGTGGGTATCGTCGGCCGGCAGCGATTTCAACTTCGACTACAACGTGTCGTTCACCGAGGAGCAGAAGGCCAAGGGCAAGGTCTTCTACAATTTCGAAGAACGGGACTGGATGAGCGACGAGCTGCCCGGCTACAGCGTCTTCACCAAGGATGAGACCGGCCAGATTTTCCATACCTACTCCGTATTTGCCCGCGGCACCGAGGATGTCGGCACGGTCTACGGCTTCCTCGACATCACGCCCAAGGGGCGCAACGAACCGCCCGGCGGGAACCTCTCCCATTGGGTCCGTCACCACGACAAATATGAGGAAAAGGCCGGAAATTCCCGCTGCCACGGCTGAGCCGGACTGTTGTAGACTGCCGGGCAACGGAACGCAGGAGGAACCGATGCCCGCACTTTCGTTGGATCACTGGAATATCTACTGCAAGGATCTCGACGCCACGGTGCGCTTCTACGAGCGCTACGTCGGCTTGCGCAACGGCGACCGTCCGCCGTTCCAGTTCCCCGGCGCGTGGATGTATGCCGGCGACAAGCCGATCCTGCACATCGTCTCCGAAACCGACCGCAAGGACCACGGCAGCGGCGCGATCGACCATGTCGCCATCAACTGCTCCGACATCCGCGGCACGATCGATACGATCAAGAAGGACGGCCTGCCATACGAAGTGCGCAAGGTGCCGGCGCGGCCGCTGCAGCAGGTCTTCGTGCACGACCCCGACGGCGTCATGATCGAGCTGAACTTCTGGCACGAGGACGATGTTCCCGAGCTCAAGGAAACCGGCAAGGCGCCGGTCGCCCGCGACGCGCTCGCCAAGAAGGGAAAGGCCAAGGGCAAGAAGCAGCTCGTCGGCGCGAAGTAGTCCCCGAGCACGGCCCTGGAGGTCGGCACTCCCGAGGCTGTCGGTCCAAGGTTCGTGTCTCGCTCAGCCGGCGGAAATGATCCGCCGGCAGGAGATCGCGGCCGGCTCATGTTCGAGCCCTGGAGCATGATGGGTCCAGCTGGAACCAGCTGCACCCATCATGCCTTCTGCAACAGGCATTTCCGCTGCGCGCGAATGAGATGAGATGGAACCGCACGCGGTTCCGTCTCATCTCATTCCGCTTTAGGCGCAATACCGGCTCAGACCACCTTCCATACCCGGACGCTCTCGTCGTAGCCGCGAATCGGCAGGGGGCCGAGATCGATCGCACCGCCGGCGCCCGTGGTGGCGCGATGCACCGAGCTCGAGACCAGAAGCTGCGATCCGGTCTCCTTGGTGAGCTGCTCGAGGCGCGCGGCCAAGTTCACGGTATCGCCGATCACCGTGTATTCCTTGCGCTGCGGCGAGCCCACGGTGCCGGTCACCGCCTCGCCGAGATGGATGCCGATGCCGACGCGCAACGGCGTCGCCGGCCGCGCCATGTTCCAGCGGTCGACCGCCGCGAGCATCGCCCGCGCCGCGGCCAGCGCATTGCTGGCGGCCTTGGGATCGGACAGCGGCGCCCCGAAGATCGCCAGGAAGCCGTCCCCCAGGAACTTGTTGATGATGCCGTTGTTGCGATCGACGATCTCGATCATCTCGGCGAAGAAATCGTTGAGCAGGGCCACGGTCTCGCCGGCCGGCCGCTTGCGCGTCTGGGCGGTGAAGCCCCTGATGTCGAGGAACAGCACGCAGACTTCGCGCGTCTCGCTCGGGGGATCGGACTGCTGGGCGAGCAGGCGATCGACCACCGCCGGCGAGACGTGCTGGCCGAACATGTTGGTGATGCGGTCTCGCGCGGCGGCTGCCTGCACCGACGTCTCGAACTGCCGGCGCAGGCTGCCGGCGACGATGCCCGCAATCGCGCCTGAGCCGAGCAGCACGAAGCTTCGGCTGAGATTGTAGAGAAGCGAGTGCTCCGGCACATCGGAGAAGAGCGCCAGCGGCATGAACCAGCTCGCCAGCAGGAACTGCTGCACCGCCGCGACGGCTCCCGTCCACAGCGACAGCCAGAAATCGAGCCTGAGCGTCGACAGCAGGACGAACACGAAATACAGAAGCGGCGGCCAGAAACCGAACACCGTTTCCGGGTTCATATGATGGCTCAGCGCGAAGATCACCACGCTCGGCATGCTGGTCTCGATGAATGCGTTGCCGAAGCGGGCGTACAGGGGAAATTCCATGTCACGGGCGGCGCGCCAGCGCAGGACGAACAGCACGACGGCTTCATAGACGACAAACGGCCCGATGCCGGCCAGCGGCACCCACCACGCCAGCCCGCCGTGGAACATGCGGCTGATCACGCCCGGCGCGATATTGACGGTGGCCAGGGTGATCGCGAGCAGCCCCAGCAGCACGAGGGCAAGCACCCGCACACGCTGGATTTCGCTGCGCACGATCTCCCGGCGCAGCTCATGGGCGTAGCTGCTTTGGGTCGCCTCGGCCATCGCAGACGCAACCTAACGGGCCGCCCGAGGCTCCACAACGGCAGGACGGGATGGTAGGAACAAGTCATGCCGTTCAAGGAGATCGCGAGAGAATTGCAGGGCAAGGCCGCCAACCTCGCCGTGCGCATGCCGATCGCCTGGATCAACATCCTGGCCGGGCCGTCCGTGGTGGCCGACGGCCGAACGCTGGACGGCCGCGCCCAGTGGCTGTTGCAACTGCTCGCCCGTAGCGGCCAGCTGCCGATCGAGCGGACCACCGTGATGGAGGCGCGCCCCGCCTACGACGTCTTCATGCTCGAGATGGGCGGCCGCCCCGCGCCAATCGGCGAGATGGTCGATCGCACGATCGAGGGGCCGGCGGGTCGCCTGCGTATCCGCGTCTATCGGCCGGCCGGCACGGTCGCGCGCCTGCTGCCGGCGATCCTGTACTTCCACGGCGGCGGCTGGGTGATGGGCAGCCTCGAGGGCTACGACCTGGTCTACCGCTATTTGTGCGCCCGCGCCGGCTGCGTGCTGGTTGCCGTCGACTATCGCCTGGCGCCCGAGCACAAATTTCCCGCCGCCATCGAGGACGCCGTCGCTGCCTATCGCTGGGTGCAGGCCGAGGCGATGGGGCTGGGCGTCGATCCCGCCCGCATCGTCGTCGCGGGCGATTCGGCGGGCGGCAACATCGCCGCCGTGGCGGCCCAGCTTCTGCGCGGCGACGACAGGCCGCCGTGCCTGCAGTGGCTCATCTTCCCGGCGACCGACTTCAGCTTCGACACGGCGTCCTACAGAAGCTGCGGCGAGGGTTTCCTGCTCACGCGGGCCGCCATGGAGTGGTTCCGAGGCCATTACCTGAACGGCCCGGGCGATATCGACGATCCGCGCGCCTCGCCGCTCAAGGCGGGCGATCTCGCCGGCCTGCCCCCGGCGCTGGTCTACACGGCCGGCTTCGATCCGTTGCGCGACGAAGGCCAGGCCTATGCCGACCGCCTGACCGCGGCCGGCGTGAAGACCATCCACCGCGAATTCGATTCGCTCATTCACGGCTTCGTCGGCTTGCGCGGTACAGTGCAGGCGGCGGCGCGGGCGATGGACGATATGGTCGCGGGCCTGCGGCACGAACTGGCGCAACTCGGAAGATGACCATGGGCGACGATGGCCAAATCACGGTCGAGCAACGGGAGCGGTCGGGACGGCGCGAGCAGAACAAGGCCGAGAACCGCACCGCGCTGCTCAAGGCGGCGCGCGCGGTATTCGCCGAGATGGGCTACGGCGCGGCAAGCGTCCGCGACATCGTGCGCCGCACCGACCTCGCCTCCGGCACCTTCTACAACTACTTCAAGGACAAGGGCGAGATCTTCGAGGCGGTGGTCGGCGAGCTGACCGGCGAGCTCCTGAAGCGCCACAACAACGGCCGCGCCAAGGCCACGACGGCCGAGGATTTCTTCCGCCGGCACTACGCGGTCTATTTCGATTTCCTCGTCGAGGATGCCGAGCTGCTGGCGCTCGGCCGGAAGAATTTCACCGCCATCCGCACGCTGCTCGACAAGCCCGACGTGCGCGCCCTGGCATTGGCGCTGAACGACGACATCCGCGCCGCGATCGCCGCGGGCGTGCTGCCGAACGTCGATATCGGCTATCTGAGCGCAGCGATGGCCGGCGTGGCCTTCGAGATCTCGGTGGTCATGGTCGGGCGCGACCCGGTCGATCCGGCCGGAGCGGCGGACTTCGCCACACGCCTGATGATGGGCGGTTTGGACAAGGTGCCGCGGCGTCAGTCGGCGTCATCCTGAGCGCAGCGAAGGATCTCATGCCCGCGGCAAGCGCGATGGGGTCCTTCGCCACGCTCAGGACGACTGAAACTAAGCCCCCTGCACGATCGGATTACGCAGCACGCCGATCTTCTCGATCTCGATTTCGCAGACATCGCCCGGCTTCAGCCAGTTCGGCGGCGTGCGCCCCGAGGCGACACCCGACGGCGTACCGGTGATGATGATGTCACCCGGGTCGAGCGTCATGACCTTGGAGATTTCGTGCACCAGGGTCGGCACGTCGAAGATGAGGTCGTCGGTATTGCTGTCCTGCATGACCTGGCCGTTGACGCGGGTCATGATGCGCAGCGGCGCCCCGCCCGGCGGCAGCTCGTCGGAGGTCACGATGTCGGGGCCGAAGCCGCCTGTGCCGTCGAAGTTCTTGCCCAGCGTCCATTGACTGCCCTTGAACTGCCAGTCGCGCACCGAACCGTCGTTGAAGCAGGCGTAGCCCGCGATCACGCCGAGCGCCTTCTCCTTCGGCACGTTGCGGCACTTCTTGCCGATGACGATGGTGAGTTCCGCTTCCCAATCGAGCTGGGTGCTGTGGCTCGGCATCGGCATCTTGCCGTTGTGCGGCACCAGCGTGTTGTTGAAGCGGCAGAACACGATGGGATAGGGCGGGATGGGGTTTCCGGTCTCTTCGGCATGCTTGCGGTAGTTCAGGCCGATACACAGCACCTTGCCGGGGTTGGGGATCGGGCAGAGATACTTGGCCGACTTCGCCGACACCGTGGCGCCCGCCTTGGGCTTGGCGCAGGCCTTGGCGACCTCGGCCTGGACCTTCTTGCCGCCCGCCAGGATCTCGACCACCGACTTCGGCCCGCGCGGCATCTGCTTGCTGAGGTCGATGATCTTGCCATCGTCCGTCTTGACGCCGACCACCGCCTTGCCGCCGTTCATGATGGTGCAAAGTCGCATTGATTCCCCCCTAAAAATTCCGCGTACTCGGTCGCGGCGTAAACTCCACCGTCCGGCATCGACGGTCAAGCACGACGCGTTTTTCCAGGTTCATATCATGCGGTTTCTGCTCACTCTGGCGGCCCTCCTCCTCTCCTTTCCGGCTCGCGCCCAGCTCGTCGTGCCGCTGACCACACCCGACGGCCGGGTCGCCTGCATCCAGGGCATGACCGGCGTCGGCCGGCCGCCGAGCTGGCAACCGGTCCCCGATCCCGACGCGCCGGACGGCTGGGCGCTTTCCGAAACGGCAGGCGATGCCGCCGATCTGCGTTTCCCGCTGTGCATCTCCCAGCAGGCGCAGGCGCGGGACTTCGACGCCACCCTGCGCTTCAAGCCGATCAGCGGCACGCGTGCCCAGGTCGCAGGCCTCGTGTTCCGCGCGCAGAGCGCCAACGACTACTATGTCGTGCGGGCCAATTCCCTCGACAACTCGGTGCGCCTCTACCGCATGGAGAAGGGAAAGCGCAGCCAGCTCGGCGCCAAGGAAGCGCCGCTCGAGGCCGGCAAGTGGCATTCGTTGCGGGTGATCGCCGCCAACGACCGTTTCGAGGTGGCGTTGGACGGCAAGCCCCTGTTCGACGTCACCGACCGCAGCCTGCCGCAGGCGGGCCCGATGGGCGTGTGGAGCCAGGCCGACAGCGTCACCCGCTACGGGTCGCTGCTGGTGTCGCCGGTGCCCTGACGGAGGTCTGTCGCGCAAGCGGCTGTAGCGGCAGTGGGCGGTGTCGCCACCTACGTCAGGGCCTACCCATCTCGAGAAGAAGGCGAACCGCATGCAGGTCGTCGACGACGAGCGCACACAGCGCCTGGATGTCGTCGGTCGCCGGTATCAGGTCTGGCACCATGATCGTCATCATGCCTGCCGCCGAAGCCGATCGGATGCCGTTGTGCGAATCCTCCAGCGCCAGGCACAACGCCGGCGCGACACCCAGCCGTTCGGCCGCCTTCAGGAAAGGATCGGGCGAGGGCTTGCCGCTGATGTAATCGCCATGCCCGACGACCGCATGGAAACGATCGGCCAGTCCCAGCGATGCCAGATTGCGTCGGACCAGCGCAGGCGTGTTCGACGTGGCGATCGCCCGCGGCAGGCCAAGCTTGTCCAGCAGGTCGAGCAGCTCGACCGCGCCGGCCTTGAGCGGCAGGCCGACCGCAGCCAGCGCCTGGAAGTGACGGCCCCAGGCCGCGATCAGCGCCTCGAGCGGATAGTCCGCGCCATAGTGATCCAGCAGGAAGCGATGATTGACCTCCCGCGACCTGCCGACGAGCTGGAGGAAAACGTCGTGGCTCATCGCGCATCCGACCTCGGCCGCCGCCGTCACGATCGATTCGGCATACAGCCGTTCGCTGTCGAACAGCAGGCCGTCCATGTCGAAGACCACGGCCGCGGGCTGACGGGGAAGCGTCATCGGCGGGCCGCCAGCAGCGCTTCCGCCAGCTCGACGAATCCCGCGCCCGAGCGAGCCGTGGTGACCCAGCGCGGCAGGCGATCCATGTCGTCCGCGAAGTCGCGCACGTTGGCCACGCCCACGGCGTTCGGGAAGAAGCCAAACATGGGCGCATCGTTGGGCGAATCGCCGGAGAAGACGTAGCGGTCGCGCCTGAGATCGACATCGACGCCGAACAGCTCGCCCAGCATCAGGCGGCTGGTGGTGAGCTTGTCGTAGTCGCCGAACCAGCCGTTGACGTGGATCGAGCTCGCCTTGGCGTGGGCGCCGTGCCTCTCGAAGATGCGCACGATGCGCAGGATGTCGGCGTGCGACAGCGGCGGAACGTCCTCGCAGAAGTCGATCGCGAGGTCGGCGACGCGGTAGGGCTGGTCGGAGGCGATGCCCGCCCCCGGCACCTCGCGCAGCACCTCGGCGCGCACGCTTTCGAGCCGTCGGCGGCCCTCGGCGCGCTCGGCCTCGCTCTGCACGAAGCGCGTCCTGAGCTTGCGCGCCTTGTCGTCGTGCCACATCCAGAAGGCGCCGTTTTCTCCGACGACGGCGTCGACCGGCCAGAACCGGGCGATGAGGTCGCACCATCCGGCCGGCCGGCCGGTCACCGGGATCACGCGGAATCCCGCCTTTTTCAGCGCTTCCATGGCGCCATAGGCCGCGGCCGTGAGCTGGGAATGGGTCGAGACGGTCTCGTCGATGTCGGTCAGCACGCCCTCGACGGCGGCCAGGACCTCGCGCGGGCACCGGGCCAGGGGCGTCATGGTCTCGTTCATGGCGACACTTCTTAACATGGCGTCGCCCGGCCTTCGGGTCTAAAAACCCGGCCATGCTTCCCCGCTACACCCGGCCGCAGATGGCGGCCATCTGGGCGCCCGAGAACCGCTTCCGCATCTGGTTCGAGATCGAGGCTCATGCCTGCGACGCCATGGCCGAGCTCGGGATCATCCCCAAGGACGCCGCCTCGGCGATCTGGGAGGGCGGCAAGAAGGCGATGGACGCGCTGAAGGCCGATCCCAAGGGCAATGTCGAGAAGATCGACGCCATCGAGCGGGTGACCAAGCACGATGTCATCGCCTTCACGACCTGGCTGGGCGAGTTCATCGGGCCGCCATCGCGTTTCGTCCACCAGGGCCTCACCTCGTCGGACATCCTGGACACCAGCTTCTCGGTGCAGCTCACGGAGGCCGCCGACCTCCTGATCGGCGACGTCGACCGGCTGCTGGCGGCGCTGAAGAAGCGGGCGCTGGAGCACAAGAACACGCTGACCATCGGCCGCAGCCACGGCATCCACGCCGAGCCCACGACCTTCGGCGTCAAGCTCGCCGGCCACTACGCCGCCTTCGCCCGCAACCGCGGACGGCTGGTCGCGGCGCGGGGCGAGATCGCGACCTGCGCGATCTCGGGAGCCGTCGGCACCTTCGCCAACATCGACCCGCGGGTCGAGGAGCACGTGGCGAAGAAGCTCGGGCTCACGGTCGAGCCGGTCTCCACCCAGGTGATCCCGCGCGACCGCCATGCCGTGTTCTTCTCGGCCCTTGCCGTGATCGCCGCCTCGATCGAGAACCTGGCCACCGAGATCCGCCATCTGCAGCGGACCGAGGTGCGCGAGGCAGAGGAATTCTTCTCCGCGGGCCAGAAGGGCAGCTCGGCGATGCCGCACAAGCGCAATCCGGTGCTGACAGAGAACCTGACGGGGCTGGCCCGCGTCGTACGCAGCGCCGTGATCCCGGCGCTGGAGAACGTCACGCTGTGGCACGAGCGCGACATCTCGCACTCCTCCGCCGAACGCTACATCGCGCCCGACGCCACGGTGACGTTGGACTTTGCGCTCAACCGCGCCGCCTCGGTCGTCGAGCAGCTCGTGGTCTACGGCGACCGCATGAAGGGCAACCTCGAATCGCTCGGCGGACTGGTCTTTTCCCAGCGTGTCATGCTGGCGCTGACCCAGAAGGGCATGAGCCGCGAGGATTCCTATGCGGCGGTCCAGCGCAACGCCATGGAAGCGTGGCGCGGCAACGCCTCGTTCCTGGCGCTATGCCGCGCCGACAAGGACATTCGGCAGTTCCTGTCGGATGACGAGCTGGTGGCGCTGTTCGACATGGGCTACCACACCAAGCACGTCGACACGATCTTCAGGCGGGTGTTCGACTGACGGCGGCGACGCGCTGTTTGCTCACCACGACTTGCCGCCGGCCGCCTGCCCCTTTGCCTGGTTGTACTTGTCGATCTCGCTCTGTACGGCCTGCGCCGACTCGGCGCCTGCCGTGACGTGCTTGGCCTTGGCATCGTCGTAGCTGAAGTTGCGCAGCGCGTTCGACTGGCGCTGGAAGTGCGGATGGACGTAACGCGCCATCAACTCGTAGCTCCGCCTGGTCGCCTCCCAGTCCGCCCAGTTGTGGGCGAGCAGGAGGACGGCGCCGAAGCCGCCCTTCGAGCCCAGCCAAAGCCGCTCGAAGTGGCGGATACAGTCGTCCGGCGTGCCGATGCAGGCGAGGCCGCTGCTGGTGAGGTACTCGATCGGGTCCTCGATCCCGGCCGGGACGATGGGGAAGGTCGCCACGTCGGTGAAATAGCGGCAGAAATCGGCGAGGCCATAGGCCATGTCGGCCCGCGCCTTCTCCCGGGTCTCCGCGACGTGCGCGAAGGTGACGATGCGCCACTTCGACCGATCGGGCTTCTTGCCGGCCTTGGCCGCCGCCTCCTCGTGGATCGACCAGTTGTTGGCATGGGCCAGCAGCGCCTCGTCGGACGTGCCGCCGATCGACAGCATGCCGATGCCATGCTTGCCCGACGCCACCGCGCCGACCGGGGAGCGCGAGCAGGCCACCGCCATCTCCATGGCCGGCTGGGAATAGGACATCAGCTGCAGCCGCGCTTCGTTCAGGGTGAACCAGTCGGTCTCGCGGGTGACGGTGCCGCCCTGCATCAGCTCCATGATGCAATCGAGCGACTCGTTCATGCGCCGCCGCTGGTCGGCGGCCTTGAGCCCGATCTTGTCGGCATCGTAGATCAGCGCCCCCGGACCGACCCCGAACATCGCCCGGCCGCGGGCCATGTGGTCGAGCTGCATCATGCGCGATGCCAGCGTGAACGGATGGTGATACGGCAAGGATACGACGCCGGTGCCGAGGCGAATGTCGCGCGTTCGCTGGGCCGCTGCGGCCAGGAACATCTCGGGGCAAGCGATGATCTCGAAACCGCCGGAGTGATGCTCGCCGATCCAGGCCTCGTGGTAGTTGAGACGGTCGAGATGCTCGACCAGCTCCATGTCGCGCTCGATGGCAAGCGTGGGGTTCTCGCCCAGCGCATGAAACGGCGCGAGGAAGATTCCGGTTCGAAGATATCGGTCTTGCATGGCGTTCCTCGGATGGGTGCGGTCAGAGCGTGCGGAAGCCGCCGTCGGCCATGATGATGGAGCCGGTGACATAGGATGACAAATCGGAGGCGAGGAAAACCGCGGGACCGGCTATGTCCTCGGGCTTGCCGGCGCGGCCGAGCGGCGTGTGCCGCATGACCATGGCGACCATGTCGGGGTTCTTGGCCCGCGCCTCGGCATTGATCCTGGTCTCGATCAGGCCCGGCCCGATGGCGTTCACCCGCACGCCGTCCTTGCCGAGCTCCGCCGCCAGCGCCCGCGTGAAGCCGAGCACGCCGTGCTTGGAGGTCGTGTAGGCCGCCGAGTTCGGCCAGCTGACATGCACGAAGGACTGGATCGAGCCGATATTGACGATCCGCCCCTTGGTCGCGCGGAGCTGGTCGAGGAAGGCGTGGGTGACGTTGAAGACGCCGTCGAGATTGATCGACAGGATGTCGTCCCAGTCCTTGGTCACGGCGGCGGCCTCGCCGGTGATGGGGTTGCGCCGGTTGATGCCGGCATTGTTGACCAGGATCGATATGTTGCCGCTCCCGGCGATCTCGGCGGCGGCGCGCTTGCAAGCCTGCCGGTCGGTCACGTCGAGCTTCACGGCAGACGCCTTGCCGCCCGCCTGCGTCACCAGGCCAACCGTCTCGTTGGCGCCGTCGAGATTGGCGTCCAGCACGATGACGCGTGCGCCTTCCCTGGCATAGGCCTGGCAGATGCCTTGCCCTATCCCCGACCCGCCGCCCGTGACGGCGGCAACATGTCCCTGAAGAAGGCCGGCCATTCATTTCCTCCCGATCTATTCAGGAAGGAAGAATGGCCTCTCGGCGCCCGGCAGCGAAAGCCCGTCCGCTCGCCAAGCGATCCTGCCGCTCACATCTCCCGGGCGGAAGACGCTTAGCGCGTCTCCTTCATGATCTGCGCCTTGGCCTCGGCCAGCAGGCGCTCGGCCTGCTTGCGGATGGTGTGGGCCTCGGTCGGCTTGCCGGCGGCGGCGAGATCCTTCACCAGCTTGTCGACGACGTCGGCGTCGCCGGGCTTCTCGAGGTCGGCAATCACGATTTCCTTGGCATAGTCGTCGGCATCGGTGCCGCTCTTGCCCATCAGGCCGGCGGCCCACAGGCCGAGGAGCTTGTTCTTGCGCGCGGTCGCCTTGAACTGAAGGTCCTGGTCGTGCTCGTACTTCTTTTCGAAGGCTTTTTCGCGCTCGTCGAACGTGGTCATGGCCGCTCCGGTTTGGCTCCTTGCGGTATATAGCGATGCGGACCCTGTCTTTCCACCTTCCGATGGCAGTGGCAGAGTCGCAGGCTTGCGGGAGGAACGAGCCGTATGTCCTTGGAAAACATGCGCCAATGGGTCGGACGCACCAAAGCCGACGACGATTTCGCGGCCGCCTTCCCGGTAAGGGCGCTGATCGCGACCTTCGACGAGCCGGACCCCGAGCCCAAGCCCGGCGATCCGCTGCCACCCCTCTGGCACTGGCTCTATTTCCTCGAGACCCCGCCGCTTTCGAAGGTCGGGCCCGATGGTCACGCCGAGCGCGGCGACTTCCTGCCGCCCGTCCCGCTGCCCCGCCGAATGTGGGCCGGCAGCCGCTTCGCCTTCACCGGCCCGCCCCTCAGGGTCGGCCAGCCGATCCACCGCTCCTCGCGCATCAAGTCGGTCGAGCCCAAGACCGGCACGACCGGCGACATGGTGTTCGTGACCGTCGAGCACACGGTCTCCGGTCCGGACGGCGTGTCGTTCGTCGAGGACCACGACATCGTCTATCGCGAGGCCGCCAAGCCCGGCGAGAAGCAGCGCGAACCCAAGGCCGCGCCGACTGACGCCACCTGGTCGAAGGAGATCATGGCCGATCCGGTGCTGCTGTTCCGGTTTTCCGCGCTCACCTTCAACGGTCATCGCATCCACTACGACCAGCCCTACGTCACCGGCACGGAAGGCTATCCCGGCCTGATCGTTCACGGCCCCTTGATGGGGATGGTGCAAATCGAGTTGGCGCGCCGCGCCCAGCCCGATAAGGTTGCGCGCAGCTTCGAGTTTCGCGCGCTGGCCCCGGTCTATGCCGGAGCGGCATTTTCGGTCCATGCGCGCCGCGAAGCCGACGGGGGCATGACGACCTGGATCGCCGATCGCAACGGCGGCCTGGCACAACAGGGGAGAGCGACGTTCCAATGACCAACCACGTTCATCACGCGGGATGCGGCTGCATGGCCGCGCTGTCCCGCCGGTCGCTGTTCGGCATGGGCGCTGCGGCGGGTGCCGCGGCATTCGCCGCGCCGCGTCTGGCCTTCGCCCAGAAGCCCAGCCCGACCTATGAAGCGATGCTGATGAACTGCATCGATCCGCGCTTCTCGACCTTCACCTGGGCCTATATGGCGAGCGCCGGCTGGCAGAACCTCTACAGCCAGTTCACCATCGCCGGCGGTCCGGTCGCCGCCGTCGCCCCCGTGTTCGAGGCCTGGCGCAAGGCATGGTGGGACAATCTCGACATCTCGATCAAGCTGCATCAGGTCAAGCGCGTGGTCGGCCTCTGCCACCGCGACTGCGGCGCCGCCGTCGTGGCCTACGGCGACCAGATCAAGACCGATCCCGCCTTCGAGACGGCACGGCTCAGCGAGGCGCTGCGCGCCTTCCGCACCGAGGTCAAGAAGCGCCATCCGGCGCTCGATGTCGATCTCGGCATCACGGCCTTGAGCGGTGTCGTCGAGCGCGTGACCTGATAGAATGCGGGGTCCGCCGATGACCCTCGTTCGTGCCTGAATCGATCCTTCCGCATCCGCGCCTGAGCGGCAGCGCCCTGGAACGCCAGCTTGGCGCCCAGCGCGCGCGCCGGCCGGTCGATCCGCTGTTGTCGCTGGTGGTCCCGGTGTTCAACGAGGAGGAGTCGGTCGACCTCTTCCTCGACACCGTGTTGCCACTGATGGACCGTGACGGCTTTCGTTTCGAGATCGTGTTCGTCAACGACGGCTCCCGCGACAACACGCTGGCACGGCTGCTCGACCGCGCCGCGCTCGACCGCCGTCTCCGCATCGTCAACCTGTCGCGCAATTTCGGCAAGGAAGCGGCCCTGACCGCCGGCATCGACCATGCCCAGGGCGACGTCATCGTGCCGATGGACATCGACTTGCAGGACCCGCCGGAACTGATCGTGCCCTTCACGGCGCGCTGGCGGGAGGGCTACGACATCGTCTACGGGGTTCGCACCCAGCGAGCCTGGGACACCGCGGCCAAGCGCCTGTCGGCCAACTGGTTCTACCGGGTGTTCAACTCGATGTCGCCGGTGCGCATTCCCGAGAATGTCGGCGACTTCCGCCTGGTCGACCGTCGCGCGGTCGAGGTGCTGCGACAGTTGCCCGAGCGCAACCGCTTCATGAAGGGACTGTTCGCCTGGGTCGGCTTCAATGCCGTCGGCGTGCCCTACGAACGGCCGCAGCGTGCCGCAGGCTCGAGCAAGTTCAACCTGTGGCGCTTGTGGAACTTCGCCCTGGACGGCGTCGTCAGCTTCTCGACGGCGCCACTGCGCGCCTGGTTCTATGTCGGCGTCGTCATCGCGGCCATCGCCGTGCTCTATGCGATCTTCATCGTCACCCGCGTGCTGCTGTTCGGCATCGACACTCCCGGCTATGCCTCGCTCCTGATCGCCGTTCTGCTGATGGGCGCCATCCAGCTGCTGTCGCTCGGCATCATCGGCGAGTATCTCGGACGCCTGTTCCTCGAGGTCAAGAGCCGGCCGATCTACGTGGTCGAAGGCGTCTACGAGAACGGAGATATCGAGGCACCGAGGTCCTGACGAATGGACCTCAAGGAAGAAGACATACTCGGCGCCGAGATCGGCCGGCACTGGTACTACCGATCGAAGGCGGCGGCGCTCAGGCGCATGGTCGACAGCCTCGACGCCAGGAAAATCCTCGACGTCGGCGCGGGCTCGGGCTTCTTCTCTCGCCATCTGCTGGCCGAGGCGCGGGCCCAGTCGGCACTGTGCGTTGACATAGGCTATGCCAACGATCGCGACAGCAGTGAAGCCGGCAAGCCCGTCCTCTATCGCCGCGACACCGGGCCGACCGACTGCGATCTGGTGCTGATGATGGACGTGCTGGAGCATGTCGACGACGACGTGGGGCTCGTCCGCCATTACGCGACCAAGGTGCCGTCGGGCGCGCATTTCCTGGTGACGGTGCCGGCCTTCCGCTTCCTATGGAGCGGCCACGACGTCTTCCTGGAGCACAAGCGCCGCTATCGGCTGGGGGAGATCGAGACGACGATGCGAGACGCCGGGCTGCAGGTCGTGCGCGGCGCCTACTATTTCGGTCTCGTCTTTCCCCTGGCGGCAGCCGTACGCCTGGCAGCCCGCGGCGCGACCGAGCCCAGGAGCAGCCTGACGAAGCACGGACCCGTCACCAACGGCATCCTGACCGCGGCCTGCACTGCCGAGCTGCCGCTGTTCCCGGTCAACCGGCTGGCCGGATTGTCGGCCTTCGTGCTGGCGCGCAAGCCCTGAACGCGCTGGGATGACGAGAAACCAGGAGGAACCCATGGCGCTCCACTATCGCAAGCAGGGTCACACCGGCATCTTGACGCTGAGCCGCCCCGAGGCTCGCAACTGCTGGGGACAAGACTACAATGACGGCCTGCTGCGTCACCTCGACGAGGCCAACGACGACGACGAGGTCCGCTCCGTCATCCTGACCGGCGATGAGGCGGGCGGCGCCTTCTCCGCCGGCGCCAACCTGCGCGATCCCAACACCCACAACACACGTTCGGCCGCCGCCTTCATCAAGCGGGTCGGCCGCGCGCGGAACTTCCCGTCCAACCTGCTGGCCGACTTCCCCAAGCCCGTGATCGCCGCGGTCAACGGCTATGCGATCGGCATCGGCTGCATCATCACCTTCTGCTGCGACCTCATCGTCGCCTCGGACCGGGCGGAGTGGCGTCTGCCGCAGGTGGCGCTCGGCATCCTGCCCAATTACGGCGGAGCGACCCGGCTGGCCCGAATCGTCGGCAAGGGACTGGCGATGCGGGTCGCCATGGGCTTCCCGCTCGAAGCAAAGGAGGCCCATCGAATCGGCCTCGCCCAGTGGCTGGTGCCGCACGCCGAGCTGATGGCCCAGGCCCATGCCGTGGCCGACCATATCGCGGGCCTGCCACCGCTTGCCGTGCGGATGGTCAAGGAATCCATGAACCGCGGCCAGGACATCCCCAGCATCGCCGACGCCTCGCTGGTCGACGCCTACCGCTTCATGGTCCTGGAGATGAGCGATGACAAAGCCGAAGCGCACGAGGCGTGGCGGCAACGCCGAAAGCCCAGCTTCCGCGGGCAGTAGGACGTTCATATTCCTCTGCCCCTTGGGGAGAGGAATATGAAGAAGAGCATGAGGCGGGCCTGGGGGCCCGCGGTTCCGCAAGAGCTAAGCGGCCGCGACGTCCTTCGAGCTGATGCGGCGACGCTTGGCGTTGATCTCGCGCAGCGCCAGCAGCATCTCCTCGGCGACGACGTCGCCCGGGATGGCGTCGCCTTCGGCCTCGAGCTCCTTCATGTCGACCCAGACCGCGTAGAGCGGCGCGGTGCGGCCGGTGATGATGCCGGCATGCAGCAGCGTCTTGATCAGCACGCGGAACATGTTGGTGCTTTCCTTCAAGGAGTTGCGACGGTCGTCGTCGCTGAAGCTCTCCTTCACCGCATCGCGCACCCACTGCCAGTCGAGCCCGTACTTCGCGTAGATGACCTGCTTCTGCTCGGCGTTGATCAGGTTGAACAGCAGGGTCTGGAAGATCTGGGCCGCCCAGTCCTCGACCTTGCGATGCTCCTCTTCGCTGAGATGGCGGATGGTCTTGGCCGCCCAGATCCGGCCGAAGCGGTGGTGGAAGGCCTCGTCGCTCATCACCAGCTGGACCAGCCGGCGCAGCACGGGATCGTTGGTGCGCGCGTTCAGCGTGGCGAACGAGCCCATCGCCAGGCCCTCGATCAGCATCTGCATGCCCACGATCTTCTTGTAGACCTCGGGCGTGCTCACGAGGTCGGCCAGCACCGTGGCGATCGTCTTGCCGACCGGCAGCGGCTGGCCCCAGCGCTTGGCGATGTAGCGGGTGAAGCCCGCGACATGGCGCGCCTCCTCGCGCGCCTGGTTGGCGGCGTATTCCTGGGCGCCCGGATCGAGCAGGATGTGGCAGAGGCTGGCCGACAGCGACAAAGCGCCCTGCTCGCCATGCAGCAGGTTGGAGATCGACCAGTGCATGACGTCGTTGGCGAGCCGGATCTTCTGGCCTTCGTCCAGCCGGTCGGCGACGGCGCTGCGCAGCTCGACGATCATGTCGAACGGCACCACCGGGGTGGCGGCGATGTCGAACGGCTGGTCGAAGTCTATGTAGTTCCGGTCCAGAGGGTCCCAGAAATGGTCATGGGTGGCCGAAATGATGCCGTCGAAGGCATTGCTGCGGCGGCCGTAGCGCGCCACCTCCAGCATCGCCGGGAAGTCTTCCGGCATTATGGTGTCGTAGGCCTTGTCGTAGGTGATTTGCTGGGCCATTTGGGGCCTCCGATACGAGGTGAATATGACGGATGCGTCACCTTTTTCAATGGATTTTTCCCCAGTCCCGGCGCATGGGAGTTCCGCCATATTCCCGCCGAATAAGGGGCGGATGGCACCATCCGCCCAGGAGTAAGAAATGTCCCGCCGCCGCCGCATCTACGAGGGCAAGGCCAAGACCTTGTTCGAGGGGCCAGAGCCCGGGACGATCGTCCAGTACTTCAAGGACGACGCGACCGCATTCAACAACCAGAAGAAGGGCACGATCACGGGCAAGGGCGTGATCAACAACCGCATCTCCGAGTTCCTGATGACCAAGCTCGGTGAGATCGGCGTGCCGACCCATTTCATCCGCCGGCTGAACATGCGCGAGCAGCTGATCCGCCAGGTCGAGATCATCCCCCTCGAGGTCGTGGTCCGCAACGTCGCGGCGGGCTCCTTCGCCAAGCGCTTCGGTGTCGAGGAAGGCACGCAGCTGCCGCGCTCGATCATGGAGTTCTTCTACAAGAACGATGCGCTGGGCGACCCGATGGTCACCGAGGAGCATATCACCGCCTTCGGCTGGGCCACCCCGCAGGATCTCGACGACATCGTGGCGCTGACCCTGCGCGTGAACGACTTCCTGTTCGGCCTGTTCCTCGGCTGCGGCATCAAGCTGATCGACTTCAAAGTCGAGTTCGGCCGCCTATATGAAGACGACATGGTCCGCATCGTGCTCGCCGACGAGATCAGCCCGGATTCGTGCCGGCTGTGGGATCTGCGGACCAACGAGAAGATGGACAAGGATCGCTTCCGCCGCGACCTGGGCAAGGTCGAGGAGGCCTACCAGGAAGTGGCGCGGCGGCTCGGCATCCTGATCGACCAGGGCCCCGGCGACATCCGCGGTCCCACTACGTTGCAATAAGAGGCGAAATGAAAGCCAGAGTTCACGTGACCCTGAAGAACGGCGTGCTCGACCCCCAGGGCAAGGCCATCGGACACTCCCTCAACCGGCTGGGCTTCCCCGAGGTGGGCGACGTCCGCCAGGGCAAGTTCATCGAGCTGGAGCTCGCCGAGACCGACAAGGCCAAGGCCAAGGCGCGCCTCGACGAGATGTGCCGCAAGCTGCTCGCCAACACCGTCATCGAGAACTACTCGATCGAGATCGTCGCGTGAGCATTCTCGGATGGGCCATGCTGTCTGGAACGGACGAAGCTTCGAGTGGGACGACGCAAAACAGCGAAAGGTACTGCGTGACCATGGAGTCGATATTGGGCAACTGCCGCGATTCTTTGACGGTCCCATCACCTGGCGCGATGGAATTCCATCTGTTCCGGTCTTCCGCCGATCGGACATTGTTCATCGCGACGGCAGGCGCCGATCCCAATCAACTGCTGCCATGCCCAAACAGCGGCACGTGGATATTTTTCAAGAAGTTTCATGAAAGCGGACAAACCCGAATCGCCTTCTCCGAGCCCGATGCGAAACGCGACATTGCCGAGCGTGGTTTCCATCTGACGCGCGCGGGGGTGAAGGCGGCGTCTTTCCAATGATTTACGTTCCGACCTTTCAGATACCAGCATGAAAGCCGCAGTTCTCGTCTTCCCCGGGTCCAACCGCGAGGGCGACGTCGCCCACGCGATCGAGCTGGTCACCGGCCGCAAGCCGCAGATGGTCTGGCACGGCGACGGCGACTTCGAGAAAACCGACCTGATCGTGGTCCCCGGCGGCTTCTCCTACGGCGACTACCTGCGCTGCGGCGCCATGGCCGCGCTGTCGCCGGTGATGGCCGAGGTCAAGAAGCGCGCCGCACAGGGCGTGCCGGTGCTGGCGATCTGCAACGGCTTCCAGATCGTCACCGAGGCCGGGCTGCTGCCGGGCACCTTGATGCGCAACGCGCATCTCAAGTTCGTCTGCTCCGACGTGCACCTGAAGGTCGAGACCAGCCAGAGCCTGTTCACCAACCGCTACCAGGCCGGCCAGGTGATCCGCGTGCCGGTGGCGCACGCCGAGGGCAACTACTTCGCCGACGAGGACACGGTGAAGCGGCTGGAGGATCGCGGCCAGGTCGCCTTCCGCTACTGCGCCCCCGACGGCACGGTCGACGGCACCGGCAACCCCAACGGCTCGATCCGCAACATCGCCGGCGTGTTCAACGAGACCAAGACGGTGATGGGCCTGATGCCCCATCCCGAGAACGCGGTCGAGCCGATGTTCGGCGGCTCGGACGGCAAGGCGTTGTTCGAGGGCCTGGTCGAGGCGCTGACATGAGCGGGAGTGGCGTTAGCTTGGAGAAGAATCCCCCGGTCAAGCTGCCCAACGAGCCCGCGATCACGCCGCAGATCGTGGCCGAGCACGGCCTGTCGCCCGACGAGTACCAGCGCGTGCTGGCGATCATGGGCCGCACGCCGACCATGGTCGAGCTCGGCATCTTCTCGGCGATGTGGAGCGAGCACTGCTCCTACAAATCCTCCAAGGTCTGGCTGAAGAAGCTGCCGACCAAGGCGCCGTGGGTGATCCAGGGCCCGGGCGAGAATGCCGGCGTGATCGACATCGGCGACGGCCAGGCCGCCATCTTCAAGATGGAGAGCCACAACCACCCCTCCTACATCGAGCCCTACCAGGGCGCGGCGACGGGCGTGGGCGGCATCCTGCGCGACGTCTTCACCATGGGCGCGCGGCCGGTGGCCAACCTCAATGCGTTGCGCTTCGGCGACCCCGCCCACCCCAAGACCCGGCATCTGGTGGCGGGCGTCGTGGCCGGCATCGGCGGTTACGGCAACTGCATGGGCATCCCTACCGTCGGCGGCGAGACCAACTTCCACCCCGCCTACAACGGCAACATCCTGGTCAACGCCATGACCGTGGGTATCGCCCCTACTGACCGCATCTTCTATGCGGCCGCCGCAGGCGTCGGCAATCCGCTGGTCTATGTCGGTTCCAAGACCGGCCGCGACGGCATCCATGGCGCCACCATGTCGTCGACCGAATTCAACGAGGACAGCGAGAGCAAGCGGCCGCCCGTGCAGGTCGGCGACCCCTTCGTCGAGAAGCTGCTGCTGGAAGCCTGCCTCGAGCTGATGGCGACCGACGCCATCGTCGCCATCCAGGACATGGGCGCGGCCGGCCTCACCTCTTCGTCGTTCGAGATGGCGGCCAAGGGCGGGCTCGGCGTGATCGTCGAGCTCGACAAGGTACCGATGCGCGAGACCGGGATGAATCCCTACGAGCTCATGCTCTCCGAGAGCCAGGAGCGCATGCTGATCGTGCTGAAGCCCGGCCGCGAGGAGCTGGCG
>JAEWIV010000541.1 GCA_023386865.1 Pseudomonadota bacterium
TATTCAGGAGCTTCATGGCGATGATGTCGCCGGCGTCGACGTTGAGGATACCGGTCTGGCCGTAGTTGCCGTAGCCAGGGCCGTTGACCTGCGTGCCGCCGGTGCTGAGCTGGTAGGCTCGCGCCGCGGCCGCCGCGCGAGCCTACCAGCTCAGCACCGGCGGCACGCAGGTCAACGGCCCTGGCTACGGCAACTACGGCCAGACCGGTATCCTCAACGTCGACGCCGGCGACATCATCGCCATGAAGCTCCTGAATACGACCACCGGCGGCCACTACTGGGGCTTCGCCCACGCCAACGAGATGGTCGATGGCCGCGCCGTCGGCCATCTGTGGAGCTACGGCCTGAACACCTGGGGCTGGGAGGACCAGCACGGCGGCGGCGACCACGACTACAACGACCTGATCGTGCAGCTCGACTTCACCAGCAGCGCGGGACACGCCTGGCTGATCTGATCGTCATCCCTCCACTGCGCTTCGCTGCGGTCGGGGTGACGTCCTTACAGAACGTCGTACTGGTGAAAAATGCTCGCGAACTGGTACGGGTTCTGCGTGATGCCGCTGCTGTCGGGCGACGTATGATCGGCGCCGGCGGAGTCGCCGTTGTCGCGTGCCACCGACCACATCGACAGCATGGCGACGTCCGGATCGTTCCTGGCGTAGTCGACCAGCATCTGCGCGTCGGAGAGCTTGAAGACCTCCGAGGCGACGTCGTTGACGCCGATCATCGGTGTGATGCCGATCTTGGCCGCCATGCCGATCGAAGCGAGCTGCTGCTGCGTCGCCTCGGAGGCCTGGATGGCGGAAAGTCCCATCTGGCCGCCGTTGTCGACAGCGGCGCCGTAGTCCATGGCCATGATGTTGACCATGTCGACATGCACGCCGTCGGCCATCGCCTGCTGCAGCACGTGGAGGCCGTCGGCGGTGAGGCCGGTCGGCAGCACCGGCAGGGTGAACGAGACCTTGAGGCCCGGATTGGCCGCCTGCAGGCCGACGATCGCCTGGTCGCGCAGCACCAGCGACTGCTGGTTGGCCATGGCCGCGCCTTCGATGTCGAAATCGATCGAATCGATGTGATAGCGGTCGATCACCGACTGGTACTGCGCCTGCAGCTGCGAGGCGCTGGTTGCGGCCAGCGCCGCCTCCGTGCCGGCGGCGCCGCCGAAGGAGATCGTGATGTTGCCGCCGGCCGCCTGGATGTCCTGCACGTGCTGCAGGATGGTCGTGCCGTTGGCCAGCGTGTCGTCGTCGATGCTTCCCCAGCCCTGCCAGCCGATGCCCTGGTTCGAGGCGAGCACGAAGGCCAAGGTGAAGCTGGAGATGCCCGAGGCCGAGGAGATGCCCGCGAGATCGGCGGCGCTCGACATCGCCATGTCGATATACGGCGAGAACATGTGCCCGTCGTCGGCGTCGGCCAGCAGCGAGGGCGTGTTCGCCGACGGCGGGCTCGTCTGCGCCGACGAGCCGGCCGCGTCGCCGTGGACCTGCACGGCCGCGGCGTCGTAGGCGCCCGACGCCACGAAACCGAAGCTGGTCTCGCCGTCGTGCGCCAGGGTGCCGTTCCACGCCGCCGGTCCGATGACGTAGCGATTGCCGTCGTGCGAGATGATGCCGGCGTTCCAGATGTCGGTGATCTGGTTGGGCATCTCGATCACGATCTGCCAGCCCGACATCGAGGCGCCGTCGTTGTGCACGACCACGTTGGCATTGAAGCCGCTGTTCCACGAGTCGGCCAGGCTGAGATGAGCTTCCAGGTCGCCCGAGGGCGGCGGGGCGTCGTCGTTGTTGACGATGGTGCCGACGGCCAAGCCGTCGACGATGGTGGCGCCCGAGGCCGCCGCCAGGGTGACGGTGAAGGTCTCGTTGGCCTCGACCGCGGTGTCGCCGGTGATCGGGATGGTGACGGTCTTGGTGGTCTCGCCGGCGGCGACGGTGATCGTGCCGCTTGCCGCGGCATAGTCGCTGCCCGCCGTCGCCGTGCCGTTGGCGGTCGAATAGTTGACCGTGACCGGCCCGCTGGCGGCCTGCGAGAGCCTCACGGTGAAGGAGAGCTGGCTGGTACCGCTGTTGCCTTCGGTGATCGAGGCATCGTTGATGGCGAGCGTCGGCACGACCGGCGGCGACGACGTGTCGTCGTCGACGATGGTGGCGACACCCGTGCCGTCGGCGATGGTGGCGCTCTGCGGATTGCTCAGCACCACGGTGAACTGCTCGTTGCCCTCGACCAGCGTATCGGGCGAGACGGCGATGGTGATCGTCTTGCTGGTCTCGCCGGCCGCGAAGGTCACGGTGCCACTGGCGCCGGTGAAGTCCGGGCTGCCCGCCGTGCCGGCGACGGTGTGGTAGTCCACCGTCACCGTCCCGGTCGCCGCCGAAGACAGCGTCACCACGAAGGTCGCGTGCGGGCCGGTCGAGCCGCCCCCCGATGCGTCGGTGCCGAGATCGAACTGGATCGGCGTCAGGTATGCCATCTTGTCCTGGTTAACCGTGCGCCAGTCGTTGGCCAGGATGCCGCCGGTGTCGCCCGAGTTGGGGTTCCACGACCAGAAGGTCCAGCTCACGCCCTTGTTGCCGGCCGGGATGTCGGTCGTGCCGTTGTTGTCGAGGTCGCCCGCCATGTAGGAGGTGATGGCGTCGAACCACGGCGCGTCCTTGGGATCGCTGAGGTTGGTGCCGAACTCGCCGATGTAAACGGGGGCGATTCCTTCCTTGTAGATGTAGCCCCACATCTGGTCGAACTTGGCCGGCAGGTTGGCCGGGAAGTCGCTGCCTTGGAACCACGGCTGGGCCCACACCGAGTTCGGGTAGTCGTGCGCCGAGTAGACCAGCTTGTTGTCGACGTTGAGGTCGATCGGCCGGTCGCGCACGCCCATCAGGTTGCCACCCCACCAGTAGGGCTGGCCCTGATAGTTGGCGACGCCCTCGACGAAGATCAGCCAGTTGGGATTGACCGCGCCGACGGCGTTGCCGGCGCGCTCGGCGGCCGCTGCCCAGTCGGTCGCCCCGCCGCCGCCCCAGGTGCCGTTGTAGGGCTCGTTGTGCAGATCGGCGCCGATCACCGTCGGATCGTCGGCGTAGCGCGCAGCGAGCATCTGCCAGTCGGAGATCCACTGCGATTCGGGGTGTTGGGCGTCGTACCACAGGCCGTTCGACGAAGGGCCGGGACCCGAGTCGTTGCGATGGTGATCGAGGATGATTTTCAGGCCGATCTCGCCGGCATAGGCCACGATCTTGTCCATGATCTGCATGGCGGTGAGGCCCTGCAGGTCGGGGTTCTTGGAGAAGTCGATGCCGTTGGGCGTCGCGTTGCTGTGGATCGTGTCGTTGGAGAAGGGGAGCCGGATCGTGTTGAAACCGAGGTCCTTCATCTGGTTCATCATGTCCTGGTAGCCACGCGTCCACAGGCCGTGCGGCGCCAGGTTCGAGGATTCGAAGCCAAACCAGTTCACGCCGGCGATCTGCACCGGATGGCCGGCCGAATCGACGATCTGGTTGCCCGAAGTGCTGAACCAGCCGGAGCTCGCGCCGCCCTGGCCGGGATCGCCCTCGACCACCGAGGCGTCGGAGACGCTGATCGTCGGCAGGGGCGCGGTGTCGTCGTTGATGATGGTGCCGATGGCCGTTCCGTCGCCGATGGTGGCGCCGCTCGGTGAGGACAGGGTGAGCGTCAGCGTCTCGTTTGCCTCGACCACGGTGTCGCCGCCGATCTGAACGCGCACTACCTTCGATGTCTCGCCGGTGGCGAAGGTCAAGGTACCGCTCGCGCCCGCGAAGTCACTGCCTGCGGCCGCCGTGCCGTTGCTGGTGGCATAGGACACGGCAACCGGGCCCGTCGCTGCGGCCGACAGGCTGACGGTGAAGGCGAGGTCTTTCGTGCCGCTGCTGCCTTCGGCGACCGTGGCGTCGGCAACGGAAACGGTCGGCAACGATGCCGTGTCGTCGTTGGCGATGGTGCCGATGGCCGTTCCGTCGCCGATCGTGGCGCCGCTCGGTGACGACAGGGTCAGCGTCAGGGTCTCGTTGCCTTCGGCGGCGGTGTCGCCCGACACCTGCACTTTCACGACCTTGGACGTCTCGCCGGCGGCAAAGGTGAGCAGGCCGCTCAGCGCGGTATAGTCGCTGCCTGCGCTTGCCGTGCCGTTGCTGGTGGCATAGGCGACGGTGACAGGGTCGGTCGATGCGGCCGACAGCGTGACGACAAAGGCGAGCTCGTGGGTACCGGTGTTGCCCTCCACCACTGTCGCGTCGGCCACCGACAGCGTCGGCGGCAGCGTCGGCCCGGCGCCCACGGCCGTGCCGTTGATGGTGAAGCCCGATGCCGTCGTGCCGCCGCTGCCGGGCGTTGCCTGGAAGCCGAACGAGGTGGTGCCGCCACCGGCGACATTGCCGTTCCAGTCGGCATTGCGCACCACGTAGTGGTTGCCGATATGGCTCACGATCGTGGCGTTCCAGACGTTGGTGATGGTGAACGAGGCGTCGAACTCGACGAGCCAGCCATTGAGCGCGGCGCTGCCGGCGCCGACCGCCATCGACCCCGTGAAGCCCGATCCCCAGTTGCTGACCACGTCGTAGTCGAGGGACGGGCCGCCGGCCGGCGGAGGAGGGGGTGGCGCTGCGTCGTTGTTGACGATCGTGCCCGTCGCCGCGCCGTCGGCGATGGTGGCGCCCGACGGGTTCGCCAGGTTCACGGTGAAGGTCTCGTTGGCCTCGAGCGCGGTGTCGCCGCTGATCGGGATGGCGATGGTCCTGGTCGTTTCGCCGGCTGCAAAGGTGATCGTGCCCGAGGCTGCCGTGTAATCGGCGCCTGCCGTCGCCGTGCCGTTGGCGGTCGAATAGGCGACCGTCACCGGGCCGCTGGCGCCTTGCGAGAGCTTGACCGTAAAGGTGAGTTGGCTCGTACCGCTGTCGCCCTCGGTGATCGAGGCGTCGGCGATGGTGAGCGTCGGGACGATCGGCGGTGCCGTCGGGCCGTCGGCCGCACCGTTCAGGATGAAGCCCGTGGCGCTGGTGCCGCCCGAACCGGGCTTGGCCTCGAAGCCGAAAGTTGCCTGGCCGCCGGGCGGGACGTCCGCATTCCAGGCGGCGTTGCGGATCACATAGTGGGTGCCGATGCGGGCGACGATTTCCGCGCCCCAGATGCTGGAAATGTCGAAGGAGGCATCGAATTCCAAGGTCCAGCCCCGCAGGCCCGCGTCGCCGCCCGGCACCTCGATGTTGCCGATGAAGCCCGCTCCCCAGTTGTCGCCAACGGTGTAGTCGATGGTCGCCATTCCTGCCCCTTCTGCCTTGCCGCGTCAGGGCGATATGTCATGTCGATTGCAGGGACGGCATTGGGAGCGACCCGACTCTCGGCGAAGCGGGCAGGTTAATCGGTGAACGTCGTGGT
Source organism: Pseudomonadota bacterium (assembly GCA_023386865.1). Classification (GTDB taxonomy): domain Bacteria; phylum Pseudomonadota; class Alphaproteobacteria; order Reyranellales; family Reyranellaceae; genus Reyranella. The sequence goes on from JAEWIV010000541.1 coordinate 5,386, forward strand.
GGCTCGGCGGCCATCCCGTGGCCGCGCGCTTGCCGGTCGGCTGGAAATGGCATTTGATAGGCGAGAGCGCCCGCGGGCGGCTCGGGGGAAACGGCGGGAATCGATCATTTTGCGCGCTAACATGCTCAGCGTCGCCGCGGGCATGGCTGGAGGCCGGTTCGGCAGCCTGCCCGCATTCTGGCGGGCGCAGTTCGTGGGCTGGAGCCTGTTCTTTGTCCTCGACCTGGTGAACCGGCTGCTGACCTATCGCAACGCAGCGCTGGCCATCGTCGTCAGCCTGATGGTGTGGCCTTGCCTGATCGGGCTGTCGACCGGCCTCGGAGCGATCTATTCCTCGCGCAGGATCGGCAATCGGCTGACTCCCGGGTCGGTTGCCCTGATCGTGCTGCTGTCGGCCGGCGCGGCGATGATCGCGGTCTCGATCGGCTTCATCACCCGAAAGATCGTGGGCTGGCAGATCCCGGGTTGGACCCTGCTCGAGCAGCTTGCCGTTCCATGGTTCCACTACGCGCTGGCGCTCGGTGCCTGGAGCCTGTGCTACTTCTGGATCCATGCCGAGCAGGCAAAGCAGGAAGAGCACAGGCACGCGATGCGTGCCGAGGCCGAGGCGCTGCGCCTGGAGCTCGAGGAACTGCGCCTGCAGCTCGACCCGCATTTCCTGTTCAACGCCCTGAACGGCGTGGCCGAGGAAATACCCGAGCATCCGCAGGCCGCCCTCACCATGCTGCGCGATCTCACGGGTTATCTCCGTTACTCGCTCGACGGCATCAACCAGACCGTGGTGACGGTCGATGCCGAGGTCGGCGGGCTGATGGCTTATCTCGGCGTCCAGAAGGCGCGGTTCGGCGAGCGTCTCAGGACCCATATCCATGTCGGCCACGACGCCGGACAAAGGCGCATCGCGAGCTTCCTGCTGCAGCCGCTGATCGAGAACGCCGTCAAGCACGGACGCCGCGAAGACGGTCTCGATGTCCATCTCGCCATCGGCGCCGAAGGCGACGCTCTCAACGTCACGATCAAGAACACGGGCACCCTCGAGGACGTCGGCAGTGCGCGTCGTCGCCGGTCCGGTATCGGGCTCGCCAACGTTCGGCGCCGGCTCACGCTGCTCTATCCCGGCCGGCATGTCTTCACCTTGGAAGGCCGCGACAACGAGGTGGTGGTGACGATGAAGCTGGTGGGCGACCCTTGCCCCGCGTTTTGATCGTCGACGACGAGCGTCTGGCGCGGCAGGCGATGCGGCGCCTGCTCGCCAGCCATCCCGATGTCGAGATCGTCGGCGAGGCCGAGGGCGTGGCCGATGCCCTGCGCGAGATCGACCGCACGCGACCTCAGCTGTTGTTCCTCGACATCGAGCTGGGGGGTGCCGACGGCTTCGACCTGCTGGCTCGCCTGGAGGCGCCGCCGGTGGTGGTGTTCGTCACGGCCTATGCCGGGTACGCGGTCGAGGCGTTCGCGGTGAACGCGGTCGATTACCTGTTGAAGCCGGTCGATCCCGAGAGGCTAGCCGAATCGCTGAAGCGCGCCGACCGCGAGCTGGCACGCGACGAACCGGCGGACCGGACCGGTGCCGGCGTGATCGCCTTCAAGACCCCCAAGCGCACCGTGCTCGCCAAGCCTTCGGAGGTGGTGGCACTGCGCGCCGACGGCGATTTCACCCATGTGTTCGTGGCCGATCAGACGGCACTGATGATCTGGCGCACGCTCAGCCATTTCGAGAGCCTGCTGCCCTCGCCGCCCTTCCTGCGCCTGGGACGCTCGCTGATCGTGAACCGCGACCGGCTGAGCAACATCGAGACGCCCTCGCGCGAGACCGCGCGCCTCATGCTGCGCGGCATGGACGAGCCCCTCAAGCTGGGCCGTGCCGCCACGGGTCGCCTGCGCGAGGCGCTGGGCGCGGATTTCCGGCCACAGGAAGGTTAGCGACCGCTGTCCTCGTGATTGCAGCGAGGACCTTTCTGTAGCGTCAAAGGCCCCCGGCTCCGGTCGGGATGACGAGGCCCGCGAAATACTGCCTTGCGGCTCAGCGGTTTGACTCGCCAGTTGGCGATTGCAACCATTCCGTCAATCACGGGAGGAAATCGGCAATGGCGGGAGTGGACTGGAAGACCTCCACCGTGGAGGCCGGCGGCACCAAGCTGCATCTCAGGCGTGCCGGCAAGGGCCATCCGCTCGTGGTCCTCCATCACGAGACGGGCACTCTCGACGACCTGCCGTTTTACGATGCGCTGGCGGCAGGCTACGACGTGCTGGTCCCGCATCACCCCGGGTACAGCCGCTCCGAGCGGCCCGACTGGATGCGCAGCGCGCGCGACATCGCCGTCGTGCACCGCAATCTTCTGAACGAGGTCGGGATCGGCAAGGCGGCCCTGGTCGGGCTGGGTTTCGGCGGCTGGATCGCGGCCGAGATGGCGACCATGGCGCCGGCCGATCTCTCGCATCTGGTGCTGGTCGGCGCCATGGGCATCAAGCCGCCGCAGGGCGACATTCTCGATCTCGCCGTCACCGGCTACGTCGACTATGCGCGCGCGGCCTTCCACGACCAGAAGGCGTTCGATCGCGTCTATGGCGCCGAGCCCTCCGTCGACCAGCTCGAGATGTGGGACATCTGCCGCGAGATGAGCTTTCGCATCGCCTGGAAGCCCTACATGTACAGCCAGACCTTGCCGCACCTCCTGAAGACGATGCGAGCGCCCGCGCTGGTCGTGTGGGGCGAGCACGACAAGGTGGTGCCCATGAGCGCCGGCAAGCGCTACGTTGAGGCCCTGCCCAACGCCAGGCTGGAGATCGTCAAGTCCTGCGGCCATGCCATCGACATGGAGCAGCCCCAAGCCCTCGCCAAGCTGGTCAGCACCTTCATCGGTCGGGAGTAGACGCCATGCACCTGATGTACTTCACCGAGCAGCCCATGTCGGCCTACGACGAGCAGGCCGGCCGCGACTTCGGCGCCACCGCGCTGATGTTCTCCAACAAGCACTTCGATCCCGTCGCGGGCTCGCGGCTCTACAACAATTACATCGAGCAATACATGCTGGCCGAGGAGGTCGGCATCGACGGCATCATGCTGAACGAGCACCACAACGCACCGTTCTGCATGCAGGCCAAGGCCAACATCTTCGCCGCCATCCTCGCCGGCATGACCAAGAAGGTGAAGATCGTCATGCTGGGCAACCCGTTGCCCCTGGCGGAGAATCCGATCCGGCTGGCCGAAGAGCTCGCCATGATCGACATGATCTCGAAGGGCCGGCTGGTCTCGGGCTTCGTGCGCGGCGGCGGCCAGGAGCAGCTCGCCACCGGCGTCAATCCGGCCTTCAATCGCGAGCGCTTCGAGGAGGCGCACGAGCTGGTCGTGCGCGCCTGGACCGAGGTCGGCCCGTTCCGGTTCGAGGGCACGCACTACCAGCATCGCGTCGTGAACCCGTGGGCGGTGCCGCTGCAGAAGCCCTATCCACGCGTCTGGATTCCCGGCGTGATCAGCAAGGAAACGATCGTATGGGCGGCGCAGCAGCGCTATCCGTACATCGCGCTCAACACGTCGATCGAGCAGACCAGGAAGATCTGGGAGCTCTACGATCAGGTGGCGCTGCAGACCGGCTATGTCGGCGGGCCGGAGAATCGCGGCTACCTGATCCAGGTCCATATCTCCGACAACGAAGACAAGGCGCGCGAGAACGCCAAGCAGTTCCGCTGGATGCAGGGCGAGTTCACCGGGCTCGCCCATCCGGTGTGGAGCACGCCGTCGGGCTACGGCTCGCCCACCAATCGCCGCGCCTTCGTCGAGTTCGCCGCCGGCCGCGCCGTGAACCCGCGCGGCATCACCAGCTTCGAGCAGCAGGTCGAGGACCTGCGCATCATCTACGGCACGCCCAAGACGGTGGTCGCCAAGCTGAAGCGCATCCTGGAGGAGACGCGGCCCGGCATCCTGGCGCTGTGGGGCAACGACGGCCGCGTCAGCCAGGAGGATTCACTCACCTGCATCCGGCTCATGGGCCAGGAGGTCTTTCCGGCGATTCGCGAGATCGCCAAGAGCCTCGACCTCAAGAGCCCGTTCGAGGCGAACGCGCCGGTGCACCTGAAATATTCGACCGACCTGAAGCCGGCAAAGGCGGCTGCGGCCGAGTAGTCTTCTGGGACCGCGGGCCTCCAGGCCCGCTCTTGTTCTTCTGGACCGCGAGCCTCCGACTCGCTCATGAATCATGAGCGGGCCCGGAGGCCCGCGGTCCTGTGAAGGGGGAAACATGCAGCTCGGCGCCTCGCTACCCGTGGGTGACATCGGTACCGGCCCCGTGCCGCTGCGCGACTATGCGCAGGCGGCGGAAGGGCTCGGGTTCAACTACATGCTGGCACCCGACCACGTGCTGGGCGGCAATCCCAGCGTCGACTACGGCGGCAGGCGCGTCGGCACCACGGCCACGGCCTATCACGATCCCTTCGTGGTGTTCGCCTTCCTGGCCGGCGTCACCAGGAAGATGGGTTTCGCCTCAGGCGTCGTCATCCTCGCGCAGCGCCAGGCCGCCCTGGTCGCCAAGCAGGCGGCCTGCCTCGACGAGCTCTGCGAGGGCCGCTTTCGCCTCGGCATCGGCGTCGGCTGGAACGAGATCGAATTCCAGGGCCTGGGCATGGACTTCCACACCCGCGGCAAGCGCTCGGCGGAGCAGGTGCGCTTCATGCAGGCGCTGTGGGCCGAGCCGCACGTCAAGTTCAAGGGCGAGTTCCACCAGCTCGACGACGGCGGCATCAACCCGCGGCCGAAATCCGGCCGCGTGCCGATCTGGTTCGGCGGCCACGCCGAAGCGACCTTCAGGCGAGCCGCCAAGTACGGCGACGGTTTCATGCCGCTGCAGTATCCGCCGGGCGACGAGGCGTTGAAGGCATTCGACAAGCTGCGCGGGATGATCAAGGCGGAGGGGCGCGACCCCGCCTCGGTCGGGCTCGAGGTCTGGGTATCACCCGGCAAGGGCACGCCCGAGGACTGGCGCAAGGAGATCGCCTTCTGGAAGGCGGCGGGCGTCAGCCACATCACCGTCCACACCACCTACGTGAGCAACCATCACAAGCGAATCGCCGGCAAGACCTACGCCGAGCACCTCGATGCCATCACGCGCTATCGCAAGGCCGTCGCCGACCTTCTATAACGGCCGCGGGAGGCCTCCATGAGCATTGCGTTAACGGTCAACGGTGAGCCGAAGCGCGTCGACGCGCCGGAGACGGCCACGCTCCTCGATGTCCTTCGCAACCAGCTCGGCCTGATGGGAACGCGCTACGGCTGCGGCCTGGAGCAGTGCGGTTGCTGCATGGTGCTGGTCGACGGCCAGCCGACCTATGCCTGCACGCGCGAGGTCGGCACCATCGCCGGCGCCGCGGTCACCACGGTCGAAGGACTGGGCACGCCCGCCAGGCCGCATCCCATCCAGCAGGCCTTTCTCGACGAGCAGGCCGGGCAGTGCGGCTACTGCCTCAGCGGCATCGTGATGTCGGCCAAGGCGCTGCTCGACCGCAATCCCAGCCCCAGTCGCGCCGACATCGTGACGGCGCTCGACAAGCATCTCTGCCGTTGCGGCGCGCACCAGCGCATCCTGCGCGCCGTCGAGCGCGCCGCTGCAGCCCTGCGCAACGGGAGGTCGTCATGAACGCGCCGTCGCTTCCCGCCAGCCTGGTCGACAACCCGCGGCTCGACCGCTGGATCGCCTTCCTGCCGGACCGGACGGTGCGCATCGCCACCGGCAAGGTCGAGATGGGGCAGGGCGTCGTGACGGCGATCGGCCAGATCGCTGCCGAGGAGCTCGACCTGCCGCTCGAGCAAGTGGTCGTGTTGTCGGGCAACACCACCAGCGGACCTGACGAGCAGTACACGACGTCGTCGCTCTCCATCGAGGTTTCCGGCGGCTCGGTGCGCCTGGTCTGCGCCGAAGTGCGCGCCAAGGCGCTGGAGCGCGCGGCGCTTCGGCTCAACTGCAGCCCCGACGATCTCACGGTGGCCGACGGCCGCTTCCTGCAGAACGGCGCGGCGACCGGCCAGGACTACTGGAGCGTGGCCGGCGAGATCGATCTCAGCCAGCCGGCGACCGGCTCCGCGCCGGTGAAGCCGCGCGAGTCCTATCGCGTGGTCGGAAAGAGCGTGCCGCGCATCGACCTACCGGCCAAGCTCACCGGCGCCGCCTATGTGCACGACGAGCTGCCGACGAACGTCCTGCACGCCCGGACGCTGCGCCAGCCCAATCGCGGCGCCACGCTGGCGTCGCTCGACGAGGCGGCGATCGCCAAGGCGGCGAAAGGCGAGCTGCGGATCGTCCGCGACGCCAATTTCGTGGCCTTCGTGAGCCCGCTCGAGAGCGGGGCCCCGGCGGCGGCCGCGGCCGCGCCGGCCCATGCCAGATGGAACAACGTCAGGCAGATCGCGCCCGAACAGCAGGAGGCCGCGTGGCTGAAGGGTCAGGCGAGCGACGATCGCCGCATCGGCGCCTGGCCCGCGCCCGCGACACCGCCGAAGCGCCTCGTGCAGATCACCGTCTCGCGCCCCTACATCGCGCACGCCTCGATGTCGCCGTCCTGCGCGCTGGCGGAGTTCCGCGACGGGCATCTCACTGTCCGTTCGCACGGCCAGGGCATGCATCCCTTGCGGAAGAACCTCTCGACCGTCCTCGGCTTGCCGCCGGAAGCCATCACCGCGCAGCATCTGCATGGCGCGGGCTGCTACGGCCACAACGGCGCCGACGATGCCGCCCTCGACGCCGCGCTGATCGCCATGCGCATCCCCAACCGCTGGATCCGCCTGCAATGGCGCCGCGAGGAAGAATTCGGCTTCGAGCCGGTGGGCCCCGCCATGCTGGTGACCCTGCACGTCGACCTCGACGAGCGCGGCCGGCCGGCCGACTGGACGACCGAGGTGTGGAGCGCCACCCACGTGCAGCGGCCGGGCAGCGGCACCGGCTGGCTGCTCGCCGCCGAAGCGCTGGCCAACCCGCCGCCCGAGATCGCGCCGTTCGATCCGCCGGAAGCGCGAGGCGGCGGTGGCACGCGCAACGCCGTGCCGCTCTATGACGTGCCGGCCCATCGTGTGCTGCATCACCTTGTGCTGAGGCCGCCGGTTCGTACCTCGGCGTTGCGCGGGCTGGGCGCACTGCCCAACGTCTTCGCCATCGAATCGCTGATGGACGAGCTCGCGGCGCGCGTCGCCGAGGACCCCGTCGCCTACCGCCTGTCGATCCTGTCCGACCAGCGCGCCCGCCGGCTGATCGAGCTGGTCGCCGAGCGCGCCGAGTGGAAGGCCCGCGGTCCGTCGGGCACCGGCAAGGGGCTGGGCCTCGCCTTCGCGCGCTACAAGAATCGCGCCGCGTACGCCGCGGTCGTCGCCGCAGTCACCGTGCAGGACACCGTCAAGGTCGACCGCGTGTGGTGCGTCGCCGACGCAGGCCTCGTGGTCAATCCCGACGGCGCGCGCAACCAGCTCGAGGGCGGCATCGTGCAGGCCGTGAGCTGGACGCTGAAGGAGCAGGTGAAATTCGACGGCGAGGGCATCGCCTCGCGCGACTGGGAGAGCTATCCCATCCTGCGCTTCAGCGAGGTGCCCGAGATGCAGGTCGAGTTCGTCGACGGCGCCGGCAATCCGACCCTGGGGGTCGGCGAATGCACCGTCGGCCCGACCGCGGCCGCCATCGGCAACGCCGTGAAGCACGCCCTCGGCGTGTGCATTCACGACATGCCCCTGACGCGCGAGCGCATCATGGCGGCATTGCTCAAGACCTGAAAACCGACGGCGTTCCTGCTATTTGTCGTGGATGAGGATCTGGTGACGTGAAGAGGTCATTGATGCGCGTTCTGGCCGTGTTGTTCGTCCTGTCGAGCGTGGCGGCGCTCGCCATCCCCGCAAACGCACAGCAGCCGCAACAGCAACAACCTGCCGCGCCGGACGCGCAGACCGGGTCGGGCAACCGGCATCCGGGCGACTATTGCACCCGCCACTGCCGCGCCAACGAAATCCCGTGCGGTCGTGGTTGCATACCGGCGAAGGGCGGAGCTTGCCAGGAGAAGGTCACCACGACCTGCTCGGGCAAGCCCTGATCTGAGGCCTTACGCCGCGACCTGAAGCGCGGTCGGCCCGTCGCCGGCCAGCGTCGTGCGGCGCATGTCGCGGGGCTCGCTGGCCGGGAAGGGCCGCGCGCGATGCATGGTCTGGCGGTTGTCCCACATCACCAGGTCGCCGACCCGCCATTTGTGGGTGTAGACGAACTCGCGTTGCGTGGCGTGCTCGATCAGGTCGCGCAGGTAGCCGCGCGCCTCCGGCATCGGCCAGCCAACGATGCCGCCGGCATGTGACGAAAGATAGAGCGACCGGCGGCCGGTCACCGGGTGGGTGCGCACCATGCACTGGCGCACCGGCCTGAAGCGCTCGCGCTCCTCGTCGGTGAAATCGTAGAAGCCGATGATCTGGCGCGAGTACATCTGCGAATGCTCGCAGACCATGTCCTCGACCTCGGCCTTGGTCTCCTCGTCCAGCGCATCGTATGCCGCGCGCATATCGGCGAACTGCGTGTTGCCGCCCTTGGACGGGATCGAGATGGCGTGCAGCAGCGAGTACTTGGCCGGCACCACCTTGAAGGACGAATCCGAATGCCACAGCCGGTTGCCGATGGCGAACAGCCGGCGACGGTCGTCGCGCTTGAAAGGGGTGTTGTCCTTGTCGAGGTTGGAGACGTCGGCGAAGGTGGTGGGCAGGCGGTATTCGTTGGCCGCCCGCAGGCTGGTGCCGATCGCATGCTCGATCTCGCCCAGGCTCCGCGTGAAGGCAAGCTGTTGGGCGTCGTCGATCTTCTGGTCGCGGAACACCAGCACGGCGTACCTGTCCATGCCGCCGTGGATCGCGGCGACCTCGTCGTTGGAGAGCGGATTGCGCATGTCGATGCCATCGACCTCGGCTGCGAAGCACGGACCGACCTGGCGGAAAGAGACGGCCATCCTTTTCCTCCTTCAGCGCAACGGCGACCACTTCGCCGGAACGGCGAAGGTGCTGGTCTGCTTGAGCAGGGTGACGCCCGCAGGGCGCGGCGGCGGCCACTGGCCCGGCTTCATCGCCTGGGCGCGGCGCGTCTCGCGGTCGGCCATGTTCTTGTAGGCCCAGACATGGACCCATTCGTTGAGGGGCCCGAGGTCGGTGTAACCGGCGAAGATCAGCGGCGAGATCGCCGACCGCGCCTTCACCAGGGGAGCCCACGCCTCCATCACCTTGGCGACCTGGCCCGGCCCGTAGGTATAGGTGCGGAACTCGTAGAGATTGCCGTGCTCGCCCGGCTCGAAGTGCGGCGAGAACGGCGCCGCGTAGAGGATCTTGCTTTCCATCTCCAGGATCGACTCCTGGACCTTGACCGGCCAGATGCCCTGCTTGATGGCGTCGGCGCGGATGCGCTCGCGCTCGTTCATGTCGTTGTAGGGCCAGACATGGATGATCTGGTTGAGCGTGCCGACCTCGGTGCGCCAGAAGCCGCCGAAGCGCGACAGCTTGGCCCGCGCCGGCAGCCCGGCGCCGAACTTCTCCTCGACGTCGGGGATGCTGCCCGGCTTCATCAGGTAGGTGCGCATTTCGAAGATCATCGACGTCTCTCCCCTCAGTCTGCCGCCGCCGCGGCCCGCGCCGGCCTGAAGGCCGGGATCACTTCCTTGGCGAAGCGGTCGAGCTGTTCCAGCGTGTCGGCGAGATGCGTGCCGAGCGGCATGGTGCAGATGACGCGGTCGAGGCCGGGATAGCGCTGCTCGACCTTCTTCAGCTCCTCGATGATGTCGGCCGGCGTCCCGGCGAGGAAGCCGCCCGCCTTGATGGCGTCCTCGATGCGCGGCAGTTTGGTGTTGGGCACGAGGCGCGGATCGCGCATCGCCGCGATCTGCTGGTCGGTGATGGCGCGCACCAGCCGCAGCTCGCCGAACATCTTCATGTTCTCTTCGTAGAACCTGCCGGCCTTGGCGATGGCCGCCTCGCGGCTTTCGGCGATGCAGAACTGGTAGCCCAGCGCCAGTCGCTCGCCGGGCGCGAGCTCGATGCCGCGGCGCTGGTAGGCGGCGCGGAACTCCATCATGTGGCGGTCGACGGCGCCGCCCTCGGCCGAGCCGCCGCCGATGACTCCCGAGATGCCGTACTTGGCCATGAAGTCGAAGGCGCGTTGCGAGCCCGACTGGATCGGCTGCCAGCATTCCACGGGGCGGCGCAGGGGCCGCGGCACCAAGGTCAGCTCCTTCAGCGTGTAGCCGCGATACGGCACCTCCGGCGGCAGGGTGTAGTACTTGCCCTTGTGGCTGAAGCGCTCCTCGTTGAACGACCGGAAGATGATGTCGACGCCTTCCTCGAACAGCTCGCGGTTGGCGTCCTGGTCGATCAAGGGCGAGCCGAAGGTCTCGACTTCGCGCGTGTGATAGCCGCGGCCGATGCCGAAGATCACGCGACCGCCGGTCAGGATGTCGGCCATGGCGTAGTCCTCGGCGAGCCGCAACGGATGCCACATCGGCACGATGTTGAAACCGCAGCCGATCTTGAGGTTCCGGGTCACGCCGCAGAGGTGCGTCGCCATCATCAGCAGGTTGGGGATGCACTCCGTTCCCTCCGGCTGGAAATGGTGCTCGGCCATCCAGAACGTGTCGTAGCCCAGCCGGTCCATCTGCTTGGCGTAGGCGACCGTCTTGTGCATGACGTCGGCCAGCTCTTCGTTGGAATACCACCGATCGTTGATCGGCTTGCCAAGGTAGCCGGCATCCTCCAGGTCGACCGAGCCGACATACGAACTGTCGAATTTGGTGATCATGGCCTGTTCCTCCCGGGCCTTTGGTTGCGGGCAGTTCCGCATTTTTTGCACGGGCTGCCAACAAAGAATCGTGCAAAGCTCCCCTTCCCCGATGGAGGCGACCGCCATGACCCAAGCCAAGCCAAAGGACGGCAAGCAGTACGATCGCAGCGCCGAGGATCTCGGCAATGTCGTCGGTCTGGAGCACGTCAATCTTCAGGTCGAGGACCAGGGTTTGACGACGCTGTTCTACATCAGCGGCCTGGGATTGACGCGTGATCCCTACCTGATGACCAGCATCGACAACATGTGGGTCAATGTCGGTCACAGCCAGTTCCACCTGATCACCGGCAAGCCCCAGCGCCTGCGCGGTCGCGTCGGGCTGGTCGTTCCGGATCGCGAAGCGCTGCTGCAGCGGCTGGAGAAGATGAAGAAGCCGCTCGACGGCACGCGCTTCGCCTACAAGGAGCACGACGACCATGTCGAGACGACGTGCCCCTGGGGCAACAAGCTGCTGATCCACGAACCCGGCAGCTTCGGCCGCATGCAGCTCGGCATGCCCTATGTCGAGTTCGACGTGCCGGCCGGTTCGACCAAGGCCATCGCCGACTTCTATCGCAAGGTGTTCGAGACCGAGGCGCGCGTCGACGAGGCCGGCGACATGCCGGCGGCGCGCGTTTCGGTGGGCCCGTCGCAGGAACTGGTGTTCCGCGAGACCAAATCAAAGCTTCCGGCCTATGATGGCCATCACATCCAGATCTACGTCGCGAACTTCTCGAGGCCGCACAAGCGCCTGCTCGAGCGCGACCTGATCACCGAGGAGAGCAACCAGTACCAGTATCGCTTCGAGCAGATCGCCGACCTCGAGACCGGCAAGTCCTTGTTCCAGATCGAGCACGAGGTGCGATGCATGACCCATCCGCTCTATGCGCGGCCGTTGGTCAACCGCAACCCGGCCCAGACCAACCGGAACTACGTGCCCGGCCGCGACGGCTGGGTCGCCGAGCCGATGGAGCCGGAGATGGACGATCCGCGCACGGCGATGCGTCAGCGCAGGTTCGAGGCCGTGGCGCGCCGCCGCCAGGCAGCGGAATAGAGAGGCGCCTGGCCCGGCAGCGCGCTCCGGTCAGTGAACGAGCGTGCGGCCTGGATTTCGACCACGCTCCATGTCTATGTGGATCGATCGCGGCGTCTTGTAGAAACGCACGACGATGAAACGTGCGGCGATGTAGGCGGCAAGAAAGGTTGCCGCGCCGGCAAGCACGCCGAATCCACCCGACTGGCGTCCGATGAGGCTGGAGCTCACGAACCGCGCGAGCGCCAACATCAGCAGCACCGCCGCCGCGCCGACGCCATCCCAGGCCGGCGGCACGCGGATCAATCCGCGGCCATGGTCCTGGTTCACCTTCAGCAGCATGCCGGCAACGGCGCCGACCAGCAGCCCGCCGACGATGGCCGTACCCCACAGCTCGAAACGCTTGCCGGGCGACACGACCAGGAGGACCAGCGCCGCCAGCACGGCGAGCGTGGCTGGAGCCGCCCACTCCAGCCTCGTGGCGGCCCGTCCGCCGGCTTCGAAGCGTATCGACCATAGGGCGAGGGCCGCCAGCAGCACCGCTGCCAAGTGCGCGATGAACAGGACGCTCGTCATGATGCGGCGTCGCAATGCCAGGACCGATTCATGCCCTCTGCGCCCCCTCCCCCAGTCGTCGAGGTCATGATAAGCGCAGTCGCGGTCCGCTCATAGCCTCGTCTTCAGGTTGCAAACCGTTCTTCAAGTCCGTGGTTCGCGTCGGTCGCGCCACACGCTCGCGCAACGCGGTGCACATGCCGCCGCTGACTCGCAGTACTTCAAACGCGTGCGCTGTGACCTTGCGGTCACGGCCTCGTCACAGGATTGGCACTGGCATCAGCGACGGCGCCCTGCTGGTCTGATCGCGGGTGGGGCTGTTCACGTTGCAAGGGGCATTGATGCCTGCTTCGAACGATGGGTGTTGTGTGGTCGGGCGTTTCCGGGCGTTGCTGGCGGTGGCGTGCGGCTGCACGCTGATCTGGGGTTCGGCCGCGGCATTCGATGCCGACTTCGCAGGCGGTCTTGCCGCCGAAGACGCGTTGCTGGGCGGCCAGATGGAAGCCGCGGTGGCGCCCGACGATCCGTTCGCGCGCGGCGAGGTCGCGGTCAGCGGCTTCGTCGAGGAGTCGCTCGAGGACTCGCTGGTGAGAGCCGGGTTGCCCGCGGCGCTGAGCATGACGATCAAGGACGCGGTGTCGTCGGCGCTCGATCGTCGTGAGCCCGACAGCGGCGACAGGTTCCAGGTCCGCTATCAGCACGCCGTCGCGGCGGATGGTCGGGAGATCGGCGCGACGCGCATCGTGTCGGGCGAGATCATGACGGCCGCCCGCGGCAGGATCGCGTTCTACGGCTTTCGCCCGACGCGCGGCGCCGAGCAGTTGTGGCTCGCCAATGGCGAGTCGCTGGCGCAGCCGACCATGCGCATGCCGCTGGAAACGGTCAGCGTGTCGTCGGGCTACGGTGTCCGCGCCGACCCGTTCGAGCAGCCGCGCAACGGCCTGGGCGCTCCCAGCCGACTCGGCACCGTGGGCGCCACCATCAACGTGGCGACGGCGCGCGGCGTCGCGCTGGGCCTGGCGCCGGGTCCCGGCCAGCGCGCCAACCGTGGCGGCGGCGGCAGCTTCCTGATGCACAACGGAGTCGACCTGCTGGCGCCGAGCGGCACTCCGGTCGTTGCGGCCTCCGACGGCACCGTCGTCGGCGCCGCGCCCAACGCCGGCTACGGCAACTGGATCCGCATCCAGCACGCCGACAACGTGGCGACGGTCTATGGCCATCTTTCGGCGTTCGCCGCGGGGATCAGCGCCGGTGTGACGGTGCGGCGCGGGCAGGTGATCGGCTTCGTCGGTTCGACGGGCCGTTCGACCGGCCCCCACCTTCACTTCGAGGTCATCAACAACGGCCAGGCGATCGACCCGATGAAATCGCCCCAGATCAGGCGGACGAAGCTGGCGGGCGCCGATCTCGAAAGCTTCCGCAAGCTCGTCCGGCAACACGAGGCCATGCGTCAGGACGAGAGCGTGTTCCGCCTGACCTCGACGGCGGACTGAGCCGCAGGCTCGTCGAGGCCGGCCGCGCGGCGAGGTCGGTCATGATGCAGCCGTCGCTCCCCAGATCCTGGCGGCGGCCTTGGCCAGCCCGCGCCGCGACGCCTGCTCGGCATCGATCGTCGTCACGTCGATGCCCTGGGCGGCGAGCGCCGCCCGATAAAGGCGGGCAAGCCCGCCGGCTGCGATCAGCCGCACCGATCTGAGCCCGTCGTGCAGCCGCATCGCATCGGCGATCTCGGTGCCGATCAACAGGCCCGACAGCCGCGCCGCGCCGTCGGCGCGCTGCTCGAAGCCCAGGAGTTGCGCCGCGCGCAGCCGGAACAGCGACGCCGTCAGCGCCGTGGGCGCGGCCAGCGCGGAGCCGAGTGCCGCCCGGAAGGGCGCGCTGTCGGCCGGCGCCGCCGCCGCCGTCTCCAGCGCATGCGCGAGGATGCTGTGCTGCGCGATCACGGAGAACAACTCGCCGGTCATGTAGGTCGCGAACTCGACGATGGTGCCGCCCTCGATCCTGATCCATTTGCTGTGCGTGCCGGGAATGCACACGAGCCCGCTGAAGTCGGGTTCGGTCCCGCCCAGCAGCTGGGTTTCCTCGCCGCGCATGACGTCGGGCCGCTCGGCGCGTGCCTGGGCGAGGCCGGGCAGGATGCGGACATCGCCCGGCGTGTCGACGCGGATGGCGCCGTCATGCAGGGCGTCGAGCCGCGTCGGCGTCTCGAGATAAGGCGCTTCGACCCAGCCCTGCCGTGCGCCCGCCATGCCGCAGATCAGGACCGGCGCTTCCGCCGGCGCGTCCAGCCGCGCGAGGTGGCGGCCGAGCACCGGCGCGAAGCCGTCGCCGCCGGCACAGTGCAGCATGCCTTCGTCGCCGCGACTTTCCGCCAGCATCGCGCCCTCGGCCGACAACAGCCAGCCGCGAAAGCTCGACGTGCCCCAGTCGACGACGACACGGGGACAAGCGTTGGCAGGGGTCAAACCACCACTCCTCGGGCGCCACCGTACTCCATCGCGGCTCGATGTGGGTAAGCCGGACTTTGCGGATGTCGGCCGAGCGGCGGCTCAGTACAGTGCGCGGCGGGGGAGGTCACCGACCGGCATGTTGAAGAAAGCCAGATATTGGAGAGCGTTCACGGCCGCCACCCGGGCGCAAGCCGAGAAGGCGGCGGCCGCCTGGTGGGCCGAGCAGGACGGGTTCGACAGGATCAGCGGCTGGACGCTGCCGGCCAGCGAAGCGCCACCGGGCGCGGAGCCGCAATGGACGGCCACGATCATCTACCGGCCGTCCGAGCAAGACCCGCGCCCGGCGCGACTTCACTGACAGGCGGTCCGGGCCTTACCAGTAGCTCGGCGCGTTGTAGTACTTGTCGACCCGGCGCCCGTAGTCCGGCGTCCACAGGAAGTCCTCGTCCATGTCGTAGGTCGGGGCGTTCTCGAGCATCTTCTTGTCGAGATTGACGACGTATCCGCCCTTGCTCTCGTCGTAGGTCAGCGCCGACCAGGGCAGCGGATGATACTTCTCGCCGATGCCGAGAAAGCCGCCGAACGACATGATCGCGTAGATCGCCTTGCCGCTCACCTTGTCGAGCATGATGTCGTCGACGGTGCCGAGCTTCTCGCCCTGCATGTTGTAGACGTCCGTTCCCTCGACCTTTTCCGCCGCGATCAGGCTGCCGGACGTGATCTTGGTTTCCTCGCTGGCCATGCGTGCCTCCGTTGATGTGTGCGGGCGCAGCAATCTGCCCCCGGCGAACGAACGAGGCGATGGCGGCAACGTTGCGCGGGTCTTCGCCGATTTGTTCGCCGGGTCGGCGATGCCGGCGCGGACGGTCAGCGCTTGGGGCCGCCGCCCGGCCAGACCGGGTTCCTGGCGAGATCGGGCCAGCCGGTCGGCGCTGCCGAAGCGGCGATCGCGTCGGCGACGGCGAGCGAGGCATCCCATCTGGCGGCGACGAAGCGCATGCCGGTGATGGCCGCGCCGGCATCGGACGCGAGGTGCAGCATGGGCGGCGCCATCTTCTCCGGCCGGATCAACTGGCTGCGTTCCATCGTGCCGTCGTCGGGCACCATCGGCGTGTCGGTGGGCCCGCCGGGCACCACGACGTTGACGGTGATGCCCGAGCCCGCGAGCTCGCCGGCCAGGCTGGCGCTCCAGGCCTCCAGGCCGGCCTTTGCCGGTCCGTAGGGCGAGAAGCCAGGATTGAGCATGGTGAAGAAGCTGGTGGTGACGTTGATGATCCGCCCGAATTTCTGCGTGCGCATGCCGGGCACGGCGGCGTGGGCCATGTAGAACGGGCCGCTGAGATTGACCGCCATGAAGCGCGCCCAGAGCTGAGGCGCGATATCCTCGATCTGCACGACGCGGCGCATGTGGTCCTCGCGCACCGTCGACATGCCCACCGCGGCATTGTTCACCAGCACGTCGAGGCGACCGAACCGGCCGATGGTGCGGCCGACGCTGTCGTGGCAGGCGGCGGGGTCGGACACGTCCATGGGCAAGGCGATCGTGCGCTCGGCCCCGAGCTCGCCGTGCAGCGCGAGAACGCCGTCCTTGGACGAATCGCAAAGCGCCACGCGCATGCCCGCGGCGACGAAGGCGCGGGCCAGAGCCTGGCCGATGCCGCCGGCGGCGCCGGTGATGAGGGCGGTCCGGCCGTTCAGATCGGGCGCCGGCATGGGCCTGTCGCTAGACGAACCACTCGCCGATGCCGAACTTCATGACCATGTCGTTGTAGTCGAAGTCGGCGCCGCGCGTGGCGGTGTTGTCCTCGAAGCCGAAAGTGTTGGCCCCGAAGTTGCGGATATGCGTGCGGCCGTCGGCATTGGCGATGTTGGCCGCCGACTGGTCGAGGGTGAAGATCTCGCCGAACGGGTTGACCAGCACCGGCGCATAGAAGCCGTCGCCGCCCTGCACCGTCCAGGTCGCCCGCGCCGTGCCGGTCGAATGGCCCTGGGTGGACGTGAACTCCCAGTTGCTCTGCAGCGCGGCGCGGAAGGCATCCGTGTTGCCGTACGCCACGCCGCCCACCTGCCATTCGGAGGGGTTGGCCGGGCTCACGTCGAGCCGCACGAAGTGCAGGGTGTTGATGAAGTCGCCGCTCCACGCCAGGCTGACATTCACCGTCGTGCCCTGCGTGAGGTAGACCCAGGGATGGTCGCTGAGGCGCTGCGAGGCCGCCAGCGTCTCGGAATGGTCGAGCGTGTTGTCGACCCGCGCGCCGAGCTCCATGCGGCCGAAGCCGTCGCTGATCGAGACGGCGAGGGTTCCCTGGCCGCTGATCTGGACGTCGGGGTTGTGGTCGACCTGGCCGTTGCCCGCGATGACGGCGAACTTCAGGTTTTCGCCGACCGGCAGGTAGACCGACTGCTTGCCGTTGAAGAACGAGAAGCCGTTGTCGGCTGCGACGGCGCCGATCTTGGCGAGCGCCGCGTCGTCGAGCGACGTCGTGATCCCCGACCCGTCGCGCTTCAGCATGTTGCCGTTTCCGTCGGTCGCGTAGGCCACCAGCGTGGCGTTGGGCATGGTCGAGCTCGTGCTCGAAAGCTCGATCCAGTTGCCCTGGGTGCTCGAGCTGCCGGCCGACAGCGCCAGCGCCTTGCCGCCCGCTGCCGCGCCCAGGCTCAGCGTGTCGAGGTTCACCGTGAATGTCGCGGCCTGGCTGTCGGAGTAGACCTCGCTGTCGAGATCGAAATCGCTCGGCAGGTACTGCTGCATGTAGGCGCTGTAGGTGCCGTTGCCGAACTGCGCCGACATTGCCGTCTTCCAGCCGCCCTGGAAGTCAGCCTGGGTGACGATCGGCGTCATGATCCAGCTCGTGTGCGCCACGTCTGCGAGCTCGATCTGGGCGATCTGGCCCGGCAGCAGCCAGTTGCCGTCGCCGACGGTGTTGAGGCCGAAGGCGAGCTCGGCCATCTTCAGGTCGGTGGGGTTCGGTGCCACCACGAAGCTCGAGCCATTGATCATGCCGACGCGCGGCGGCAGAGGCGGCGGTGGCGCCGGGGGCTCCGGCGGCGCCGACGCCGGTGTGAACGGGTTGGGCGGTCCGGAGCCGGCCGGGCTGGCGCCGGTCGGCGCCTTGAACGTCGCGGGATCGTAGGTCATCGCCCCGCCTGGCGCGAAGTTCAGCCCGACATTGCCGGCGCCGAAGGTCGTGACCTCGACGCCATGGTCGGCGACCACGCTGGAGAACGTGCCGCCGCTCGACGTGGCATAGATGTTGTACGTGGACTTCGAATGGACGTCGCCGAAGATCAGCTGGTACCAGGCCGCGCTGCCGTCGGCCGTCAGCGGCACGTCCTGGATGTCGAAGAAACCGGCCTGGCCGCCCGGATTGGTGGCCTTGAGTTCCCACTGCGCGCCGTTCTTGGTGAGCTGGTAGTAATACCAGCTGCCTTTCGCGAGCGACAAGGCGACGAACCCGTCGGCGCCCGCCTGGGCATCGCCCGGCGCGTAGAAGCGGAAGGTGATCGGCGTGTCCTTCGACGGCGCCAGGAAGGTCGAGCCGACGTTGAAGCCGAAGGTGAACTGGAGCTGGTTGGTGCTGGTCGTCGTCGCCGGCAGGTAGTCGGCGCCGGCCGGCGCCACGTAGCCCGTGTTGCCGGTCTTGAAGCCGGAGGCCGGCGTTTCGGCGAGATCGTAGAGCGTGACGTTGACGGTCTGGACGTTGGCGTTGGTCGTCTTGTCCCACAGGCTGATCGCCGGATTGATGCCGCCGCCGCCCGAGATCAGGTCGGTGTAGGAGTAGCCGTAGGCGTTGGAGTTCTTGAAGAACTCCGCGGCGTAGGGATCGTAGAAGCGGTTCTGGCCGGTGGGGGTGCCGGCCCCGGTGCCGAGCGTGTTGGAATAGCCGACCGCCGGATTGAGCACGGCGTTGTAGGCGTAATTGGCGTTCCAGTTCCACGTTGCGCTGAGATTGAGGGTGCTCGAATCCTTGGGATTCACCGAATTGCCGGTGGCGCCCCAGAAGCCCGCGTCGAAACCGGCCACGAAATACTTGGCGACGTCGCCTGCCGCGTTGTTGGGCGTGAACGAATCGAAGGTCGTCGCGGTGCCGGTCTTCGACCCGGCATGGACGGTGAGCTTGCCGGTCTGCAGGTAGATGTTGTTGATCAGGTCCTGCGCGGCGATGTTGATGTAGTCCGTCGACATGCTGCCGTGCGCGGTGTCGGGGACCAGCCAGAACGAGTTGGTGCCGGCATCGTACTCCGCCTTGTAGACCGACAGGGCCGCGCGCGGCTGCACGGGCGATCCGTTGAAGGTCGAGACGATCTCGATGTTGCCGGCGAAGGCCTTGAAGGCGTTGACGTAGGCCGTCCAGTCGCTGCCCGGGATCGGGTTGGGCACGAAATTGTTGCCCGGGACGATGACGTTGCGCAGCTCGTTCAGCGGCGTGTTGCCGGGCGCCTTGAACAACTGGTCCTGGATGCCGGCCGGCGACATGCCGGTGATCGCCGTGTCGATCGCCGAACCGCTCACGGCGTAGCCGCGCGTGTCGGTGAGGCCGCCCGAGTACTGCACCCCCAGCGTCAAGGTCGAGCCGAACTGGTTGATGGCGGAGATGTCGGCGACGTCGGATGCCGAGTTGGACAGCGTCGCTTCGAGGAGATCGAAGCGATAGTTCCGGTTGACCGAATCGATCGAGTTGATGTCGCCGACTTGGTTCACGGTCGCCAGAAGGTTGCTGCTTCCGCCCGGGCCGGTCTGCTGGACGACGACATAGATCTTGCCCGACGTGAAGGTCGTGTGACCGGCCGTCGTCAGCGCGACCGACGTCGCGCCGCTGGCGACGCCGTTGCTGACCAGGGTGACCGCCCCGCCGGGGATGAGGTTCGCGCCCTCGAAGGCGAAGGCATAGGCGTAGACGCCGTTGCCGGCTCCCCCGCTCGTCAGGTGGCTCAGCAAGGTCGGGCTGAGCGTGAAGTTCATGGTCGTCGGCATAGTGGCCCCAGCTACTCGGTACTCCCCGATGCCACTCTAGGAAGGCGCCGATGGCCCGGCAACGGCAGATCGCGGCGCGCGGTCTCCGAACAGTCACGGTCCAAGCGGGCAACAGAGCCTCTCATTCATCGTTGTAAACGACACACGGCGCCGGACCGCGGGCTGTTCGTATCGATACGTCAGTCGCTTGTGTACCTCGGCCGGCGCCGTGTGTGCTTTTCGCTCTCGATCCGGAGGCCGCCGTGAAGACGCCATGCGAGTTGGCAAGCGAAGCCCGCAGCAATCATGACGCGGCGGCCCGAGCGCTGCGGATGGCCCGTGGCCTGACGGTCCGGGCGGAGGTCGAGCGGCTGGAACGCTTCGCAGCGGAGCTGGAATCGCGCGCCAACGACCTGGATGCCCAGGCGGCAGCGGCACAAGCGTCCGGTTTGACCCCTCGGAACTGAGGCGCGCGGGCTCTATGCCCGCTGCGCCTCGGCCACCCGAAGGATTTCCACCAGGGGTGGCGCGACCAGGATCGCGCTGAAGGCATGCATCCAGTCGCCGGTTTCCTCGTCGCTGCCGACGCCGCGCTCGCGGAACTGGTCGAGCTGGCCAAGTTCCGCCAGCTCCAGTTCGAACTGCAGGGCGGCGCCGCCCTGGGCGCGCGTCAGCGGCACCAGGAGGCGGGCGTTGAGGCCCTTGCCGCGGGCGGCGGCGACTTCGCGCAGGATGAAGTCGATGGCCTTCTGGCGGTTCACGGGCAGCACGTCGTACGAAAAGCGGGCGAGGTACATGGCGTCCTCCTGTTGTCGGCTCTGCCGGTCACACAGGATGAAATGTCGTGCATCGCCGCGCGTTGCTCACGATGTGCCCCCGGAGCGGTTCTACTCGTAATGGACCACGAGCTCGATATCCCCCAGCTTGACCGTGGCTCCCGGAATCAGCGGGCATGACAGCCAGGGGGCGATCGGCGTGCCGTTGATCGAGGTGCCGTTGGTCGAGCCGACATCCTCGATCTGCAAGGTATTGTTCTCGTCCACACTCAGCCGCGCATGACGCCGCGAGACCGACGTGTTCGACAGCACGATGTCGCACTGGCTGGCGTCCCGGCCGACCAGGACGCTCTGCTTGCGCTTCACCAGCGGCTCCATCTCCACGTCGAAGCCGAACTTGCGCCCACTGATGTCGGCGCCCTGGAAATGGAAGATCCCCCGCGGGCGTATCGGCCGGCTCGGTATGGTGGCCGAGCTCTCGCGCACCCGGACCCGGTAGATGTGCAGCGGGCGGCTGACGTGCTTGGCCCGATGCTCGCCGCCGTCGACATAGACGTAGCCGTCACGCAGCTTGGCCACGTCGCTCACCGCGCGTGAAACGGCGATGCCGCCCGGTTCGGCCAGCACCTGGATCCGTTCGGCCAGGTTCACGCCATCGCCGAAAATATCGGCGTTCGTCTCGTCGATGATGATCTCGCCGAGATGCACGCCGATGCGGAACAGCAGGCGCTGCTCCTCGGGCAGGCCCGCGTTGAACTCTGCCATGCGGGCCTGGATGTCGATCGCGACCTGGACGGCGGCGGCGGCCGAGCCGAACTCGGCGAGCATGGCGTCTCCCGTGCTGTGCACCAGGGAGCCGCCGGCATCCTCGATTGCCGGCCGCCAGATCGTGGCGCGCGCCGATCTCAGGCGCTCGAACGTCAGGTCCTCCTCACTCTCGACCAGGCGCACGAAGCCGGCGAGATCGGCATGCAGGATCGCGGACAATCGCCGTTCGGAACGTGGCATGGCTGAGGACGAAACGCCTTTGTTGCAGCAGGGGAGCGACAGCCGCAACCAACCATCGGCTTGGGCTCTGGGGCGAATTTTCAGCGTCCCGGGACGGCCTGTCAAACCAAGCCGCCATGGGACGCCGAACGGCTACCGGTCGAGCCAGACGTCCTCGAAGCGCCAGTTGTTGTAGATGCTGTTGACGTGAAGCGTCAGGTTCTTGACCTGCGGCTGCCAGCAGCCGGCAATGCGGCCATAGGCGATGATCGGCCGGGCGATCTCCTCCTGCAGCTTGCGGTCGATGTCCCACACCATCTGCTGGCGCTTCTTCGGGTCGAGCTCGCGCGACTGCGCCGCGAAGAGCTCCGTCATCTCGGCGCTGCAGTAGTTGTTGTAGTTGCGCAGCGAGCCGCAGGCGTAGTTCTCGAAGAAGGCCACGTCGGGATCGTCTACCGCGACGCCGCTCAGGTTCAGCGCCACCACGTAGTCCTTCTTGAAGACGCGATTGTAGTAGACGGTGGTGTCGATGACCTCGAGCTCGCCGTCGACCCAGACGTGCTTCAGCTGGTCGATCAGGATCACCGCCGGATCGCGAAAGGTGGCGATGTTGCGCGTGCTGACCTTGACCTTCAGCCGCTTGTCCGGTCCGTAGCCTGCCTCCTTCATCAGGCCGCGGGCTTCCTCGCGCGCCTTCTCGACGTCGCCGTAGCCCGGCAGCCCCTGCATCATCTCGGGCGTCAGGCCCCAGACGCCGTCGGGCGGCGGCACCATGATGCCGCTCACCTTGCCTTCGCCCTCGCTCAGGATGTCGATGAAGGCCTTGCGATCCAGGGTCAGCGCCAGCGCGCGCCGGATCTTGGGGTTGTCGAAGGGCGGCCGCTCGGCGTTGATGATCACGTTGGAGCTGACGCCGCTCTCGCGCATCGTGCACAGCGCGCCGGGCGCCTCGGCCTTGATGTTCTTCAGGAGCGGTACCGTGACGTCGGCCGGGAAGGTCATGTCGTACTTGCCGGCGATGAAGGACAACATGCGCGTCGAGCGGTCGGGGATGATCGTGAACTCGATGGCGTCGAGGTAGGGCCGGCCCTTCTTCCAGTAGTCGGTGTTCTTCACCAGCCGGATGCCTTCGTTCATCTTGAACTCGGCGAGCTTGAACGGTCCCGTGCCGATCGGGCGGCGCCGCATCTGGTCCACCGGCACGTGGCAGGCGTAGATCGGCGTGTAGCCGGAGGCGAGCAGGGTGAGCAGCGAGGGCTGCGGTGCCTTGAGGTGGAAGGTGACGTCGAAGTCGCCGTCGGCGGTGACCTTCTCGACATTGGTCCACCAGGTCGACCGCGGGTTGCGCCTGAGCTTGCTCTCGCCGCTCGTCAGCAGGTCGAAGGTGCATTCGACGTCCTTGGCCGTGAACGGCTTGCCGTCGTGCCACCTGACGCCCTCGCGCAGCTTGAACCTGAGCTTGCTGCCGCCGTCGGTCCACTCCCAGCGCGTGGCGAGGTCGGGCACGATCGAGTCCAGGCTGTTGCGCGGGACGTTCTGGTCGAACATCACGAGGTTGTTGTAGAGCGACATGAAGGGCACGGCGACCGACACCGTCGCCTCTTCGTGGATCGAGGCGCTGGGCGGCGTG
This sequence comes from Pseudomonadota bacterium, assembly GCA_023386865.1. Taxonomy (GTDB): domain Bacteria; phylum Pseudomonadota; class Alphaproteobacteria; order Reyranellales; family Reyranellaceae; genus Reyranella. The sequence continues at coordinate 28,579 of JAEWIV010000541.1, forward strand.
TCCATGTGCTGGATCCTGAGCACGCCGCCGGGCTTCTGGGCCGCCGCCGGAACGGCGATCAGCACCGCCGCCATCGCGGCTGCAAGCCGCGCGAGGCGACCCATCTTGGTGTTCATTGTTTCCTCCCGCGAAGCCGGCGTTTCGGCTGGACGTTTGCGCCGACCCTAACACGGCCTGTTCGCGGCAAAGCGAGGACGTGCCGGTCGGTATTGCAGACCGAAAACGGCGCCTGCACTTCGAGCACGGTATCGCGACGCGGCGATATCGTCGGCCAACCGTAACCAACCGAGCCTGCCAGCATTGCTCGACTGCCCCTTCGAGGTGTGGGTCATGTGGCGCGTGTTGGTGGTGGAGGACGACCTTCTGCAGGGCGAGGAGCTTTGCGATCTGCTCCTGAGCGAAGGCATGGAGCCGATCGGACCGGCTCCCACGGTCGCGGCGGCCCTGAACCTGCTGGGCTCGGCAGCCGTCGATGCTGCCATCGTCGATATCGGGCTGAAGGATGGTCTGTGCTACGACGTGGCTCGCACGCTGCTCGAGCGGAGCATCCCGTTCCTGTTCTCGACGGCTTCGATGCGGCAGGTGCTGCCGGCGGAGTTCCTCGCCGTTCCGCTGCTGCACAAGCCCAGTGACCCGGTACGTCTGATCGAAGTGCTGGAGCAGATCCTTCCCGCCAAGGCTCACAGCCACTGACTTGACAGCCACTGGCCCTTCACCTGCTCGAACACGACCGAGACCTTCGGATAATAGCGACCGTCTCGCCACGCGCCTTCGTAGACATAGATTTCACAGGCGAACGGCGCGGCGGTCTGGTTGCCGCAGGTCCTGCGGATGACCTGGTCGGGAACGCGGTTGCCGTTGGCCTCGATGACCTCCTGTTGCGTCATTCCCCGGGCCAGCATGCCGTGCGGCCTGCCTGACGGGCTGCAGGCGCCGAGTGCAACGCCAAGCATGACCAACAGCTTGAGCACGCCAGCTGACGGCCCAGCCGCGCTTTCAGGGTCCAACACTGCAAAGTCGCCGAAGCGAGGGACGCGGATCGAGCTTGGGATTCCTGTCGCCGGCCATCGTGGGCAGCTCCATGCGTGAGAAACGCGTCAACGTCGCCGCCGCCTCACCGTTGCGCCGTATCGGTCGTCGCGACGGGAACGTCGCATATGGCCCGGCATTGTGTTCGCGATGAGCTCGTCGGACATGGCCACCGCCCTCGAGATCAACGAACCGTTGCTGCGCCGACGGCCCTTGCCGCGGCCCGGCGACGGCAAGGAGGAGCGCGGGCGGCTGCTGATCCTCGCAGGCTCGACAGAACTGCCGGGTGCGGCGTTCCTGGCCGGAGACGCCGCCCTGCGGGCGGGCGCCGGCAAGCTGTTCGTGGCGACGGCGCCCGTGGGCATTATCGCGCTCGGCATGGCGCTGCCCGAAGCCCGTATTGCCGCGCTGCCGGAAAGGCCGCGGCGGCTCTTGTTCGAGGAGCGCGACGCCCTGGTGATCGGCCCGGGAATGGATAGCAGGGCCGCCATTCGGTGGGCGGACACCGCCCTCAGCCATGTCGACCTGCCGTTGCTGCTCGACGCGGCGGCACTGGAGAAGCTGTGGAGCAATCCGCGACTGCGTCGGCGCCGTGACCGCGGTGGCGGCAACGCCTGCATCGTCACCCCGAATGGCGGCGAGTTGGCGGCCATGATGGGCCGCGACAGGCAAGCGATCATGGACGACCCGCTCGGCGCTGCAATCGAGGCGGCAACTCGCCTCGGTGTGATCGTCGTGCTGAAGGCCGCGGCCACCACCGTCGTCGCGACTGCCGGGACCGAGCTCTTCTTCCATCACGCCCGTATTCCCGGTCTTGCCGTCTCCGGCTCCGGGGACGTCTTGTCGGGACTGATCGGCGGCCTGCTGGCGCGTGGTGCTCCTGCCGTCGACGCCTGCCTCTGGGGCGTCTGGCTTCATGCCCAGGCCGGCAAGCGGATGGCGGCCCGGCAGGGCGGCATCGGCTATCGCGCCGCCGAGCTCGCCAAAGAGGTTCCGATCCTGATGGACGGCATGCGTTAGCGCGCACACAGGCGAGTGTTGCAGCAGAATCGATTCGCGCAGGGAGCCGGTGGGGGCCGCGTGCGTTGTATCGGCTTGCTCCTGAGGAATCGTCCGTGTTCGAACCGTCTGTCCGCCGCTCGCGCCTCTCGGAGGGGCTGCCTTATCCTCTCGGCGCGACCTGGGACGGGTTGGGGGTCAACTTCGCGCTGTTCTCGGCCCACGCCACCAAGGTCGAGCTCTGCCTGTTCGAGGATGGCGGCAGGCGCGAGGTCGAGCGCGTCACCTTGCCGGAGTACACCGACGAGGTCTGGCACGGCTACCTGCCGGATGCGCGGCCGGGCACGGTCTACGGCTATCGCGTGCACGGGCCCTACGAGCCGGCTGCCGGCCATCGCTTCAATCCCAACAAGCTGCTGCTCGATCCGTACGCCCGGCAGGCGATCGGCCGCATCGAATGGAATCCCGCGCTGTTCGGCTACCGGGTCGAGACCGGCGACGATCTGACCTTCGACGAGCGCGACAGCGCGCCTTTCAACATGAAGGCCTGCGTCATCGACACCGCCTTCACCTGGGGCAACGGCCGGCGGCGGATCCCGTGGGAGAACACGGTCATCTACGAGACCCACGTGCGCGGCCTCACGCGGCGTCATCCGGCGCTGCCGGAAGGCCTGCGCGGCACCTATGCCGGCCTCGCCAGCGCGGAGATCACCGCCTATTTCTCGTCGCTCGGCGTCACCACGGTCGAGCTCCTGCCGGTGCACACCTTCGTCGACGACAGCCACCTGCTCGACAAGGGACTGCGGAACTACTGGGGCTACAACTCCATCGGCTTCTTCGCTCCGGCGCGGCGCTACGCGGCCAATGCCGATTTCGCCTTCGCCGAGTTCAAGGAGATGGCGGCACACCTGCACGAGGCCGGCCTCGAGCTGATCCTCGACGTCGTCTACAACCACACCGCCGAAGGCAACGAGCGCGGCCCGACCCTGTCGTTCAAGGGCATCGACAACGCCTCGTACTACCGATTGGCGCCCGACCGGCGCTACTACATCAACGACACCGGCACCGGCAATACGGTGAACCTCAGCAACAGCCGCGTCCTGCAGATGGTGATGGACAGCCTGCGCTACTGGGCCAACGACATGCGGGTCGACGGCTTCCGCTTCGACCTCGCCACCATCCTGGGCCGCGAGCCGCACGGCTTCGAGGAGGGCGGCCGCTTTCTCGACGCCTGCCGCCAGGACCCGACGCTTTCCCAGGTCAAGCTGATCGCCGAACCCTGGGATGTCGGCCCCGGTGGCTACCAGGTCGGCCGGTTCTCCCCGGGCTGGGCGGAATGGAACGATCGCTATCGCGACACGGTGCGCGCCTACTGGCGCGGCGACGACGGCCGGCTGCCGGAGCTGGCGGCGCGTCTCACCGCCTCGGCCGATCTCTTTGCCGAGCGCGGCCGCAAGCCGTGGGCCTCGATCAACTTCGTGGCCGCGCACGACGGCTTCACGCTCGCCGACCTCGTCTCCTACAACGACAAGCACAACGAGGCGAATGGCGAGGACAACCGCGACGGCCACAGCCACAACCTCTCGGCCAATTACGGCATCGAAGGTCCGACCGACGATCCCGCCATCCGCTCGGTGCGGCTGGTGCAGATGCGCAACATGCTGGCGACGCTGCTGCTCTCGCGCGGCACACCCATGCTGCCGGGCGGCGACGAGTTCGGCCGCAGCCAGGGCGGCAACAACAACAGCTACTGCCAGGACAACGAGATCTCGTGGCTCGATTGGCAGGGCATAGGACCGGACGGCCGCGCCCAGGCCGAGTTCGTGCGCAAGCTCGTGATGATCCGCCGCGCGCTGCCGATGCTGCGGCGCGGCCGTTTCCTGACCGGCGCCTACGACGAGGAGATCGGCGTCAAGGACGTGACCTGGCTGCGGCCGGACGGCGAGGAGATGGATCCCGACAGCTGGAACGACTCGCATGCGCGCAGCCTCGGCGTGCTGCTCGACGGCCGGGCGCAGGAGACCGGCATACGGCGGGTGGGCGACGATTCGACCCTGCTGATCGTGCTGAACGCGCATGTCGACGTCGTGCCCTTCACCATGCCGGCGGCGGCGGGCGGCAGCCGCTGGATCAAGCTCCTGGACACCCACGCGCCCGACGACACGGGGCTCGGCAGGACCAGGTTCGGCGAGCGCTACGAGGTGCCGGGGCGTGCCTTGCTGCTGTTCGTGCTGCAGCCCTCGCGCACGCCGCAGCGCGCCACCGCGGCGGAGCGATCCTTCCAGCGGGTCGTCCAGACCGTCCAGGAAGCGGCCTTGAAGGCGGTGAGGTTCGGTTTCGAGTGACGCTGCCGCGCTGGACCGTCGCACACATTGTCTGCACGGCGGCTGCACGCCTTTGTGACATAAGCGGTTGCGCCGCCGGGCCGGACGGGATTAGCTGCTGCCTCACCCCCGACACGATGTACGCGCACGGTCTTTGGCCCATCGACGCCGCAGCGAGGAGGACTCATGGTCAGGGGCGTTCTTGTTCCCTTGTCGCCGGAAGACGAGATAGCGCTGCGCCGGCTGGCGGCCAGTGCGCGCGAGGGCGCGCTCGGCATGACGGCCCGCATGACCGAGCGCTTGCGCCAGCTCGGCCTTGCCGAGCGCGTCGCGGGCGCCTGGCGGCTGACGCCGCTCGGCAAGCGTCGGCTGAGCGGTTTGCCCAAGCCGCCGCTGCAGACCAGGGCGAAACCGGTGATCGACAGCATCCTCGACCGCTATATTCCTCTGGCGCTGGCGAGGGGCATCGCCCGACCGGAACAAACGCCCGAAGAGCAGTCCGGCCGGCCGCCGCGCATCCTGCTGGCGGAAGACTGTTATCTCGAGGCCGATGCGCTGAGCCGGCTGCTGCGCGAATCGGGCTTCGAGGTCGTGGGCCCCGTGGCGCGCTTCGACCAGGCGATGTCCCTGGCCAGGGGGCAGTCGCTCGATGCCGCGCTGCTCGACATCGACCTCGACGGCGAGAAATCCTTCGCGGTGGCGAGCACGCTGCACCGACGCAGCGTGCCGGTGGCCTTCGTCTCGGGCCATGCGCCGACGATCGTGCCGCCGGCGGTCGAGCTGCAGGCCATGCCGTTCGTGGCCAAGCCATTCGTCAACGAGGATCTCGTCACCGTGGTGAAATCGCTGGCGCAATCCCAGGCCTGAGGGCGATCCGTCGAGCCGGATGAGGCGGTCCTCGGCCAGGGCGCGCCGTTCGAACCACGGCAGGCCGCTGCGGCCTCACAGCCGATGCCGCACCCGCGGCGCCGGAGCGGCGAGCACCGCGAGCAGCGCGGCCAGCGCCGGTGCGGCCTGGATGTAGAGGATCGACATCTTGGCGGTCAGCCCGCCATAGACACCGGCCACGATCGCGCAGCACAGGAAGAACACCTTCACGTCGCGCCGGTCGGCGATCAGGCCCCACAGCAGCCCGGCGGCGAGGAAGCCGTTGTAGAGGCCTTGGTTGGCCGCCAGCACCTTGGAAGCCTCGGCGAATTCCGGCGTCGTATCGAAGACGCGATGGCCGATCGGGTTCGTCCAAAGGAACATCTCGAGGGCGAGGAAGGCCGCGTGGCTCAACGCCACGATCGTCACCAGCAGCAGCGCGATGATCCGCATCGGTTCTTCTCCCCCGCGATGGGCACGAGGCTACCATGGGGCGCCTCGTCAGGCGCGCTTCATCGCCCGCTCGCGCTTGTGGTAGGCGCGGGCCAGGCGCCGGCTGCGATCCTCGCCGGTGGTGAACAGATCCGGCGCTCCTTCGCCGCTCGTGGCGAGCAGTTCCTCCTCGAGCACGGCGTGCGGCTTGCGCTTGCCGTCGGCCAGCAGGTGCTCGATCTCCACGCCGCGCTCGGCCAGCCGCCGCGATACCAGGACGGTGCGATGGCAGTCGAGCGGCTCCTTCTCGGCGCACATCAGGCAGAGGGTTGCTTCGGCCGAGCCGGCGATCAGCCGGTCGAGCGCCGCCTGGAAGTCCGGCCGGCTGGCCAGTGCGTCGTAATCGGCTCCGTCCTTCGGCTTGCCGCCCAATGCCGCGCCCTCGTAGCGGTACAGGATGCCGGCCGCCGACAGGCTCTGCGCCAGGCGCTCGCGGCCGAACTGCGGGAAGCGCCGCGAGTACGGCGTCGATCGCACGTCGACCACGGCTTCGACGCCGCCCGCCTTCAACAGGTCGACGAAGCGGCCGATCGGTTGGTTGGAGTGGCCGATCGTCTTGATCATGCAGCCATCAAGGGATCGTCCGCGGTCGATGTCAAACCGCGACAGTCACGCCAGGCGGCGCACCAGGTCGACGAAGCCCAAGGTCGCGGCCGAGCGTTCGTCGGCGCGGCAGGCGAGATTGAGCGGCACCCTGATCGCCGGCCTGCCGCTCAGCGGGCGATAGCTGACGCCCTCGAGCGGCAGGCGGCTGAGCGACGCCGGCACGATGGTGATGCCGAGCCCCGCGGCCACCAGGTTCAACGTCGAGACGATGCGGGGCGCTTCCTGCACGACCTGCGGACTGAAGCCCGCCTCGCTGCAGGCGCCGATGATGACGTCGTAGAGGCCGCGCCCGTCGGGGCGGCGGTAGAGAATGAAGGTCTCGTGCGCGAGATCCTTGAGGGTGAGGCGCCGCTGGCGCACCAGGCGATGGCGCGTCGGCAGGGCTGCGACCATGTCCTCCTGCAGGAGCGCATGGACCGCCAGGCCTTGCGGTTCGGCCAGGCTCGACCGGATGAAGGCAATGTCCAGGCGCTCTTCGCGCAGGCCGGCCAGGAGCTCGGCCGAGCCCGTCTCCTCCAGCACGAAGGAGACGTCGGGCCGGCCGGCGCGGAATTCGCGGATGGCGCGCGCCACCAGCGGGTGGAAAGGCGCCGACGTGGTGAAGCCGACAGCGATGCGCCCGACCTCGCCGCGCGCGGTGCGGCGGGCGCTGTG
>JAEWIV010000028.1 GCA_023386865.1 Pseudomonadota bacterium
CGCGGCACGCGCGTGGTGTCGGGCAGGTAGACGATCGGCGCCTGCAAGCCCTTGGAGGCGTGGACCGTCAGGATGCGGACTTCGCGCCGGCGGTTCTGGTCGAGGTCGCGCTTGATCTCGCCGCCGCCCGCTTCGAACCAGCGCAGGAAACCCTGCAACGATCCGCCTTCGATGCGCTGGTATTGCAGGGCGCGCGCCAGCAACTCGTCGATCGGATCGGCCGCCTCGTGGCCGAGCCGCTCGAGCAGGCGGACGCGGCCGCCTTCCGGACCCAGCGCCGTGGCGAAGAAGTCGAACGGCGTGATGTAGTCGGCGCGCCGCAGCCAGCCGGCCAGCCGGGCATGGGCGGCGGCAAACGGCTTGGTGCGGGCGCGCTCGCGCAGGCGCCGCCACAGATGGCCGGTGCGCTTCCAGGCCAGCGTGAACAGCTCGTCCTCGCCCAGCCCGATCAACGGCGACTTCAGGAGGCACGCGAGGTTGAGATCGTCCTGCGGCAGCAGCACGAAACGCGCCATGGCCAGCAGGTCCTGCACGGCCAGCTCCTCGCCGAGATTCAGCCGGTCGACGCCTGCGACCTCGATGCCGGCCTGCTTCAGCTCCTTGACCAGCGCATTGACGAACTCGTTGCGGCGGCGGACCAGCACCATGAAATGCCCGGCGTGGAGCAGCTCGCCCAGGCCGCCGGCACGCCGCTCCTTGCCGATCAGGCTGCCGGCATGGGCGGCGATCAGCCGGGCCAGCCGCTGGTGCGGCTCCGCCGTGGCACCTTGCATCCGCTCCAGGTCCGCCGTGTCGGTCTCGTCCTCGTCGGCGCTGACCAGCGGCCACAGCTCGACGCGGCCGGGCGCGGCCTTGCGGCTCGGCAGGTGGATGACGTCGTTGGGTTCGGCAAGACCGCGCACGGTGTCGGGCTCGCTGAAGACCCAGTCGACCGCGTCGAGGACGGCCGGGGTCGAGCGGAAGGAGACGTTGAGGTCGACCGGCACGAAGCGCTTGTCCGCGAGTCGGCTGCGCTCGGCGAACCATTCGCGCATCTCCTTCAGCTTGCGCGGATCGGCGCGCTGGAAGCCGAAGATCGACTGCTTGATGTCGCCGACGGCGAACACCGTGCGTGCGCGCTCGACCGCGCCCTGGCCGACGAAGAACTCCTCGGTCAGTCGGCGGATGACCTCCCACTGGTCGGGATTGGTGTCCTGCGCTTCGTCGACCAGCACGTGGTCGATGCCGCCGTCGAGCTTGTAGAGCACCCAGGAGGCGCTGTCGGCGCTCTCCAGCAGTCGGCGGGTGGCGACAATCAGGTCGTCGTAGTCGAGCGCCGCGCGCCGCCGTTTGGCGCGGGCGTAGCGTTCGGCGATGTCGAGGCCGAGCCGCAGCAACGCCAAAGTGCGCTCGATCAGGGCGGCGCCGCTGATGCGGTCGAGCACGGCGGCCAACCGCTCGGCCTCGCGGCGCAGCACTTCCTCGATGTCGGGCATGGCTTCGATCGCGGCCTTGCTCGCCAGCCGTTTCAGGATCGCACCCTTGTCCGTGAAGAACACATTGCCGTAGGACGCGAGCCGCATCGGCCGACCGGCCGCATCGGCCAGCCATTCGGCGATCAGCGCGGCGCGCGAGACGTCGGTCTTGCTGCCCCGCGCCAGCGCCCGTGCCGCCGCCTGCAGGGCCGTCGCGTCGAACGCGCGATCGAGACAGGCGTCGCTCGCGAGCTTGCCCGCCGTGTCGTCGGGCGCGCAGCCCAGCTCGCTCGCCAGCCGCTCGCGCAGGCGTCGCAGTCCGGCATCGTTGCCGATGCGCGCGAGCAGCCAGGCGCGTTCGCCGAGAAGCTGGATCATCAGCTCGGCGTACTCGGCGATCGAGATGCGGCCCGCGACGGCGGCGAGCGCGTCGGCCAGATCGGCCGGCGCGTCGGGCCGCGCCAGCGCTTCCATCTGCTCGTCCTGGGCCTGGCGCAGCAAGGTGCGCGCGTCGGCCTCGTCGAGCACCTCGAAACCCGGCGCCACGCCCGCCTCCAACGGGAAGCGCTTGAGCAGGGCTTGGCAGAAGGCGTGGATGGTCAGGATGTTGATGCCGCCCGGCGCGTCGAGCACGCGTGCGAACAGGCGGCGGGCGACGACGCGCTCGGCGGCCTCCGGCGCGCGGTCGATCAGCTTCCCGATCTCCTCGTCGAGCTTGGCGTCGGTCGCCATCGCCCAGCGGCCGAGCTGGCCGGCCAGACGATTGCGCATCTCGGCCGCTGCGGCCTTGGTGAAGGTGAGGCAGAGGATGCGCTCGGGCTTGACGCGATCGAGCAGCAGGCGCGTCACGCGGTCGGTCAGGACCTTGGTCTTGCCGGTGCCGGCGTTGGCTTCAACCCAGGCCGAATGGTCGGGCGTCGTGGCGCGCCGCTGCGAGGCGGTGGCGAGGGCCAGGGGATCGAGCGAGGAGTCGAGCACGCTCATTCGTCGTCTCCGCCCGCCGTCGACCATTCGGCAACGCGCTCGAGATGCTCGTAGTCGTTGAAGGCCGGTATGTAGGCCGACCAGGGCAGGGCGGGATAGGGCGTGCCCGGCTTGCCGAAGTGCGCCGCCATCTTCTCGACCAGCGCCAGCATGGCCGGCACCAGCTCGTCGCTCGCCTTGATCTCGCTCACCTTGCCGCCGTCGCCCAGTCCATTGGCCTGCCAGTAGGAGAGATGCACTTCCTCGGCCTTGCCGGCGATCTTGTCGAAGCCGCCCCGCTCGGCCATCGCCGCCTCGAGCAGCAGCTGCGGCGCGAACAGCGCCTCGAGCTCCTGATTGGTCGGCACACGACCGGTCTTGTAGTCGATCACGTCCCACACGCCGGTCTCGATCTCGTCGATGCGATCGGCGCGCGCCTCGATGATGAGCGGGCGGCTGCTCGGCCCGACGGTCAGGCTGCCGGTGGTTTCGCTGGCGAGCAGGCGCGTGCCGGCCCGCCGCCGGGCGTTCTCCGTGGCGATGAACCAGCGCGTCAGGCGCTGAAAGCGCGGCCACCAGAAGGCGCGCTCGGCGGGCGCCGTCATCAGCGTGCCGAGATGCTTCTCGCCCAGCGCCTCGAATTCGGCCAGGGCGCCGGGCGGCAGCAGGCCCGACGGATGGGTGGCCAGGAACTCGTCCAGCGCGTCGTGCAGGGCATTGCCGCGGTCGGCCGCCCCGAGATCGGCTTCGAGCGGGTCGAGCGCCTCCAGGCCGAGGATGCGCCGCGCATAGAGCCCGTAGGGGTCTCGACGCCATTGCTCGATGCTTGAGACCGAGAGCCGGGTCGGGCGCGCCTCGAGCGGCGGCCGCGGTTCGGGACGCGGCCAGGGCCGGTAGCCGCCGGGACGATCGATGGCATCGGCCCAGGCCAGGTATTCGCGCTGGCCACGCTGGATGTACTCGGGAGGCGGTGCCTTGCTGCCCGGCTCGTAGCCGAACAGGGCGTCGAGCCGTGCCAGCCAGCGCGACGGCACGGTCGGCGCGCCGCCTTCACGCTCGGCGCGGGTCAGCAGCACGCGCTCGGCGCCCAACGCGGCGGCGAAGTCGTGCGCCGACAATCCGATGCGCCGCTCGGGCTGTGGCAGGCCGAGCGCCGCGCGCATCGGCCGGTTGAGCCAGGGTCCGGTCTCGACCGCGGGCGGCCAAGTGCCCTCGTTCAGCCCGCCCAGCACCAGCAGGTCGGCGCGCTGCAGGCGGGCCTCCAGCGGCCCCCAGATGGCGAGCCGCGGATGGCGGCCGAAGCTCGGGCGGACGATTTCCGGCTCGAGCATGGTGGCGAGCAGCGCCGGCCATTCGCCGCCGGCTATGGCGGCCTTGCCGGCCCATGCCGTGCGCAGC
>JAEWIV010000067.1 GCA_023386865.1 Pseudomonadota bacterium
CGGCCATCGTGATCGTGCCGCTGGTCATGACCGTGCTGCTGTCGTTCCACGACTGGGGCCAGTACAAGGGCATCGAGCCGGTGTTCGTGCTGAAGAACTGGCACGAGGTCTTCACCGACTCCTACTTCCTGGAGATGTTCTGGCGGACCTTCCGCATTGCCTTTTTCGTCACTCTGCTGGCGGCGCTGCTCGGCGCGCCCGAGGCCTACATCCTGAACCGCATGAAGAGCCCGTGGCGCGGCATCTTCCTGGTGGTGATCCTGGGGCCGCTCCTGATCTCGGTGGTCGCGCGGACCTTGGGCTGGGCGCTGCTGTTCGGCGGCAACTCCGGCCTGGTGAACAAGGCGCTGGTGTCGATGGGCCTGATCTCCGCGCCATTGCCCTTCATGTTCACCGAGACCGGCGTCATCGTGGCGCTGACGCACGTGCTGATGCCCTACATGGTGCTGGCGGTGTGGGCGGCCCTGCAGCGGCTCGACCCGCAGATCGAGAACGCGGCGGTGGCGCTGGGGGCGGGGCCGTTCACCGTGCTGCGCCGTATCGTGCTGCCGCAGGTCATGCCGGGCATCCTGTCGGGCGCCATCATCGTCTTCGCCCTGGCGGCCAGCGCCTTCGCCACTCCGGCGATCATCGGCGGCCGCCGGCTGAAGGTCGCCTCGACACTGGCCTACGACGAGTTCCTTAACACGCTGAATTGGCCCCTGGGCGCGGCCGTGGCCGTGCTGCTGCTGGTCGCCCTGGTCGCGATCGTGGTGGGCGCCAGCCGCCTGGTCGAGCGCCGCTACGCACAGGTGTTCGGATGAGCCGCAACGGCCCGATCGCACTCGCCTATCACACGCTGTTCGTCATCTTCATGCTGGCGCCCCTCCTGGTCGTCTGCTTCGTCGCCTTCACGCCCGAAGGCTACCTCTCGTTCCCGACCGACCGCTGGTCGCTGCGCTGGTTCCGCGCCATCGGCCGCTATCCCGAATTCATCTCGGCCTTCTGGCGCAGCCTGTGGCTGGGTGCGCTGAGCTCGGCCATCGCCGTTGCCTTCTCCGTGCCGGCCGCGCTCGCCATCGGCCGCCACCGTTTCCGCGGCCGCGACGCCATGACGGCGCTCTTCATGTCGCCGCTCATGATCCCGCACGTCGTGCTGGGCATCGCCTTCCTGCGCTTCTTCACCGAGCTCGGTCTCGGTGGCACTTTCGTCGGCCTGGTGCTGGCGCATATCGTGATCGTTCTGCCCTTCGCGCTCCGCCTCACGCTCGCCTCGGCCGTCGGCCTCGACCGTTCGATCGAGCACGCCGCGATCTCGCTCGGCGCCTCGGACGGCACCGTGCTTCGGCGCATCACCCTGCCGCTGGTCTTGCCCGGCCTGATCAGCGGCTGGGCGCTCGCCTTCATCAACTCGTTCGACGAAGTGACCATGACGGTCTTCATCGCCGCCCCCGGCACCGAGACGCTGCCGGTGCGCATGTTCCTCTACATCCAGGATAATATCGATCCGCTGGTGACGTCGGTGTCGGCCGTCGTCATCGCCGTCACCGTGCTGGCGCTGATCGTGCTCGACCGCGCCTATGGGCTGGAGCGGCTGCTGGTGGGAAGGAGCGTCGATGGCCGCTAGCGAATACGACGTTGCCGTCGTCGGCGGCGGCCTGGTCGGCGTCGCCACCGCCTGGGGCCTGGCGCGCGAGGGCTGCCGCGTGGTCGTGCTCGACGAGGGCGATCGCGCGGTGCGCGCGAGCCGCGGCAACTTTGCCCTGGTGTGGGTGCAGAGCAAGGGGCTGGGCCTAGCGCCCTATGCCGGCTGGACCATCCGCTCGTCGAACGCCTGGGGCGGCTTCGCCGAAATGCTGAAGCAGGAGACCGGGCTCGACGTCTCCTTCCAGCGGCCCGGCGGTTTCCATCTCGCCTTGTCCGAGCGCGAGCTCGAGGCGCGCGCCAACGTCCTGAAGCGCCTTCACAATCAGCCGGGCATCGTCGACTACAAGACCGAGATCATGGACCGTGCGCAGGTGGCCAAGATGCTGCCCGACATCGGGCCTGCGGTGGTAGGCGGCAGCTACTGTCCGCTCGACGGCCACGTGAACTCGCTGCGTCTGTTCCGCACCCTGCATACGGCGATCCGGGCGCGCGGCGTCACCTACTTGCCGAGCCATCGCGTGGAGACCATCGCCCGTGAAGCCGGCGAGTTCCGGCTGACCACGGCCCATGGCGAGGTTCGCGCCGGTCGAGTGGCGCTTGCCGCCGGCAATGCCAACATGCGGCTCGCGCCGATGGTGGGACTGGAATGTCCGATGAAGCCCGAGCGGGGCCAGATCGTGGTGACCGAGCGACTGCGGCCGTTCCTGAATCATCCCGTCGTCACCCTGCGCCAGACCGACGAGGGCACGGTGATGATCGGCGATTCCAAGGAGGAGAGCACCGACCCGTCGCGCCTGACGATCGGCGTCAGCGCCACCGAGGCCGAGCGCGCCGTTCGCATGTTTCCGCTGCTGGGCGGCGCGAATGTCGTGCGCACCTGGAGCGCCATCCGCGTGATGACCCAGGACGGCTTCCCGATCTACGACGAATCCGAGAGCCATCCCGGCGCCTTCACCGTCTGCTGCCATTCCGGCGTCACGCTGGCGGCCAATCATACGCTCACCATCGCGCCCATGATCGCCCGCGGCGCCCTCGACAAGTCGCTGGTCGCTCCCTTCAGCGCGCGGAGGTTCCATGTTCAAGAGACTGGCTGACCCGGGCAAGCCGGTCGCCATCACCGTGGACGGCAAGGCCGTGCACGCGAGCAGCGGCGACACGGTCGCAGCCGCGCTCCTGTCGGCCGGCATCGGGCATTGCCGCACCACGCCGGTGACCGGAGCGCCGCGCGCACCCTATTGCCTGATGGGCGTGTGCTTCGACTGCCTGGTGACCATCGACGGCGTCGGCAGCCGCCAGGCCTGCCTGGTGCCGGTGCGCGAGGGCATGACGGTGGAGACGCAGCAAGGCAAGCGCGAGGCCGGCCGATGACCAGCGCTGCCGAACTGGCATCCTCCTACGACCTCGTCGTCATCGGCGGCGGGCCGGCCGGGCTCGCCGCCGCATCGCTCGCCGCCCGCGCCGGTGTAGCGACCGTGCTGTTCGACGAGAATCCCGGCGTCGGCGGCCAGATCTATCGCGGCATCACCAGCACGCCGGTCAAGGACCGCACGATCCTGGGCGAGGACTACTGGGCCGGCGAGGCCCTCGCTGCCGAGGCGAAAGCAAGTGGTGCGCTGATGGTGAACGGCGCCACGGTGTGGAGCCTCGATCCCGATCGCATCGTCGGCGTGTCGATCGGCGGCGCCGCGCGCATGATCGCGGCCAAGCGCATCATCGTCGCGACGGGCTCGCAGGAGCGGCCGTTCCCCATCCCGGGCTGGACGCTGCCCGGCGTCATGACGGCCGGCGCGGCCCAGACGGTGCTCAAGGCGCAGGGCCTGCTGCCCGCCGGTCGCACCGTCATGGCCGGCACCGGGCCGCTGCTCTGGTTGCTGGCGGCGCAGATCCTGCGCGCCGGCGGGAAGCTCGATGCCATCCTCGACACCACGCCGCGTCGCAACATGCTGCGTGCCGCCGCATACTTGCCCGACTTCATGCTGTCGCCGTACTTCGGCAAGGGATTGGCGCTGCTGCGCGAAGTGAAGGCCAAGGTGCCGGTCCGTCGTGTCTCGAGCGTCGCGGCCGTCGGCGACGACAGGCTGCGCGAGGTCGTGTCCGATCGCGGCCGCATGCCGGCCGATCTTCTGTTGCTTCACCAGGGCGTCGTGCCCAACGTCAATCTCGCCCTCTCGGCCGGCGCCGCGCACGAATGGAACGACCGACAGCTCTGCTTCCAGCCCGTGCTCGACCAGGATTTCGGCAGCTCGGTACCGGGCATCGCCGTGGCGGGCGACGGTGCCGGCATCGCCGGCGGCACGGCGGCAGCCGAGCGCGGGCGGCTCGCGGCTATCGCCGCCGTGCGTGCGCTGAAGCCCGACGCCCGCTTGCCCGAGCCGCAGAACGTGCGCCAGCGCCTGCAGCGCGAGGAGATGGGGCGCGCCTTCCTCGACTGGCTGAACCGGCCGGCCGAGTCGTTCCGCCAGCCCGAAGGCGACACGCTGGTCTGCCGCTGCGAGGAAGTGACGGCCCAGCAGGTGCGCGACACCGCCGACATGGGCTGCGAAGGGCCGAACCAGATGAAGGCCTTCCTGCGCTGCGGCATGGGACCGTGCCAGGGCAGGCTGTGCGGCCTCACCGTCACCGAGCTGATCGCCGCGCAGCGCAAGAGCACGCCGGCCGAGGTCGGCTACTACCGCCTGCGTCCGCCGGTGAAGCCCATCACGCTCGCCGAGCTCGCCTCGCTGCCGATCAGCGAGGCCGAGCGCAAGGCGGTGGAGCGCTAGCGTGTTC
>JAEWIV010000095.1 GCA_023386865.1 Pseudomonadota bacterium
ACCATGGCTTCCTTGTAGGTCCAGACGAGCTTGCCGTCGGATTCGAGTCCCGGAAGCTGACGGGCGCGCGCGCCGGTCGCCAGGATCACGTTCTTGGCGGTGAGCGTGAGGTTGCTCTTGTCGTTCATCGCCACGGCAAGCTTGGCCGTGCCATCGAACACCGTGATCTTGTTCTTGCGCATCAGCCCCTTGACGCCGTTGCTGAGCTGGTTCGCCACCTTGCGCGAGCGCTCGACGATCTTCTTGGGATCGTAGGAGACGTCCTTGACCGACAGGCCGAACGAATCGGCATGCTTGATCAGGCCGTAAACCTCGGCCGTACGCAGCAGTGCCTTGGTCGGGATGCAGCCCCAATTGAGGCAGATGCCGCCCATGTGCTCGCGCTCGACGACGGCGGTCTTCATGCCGAGCTGGGCGGCGCGGATGGCGGCGACGTAGCCGCCCGGCCCGCCGCCGACGATGATGATGTCGAAGCTGGTGTCGGCCATGGTGCGCTCCTAGACCAGCATGGAGGCGGGCTGCTCGACGTAGGCGCGCAGCGTCTGCAGGTACTGCGCGCCCATGGCGCCGTCGACCACGCGGTGGTCGACCGCGAGCGTGCAGGTCATCATGTTGCGGGCGACGACCTGGCCCTTGCGCACCACTGCCCGCTCCTCGCCCATGCCGACGGCAAGGATCATCGCCTGAGGCGGGTTGATGATCGCCGCGAAGCTGTTGATGCCGAACATGCCGAGATTGGAGATGGTGAAGCCGCCGCCCTGGAATTCTTCCAGCTTGAGCTTGCCGGCCTTGGCGCGGGCGGCGAGGTCCTTCATCTCGGTCGCAATCTGGGCAAGCCCCTTCATGTCGGCGTTGCGCACGATCGGCGTGATCAGGCCCCGGTCGGTGGCAACGGCGACCGATATGTCGACCGCGCCGTACTGGATCATCTCGTCCTCGGTCCACGAGGCGTTGCACTCGGGATGATCGCGCAGCGCCTTGGCGCAGGCCTTGATCATCATGTCGTTGACCGAGACCTTGGTGCCCTTCTTCTCGGCCACGGCGTTGATCGCCTGGCGCGCCGCCAGCAGCGCGTCGATCTCGAGATCGACCGTCAGGTAGAAGTGCGGCACCGTCTGCTTGGACTCGAGCATGCGTCGCGCGATGACCTTGCGGATCGAGGTGTGCGGCACGCGCGTGTCGCCCGGCGCCACGAACACTGGCTGTGCGCCAGCCGCCGGTGCCGGACGAGGCGCCGGAGCGGCTGCGGGAGCCGCGGCACCTGGCTTGGCGGATTCAACGTCGGCTTTGACGATGCGGCCGTTCGGCCCGCTGCCCTTAATGCGCGAAAGGTCCAGTCCCTTCTCGGCGGCGATGCGTTTGGCGAGCGGCGACGCGAAGATGCGCGCGCCGCCTGAGGCCGCAGTTGGCTGCGGCGCCGGAGCGGCCGCGGGCGCTGCCTTGGGTGCGGCGGGAGCGGGCGCAGCAGCAGGCGCCGCTGCAACGGGTGCGGGCTGCGCGGCGGCAGGGGCATCGGCGGGCGCCGTGGCGCCCTTGGGCACTTCCTTCTCGCCCTCCTCCAGCAGGATGGCGATCACGGCGTTCACCTTCACGCCCTCGGTGCCTTCAGCGACGACGATCTGGCCGACCTTGCCCTCGTCGACCGCCTCGACCTCCATGGTCGCCTTGTCGGTCTCGATCTCGCAGATCACCTGGCCGGATTTGACGGTATCGCCTTCTTTGACGTGCCACTTGGCAAGCTTGCCCTCCGTCATGGTGGGCGACAGTGCGGGCATCAGTATGTTGATCGACATGGTCTTGGTCCCGCGTCAGCGATTGCAGACTTCGCGGGCAGCCTCGACGATATTCTCGGGCTGCGGCAGGGCCATCTTCTCGAGATTGGCGGCGTAAGGCAGCGGCACGTCGGCGCCGTGCACGCGCTTGACCGGCGCGTCGAGCCAGTCGAAGGCCTGCTCCATCATCTGGGCGGCGAGTTCCGAGCCGATGCCGGCGAAGGCCCAGCCCTCCTCTACCGAGACGAGCCGATTGGTCTTCTTGACCGAGTTGACGATCGTCTCGGTATCGAACGGGCGCAGGCTCCTGAGGTTGATCACCTCGGCGTCGATGCCCTGCTTGGCGAGCTCTTCGGCGGCAGCCAGCGCCTTGCCGACCATGATCGAGAAGGCAGTGATCGTGACATCCTTGCCCGGCCGCTCGATCTTGGCGCGGCCGATCGGCAGCACGAAATCGGGATCCTCCGGCACGTCGAACGACTGGCCGTAGAGGATCTCGTTCTCCAAGAAGATCACCGGGTTGGGATCGCGGATCGCGGCCTTGAGCAGCCCCTTGGCGTCGGCGGCACTCCATGGCGCCACCACACGCAGGCCCGGGACATGCGCGTACCAGCTCGCGTAGCACTGCGAATGCTGGGCACCGACACGCGCGGCGGCGCCGTTGGGACCGCGGAAGACGATCGGGCTCGTCATCTGGCCACCCGACATGTAGTGCGTCTTGGCCGCCGAATTGATGATCTGGTCCATCGCCTGCATGGCGAAGTTGAAGGTCATGAACTCGACGATCGGCTTCAGCCCGCCGAAGGCCGCGCCGACGCCCAGGCCGGCGAAGCCGTGCTCGGTGATCGGCGTATCGATCACGCGCTTGGCGCCGAACTCCTCCAGCAGGCCCTGGCTCACCTTGTAGGCACCCTGGTATTGTGCGACCTCCTCGCCCATCAGGAAGACGCTGCCGTCGCGGCGCATCTCCTCGGCCATGGCATCGCGTAGGGCCTCGCGAACCGTCATGTGGACCGTCTTGCCCTTCCACTCCGGCTCGGCGGCAGGCGGCGGAGATGCTGGCGGCGCCGCGTGTTGCGGCGGCAGTTCGGCCTTTGGCTTGCCCTCGGTGTTGGGAACATCGGCCTTGGCCGCCGTGGCCCGCGGCGGCGCCGACGGCTGCGGCTGCGCCTTGGCAGCGGCCTCGACACTCTCGCCTTCGGCGGCAAGGACCATGATCGGCGCGTTGACCTTGACGCCTTCGGTTCCTTCCTCGATCAGGATCTGGGCGACCGCGCCCTCGTCGACCGCCTCGACTTCCATGGTCGCCTTGTCGGTCTCGATCTCGCAGACGACCTGGCCCGCCTTGACCGCATCGCCGACCTTCACATGCCACTTGGCCAGCTTGCCCTCGGTCATGGTGGGCGAGAGGGCCGGCATCAGAACCTGGATGGACATATGTCAGGCTCCGACCAGCACGTCGGTCCACAATTCGGACGGGTCGGGCTCGGGGCTGTGCTGGGCGAACTCGGCAGAGTCGTTCACGATCTTGCGGATCTCGGCATCCACCGCCTTCAACGCGGCCTCGTCGGTCATCTTTCCATCCAGCAACAGCTTCTTCACATGATCGATCGGATCGCGCTCGTTGCGATACTTGTCGACCTCTTCCTTGGTTCGGTACTTGGCCGGATCGCTCATCGAGTGGCCGCGGTAGCGATACGTCTGCATCTCGAGGATGTACGGACCGCCGTTGCGCGCATGGTCGACCGCCTTCTCGCCCGCGGCTCTCACGGCGACGACGTCCATGCCGTCGACGCGCTCGCCGGGAATGCCGAAGGATTCGCCATGGCGGTAGAGCTCGGTGACCGCCGAGGCGCGCTCGACGGAGGTGCCCATACCGTAGCGGTTGTTCTCGATCACGTAGACGACCGGCAACTTCCAGAGGGCCGCCATGTTCATTGCCTCGTAGACTTGGCCCTGGTTGGCGCTGCCGTCGCCGAAGTAGGTCAGGGAGACGTTATCGTTGCCGTTGTATTTGTGGGCGAAGGCCAACCCCGTGCCGATTGGCACCTGGGCGCCGACGATGCCGTGGCCGCCATAAAAATGCTTCTCGCGGCTGAACATGTGCATCGAGCCGCCCTTGCCCTTGGAATAGCCGCTGGCCCGCCCGGTCAGCTCGGCCATCACGCCCTTCGGGTCCAAGCCGGCCGCCAGCATGTGGCCGTGATCACGGTAGGAGGTGATGATGGCGTCGCCCAGCTTGATCGTGGACTGCATGCCGACGACGACCGCTTCCTGGCCGATATAGAGATGGCAGAAGCCGCCGATCAGGCCCATGCCGTAGAGCTGGCCGGCGCGCTCCTCGAAGCGGCGGATCAGCAGCATGTCGCGGTAGAAGGATTTGAGTTGGTCGGCGGTCACGCTGTTGTCGCCGGCGCCCGGAGGCTTGGTCGATGCCGTCGGCTTGGCGGAAGAAGAGTCGACCTTCGGCTTCGTGGCCGGCTTCGCCATGGAATTCCCCTTCGCTTGCGCAGCTTCGGTCGAATGGAACGGCTGCGGCGCCATCCGACCGGAATTGCGGGTCTCCTAGTCACCACTGGAGGCACTCTCCTCCGGCCGCCAGCAGCCAAGGGAGAAACGCTTCCATCCCGTTGGCGCTTATAGCATCGCCTGGAGCGATGTGGTTGATCTACCAGCAAAAAACCAGCTGCCTGCGCGTGCGCCGCAGCATTTGAGAGATTGTTTGCAAGGCGCCCTTCACGCAGGACAGTTTGTTTCAGGCGGCCGCGAGGCGAACCTGATCAAAGCGTCATGATGCGTGGAACGAAAGCCCTAACGCGTCGGCGTGAAGATGACGATGTCGTCCTTGCGCGAAAAGTTCAACAGCACTCGGGCCCGTTCATCGAGCATGTCGGGATCGAGGCTCTGGTTGCGCAACGCAGCAACGCGCCGCTCCCAGATCTTTCGCGTCGTCTCGGCCTCGGCAAGGTTCTGCTCCGCGACCAGCACTTCACGCTGCAAATAGACCATTGCGAGCAGGCCGCGATCACCGTTCACCAGGTGATAGCCGAAATACCCGAACACCGTCGCGAAGATGATCGGGGCCAGTATCTGACGTGGCCGCAACAACATATGCCGACTTCCTGACGGCATAAGGCAACATATGGTGTTGTGAAGTCAAGGTTTTTCGGGACGTAGGGCAACGTCCGGCCGACCAGCGCGGTCACGAGGACAGTTCACGAAAGTCCGATCCGCACCCGCCGGTTATGCCGCCCCTTGTTGTCGATCTTGAGGATGCGGACCGGTGGCGAGCCGCCGCTCGAGGCCAGATGCGTGCCACCGCAGGCCTGGCGGTCGAGCCCGACGATCTCAACGATACGGACAGTGCCGTCCGGCGTGGGCGGCGGCGCCACGGACCGGCTGCGAATCAGCCCGGGCTCTGCCTGTGCCTGGTGCATCGGTACATAGGCGAACCTGACCGCAATGTCCTGACGAATGAGATCGTTGATCGGGCCCTCCAGCGCCCGCAAACGGTCGCTGTCAGCACCCTGGATGTCGAAGTCCATGCGCGCCGTGCCGTCGTCCGCCATCTGCACGCCGGTCACCAACGCGCCGTCGAAGGCCTGGAAGACCAGCGCGTTCAGGATGTGCGTGTCGGTGTGGAGTTGCCGCATCATGCGTCGGAAGTCGGGATCGACTGCCACCTCGACAGCGCCCGCGACCTCGCTCTGGCTGTCGAGCATGTGCCACAGCTTGCCGGCGGAGACCTCGAAGCCCACCACCTTCGCCTCGCCGCCTTGCCAGCGGATGACCCCGCGATCGGCGAGCTGCCCGCCTCCACCAGGATAGAACGGTGTCTGGACCAGCGCGACCTTGCCGGGCCGCGCATCGGTCACATCCGTCTGCACGGTCAGGGTTTCAGGCTGCTCATGGCAAAAGAGATGCATGCGACCTGATTAGCCAACCCCGCATCGGCGGTATTGGCGAAAATTGTCGGCGTCCCGGGAACGCACCGGCACTAAGCCGCTGCCGCGGCGCGCGCGAATTGCGTCGGAGTGATGCCGTAGCAGCGCTTGAAATGCTTGTTGAGGGCGCTCTGGTCATAGAAGCCGACGCCGGTCGCGACATCGGCGAGCACCGGTGCATGACGCAGGCGGCGACACGCCATGTTGAGGCGAACCTGCGTCAGGTAGGCGTGCGGCGTGAGGCCGACCGTACGCTTGAACAGGCCGATCAGCTGGAAGGTCGTCAGCCCGATCTCGGCGGCCAGATCCTCCAGCCGCAACTCCGAGGCATAGTCGGCGTGCATCCGATCCTTCACGCGCTCGAGGAGCAGCCGGTCGATCGGCGCCGGCTGGATGCGGCTGCCGCCGCTGCCATGGCGCTGGAACAGTCGGCCGAAGCTGCCGACCAGCAGCTCGCGCTCGCACAACACGTCTCGGCCTTCCTCGATGGCCCGATGCATCGCCATGAAGGCTTCGATCAGGTCGCGGTCGGCGAAGATGTTGTGCGTGAAGTACGGCACATGCTCGATGCCGAGCCCGCCCGCGAGATGGTCGAGTGCGGCTTGCGTCAGATACATCGATCGGTACGTCCAGCGCGCGCTCCACCCCATCCAGCCGGCGTGCGGCTCGGCGGGATTGAACACGAACAGCGTCGAGGGGGTCGCCTCCTCGACCTTGCCACGGCTCTTGACCACCGAGCCGCCGTTCTCGGTGATGGCCACGACCAGCGCCTCGTGGGTGTGCGGCGGATATTCATGAGTCGTGAAGTCCGCGCGCAGCAGGCTGAGACCCGTGAAATGCCGGTCCCACCAGTATTCCGTCGAGTTCCTGGGATCGCTGCGCGCCATGGCCGAAAATACCGGCCGGACCAATTTTAGCCAATACCGCGCCCGCCTCCGATCCCATCCTGCAAGCTCGGAGGAGTGAGCTGACATGATCGCCCGCCTGTGGCGCGGACGCGCCGAGACCGCCGAAGCCGACGGCTATTTCCGCCACTTCGCCGAAACGGTCGTGCCTTCCTTGAAGAATCTCGAGGGGCATCGCGGCGCCTGGCTGCTGCGCCGCGAGGTGGAGGGACGGACGGAGTTCCTGGCCGTGACCCTGTGGCGGTCACGCCATTCGATCGAGGCTTTCACCGGCCCGGATATCTCCACGTCGGTCGTGGAACCCGAGGCCCGCGCCGTGCTCTCGTCGTTCGACGACTTCGCGACCCACTACGAGGTTGCCGTCGAGCCTGGATAGGCTACGGCCGATCAACGACCGCGCAAGATCGAAGCGCCGGCGTAGCGCGCCTGCGGTCCGAGCTGCTCTTCGATGCGCAGGAGCTGGTTGTACTTCGCAAGACGATCGGAGCGCGACAGCGAGCCCGTCTTGATCTGCCCGCAGTTGGTGGCGACGGCGAGGTCGGCAATGGTCGAATCCTCGGTCTCGCCCGAGCGATGCGACATCACGGCGCCGTACGAGGCGTGGCGTGCCATCGACACGGCTTCCATCGTCTCGGTCAGCGTGCCGATCTGGTTGACCTTCACCAGGATGGCGTTGGCAAGCCCGTCCTTGATGCCCTGCGCAAGTCGCTTGGGGTTGGTGACGAACAGATCGTCGCCCACGAGCTGAACCTTCTTGCCGAGCTTGTCGGTGATCGCCTTCCAGCCGGCCATGTCGTCCTCGGCCATGCCGTCCTCGATCGACACGATCGGATAGCGCTTCACGAGGTCGGCGTAGTACTCGACCATCCCGGCCTGATCGAGCGACTTCTTCTCGCCTTCGAGCTCGTACTTGCCCTTCTTGAAGAATTCGGTCGACGCCGGGTCGAGCGCCAGCACGACGTCGTCGCCGGGCTTGTAGCCGGCCTGCTCGATCGACTTCATGATGAAGCCCAACGCCTCGTCGGCCGAAGCGAGGTTGGGCGCGAAGCCGCCCTCGTCGCCGACATTGGTGTTGTGGCCGGCATCGTGGAGCTGGCCTTTCAGGGCGTGGAAAACCTCCGAGCCCATGCGCAGCGCCTCGGCGAAGCGGTCGGCCTTCACCGGCATGATCATGAATTCCTGGATGTCGATCGGATTGTCGGCGTGAACGCCGCCGTTGATGATGTTCATCATCGGAACCGGCAGCACCGAGGCCTGGCTGCCGCCGACGTACCGGTAGAGCGGCAGATCGGCATCCATCGCCGCGGCCTTGGCCACGGCCAGCGACACGCCGAGAATGGCGTTGGCGCCGATGCGGCCCTTGTTGGGCGTGCCGTCGAGCTCGATCAGGGCGCGGTCGATCTTGATCTGCTCGCGCGCGTCGAGACCGGCCAGCAGATCCATGATCTCGGCATTCACCGCGGCGACCGCTTTCAGCACGCCCTTGCCGCCATAGCGCTTCTTGTCGCCGTCGCGCAGCTCGACCGCCTCGTGCGCGCCCGTCGAGGCGCCGGACGGCACCGCCGCGCGGCCCATGGCGCCGCTGTCCAGCTCGACCTCGACCTCGACCGTGGGATTGCCGCGGCTGTCTAGGATTTCGCGGGCGCGGACATCGGCAATAACGCTCATCGGGCTAAGACTCCTTCGTGGCGCGGCTTGTCTAGCGGGCGGGCCGGGTAGGAGCAAGTGACGGGAAAGTGGCTCGGCAGCGCGGGTCTCCGGCCCGCCTCATGTCATCATGAGCGTAGTAGCGAAGGCTCTCATGCCTGTTGCCAGCGGCGATGAGGTCCTTAGCTTCGGTCAGGGGGACAGAGGACAAGCGGGCCTGGAGGCCCGCGATCCGGCGAGTTTAGCGCCAGGCGCTCTTGAGCGACTGGTCGGTCTTCCACTTCTCGACACCGGCGACGTCGTCGCAGGAGAAGACCTGCGGATTCTTGCGCGGAGTCCCCTCGATCCAGGCGAAGACCAGGCAGTGCGACTGATTGCTCGCGCCCTTCTTGGTCTCGAGCAGCACTTCGCTCGCCACTGCGGCGCCGGCCCTGGCGTCGCCGTAGTCGTCGATCACCGGCGCGATCTCGCCGACCACGCGGCCGTCGGCCTTGGTGTCGGCATACCACTTGGCGAATCCGGCGAACTGCTCGCCCGCCACGCCCTTGCCGTCGGCCGCGACATAGGCCTTGAGATCTCGGATCAGCGACTGCGTCGCCGCCTCGGCCTTGGGCTCGGCCGCCTTGCGACGTTCGGCCAGGCGCGCCTGCAGCTCCTTGAGGGCATCGGCGTTGGACTTCGGCGGCGGCTGCAAGGGTGTCGGCGCGGGTGACGCGGCGGCGGTTTGAGTGGAAGGATCGACGCGCCGGATCGGCGTGCGCGCGGCCTCGGCATTGAGCTGCTGCGCCTCCTGCGGCGTCAGCTTGCCGACGGGATTGAAGCCACGGCCGCGCTGCCACTCCTGGATCGCCTTCACCGTGGCGTCGGACTGCAGGTTGCCGTCGATCGGGCCGTTGTACTTGTCGAGAGTGCGCAGCGATTCCTGAAGCTTGCGGCGTTCGGGATCGGGGCTTTGCAGCACGGTGGCGTAGTCGGGCGCCGGGGCGGCCGGCCGGGTGGCCGCCTGGCCGCCGCCACCGCCCGCGGGCGCCTGAGCTGCGGCCCCTCCTCCTCCTCCGCCGCCTTGGCTGCAGGCTGCGGGATTCTGGAAGCAGCGCTCGACCTCGCCGGCGCTCTGAGCCAGCGCAGCGGCGGGGGCGAACGCGGCGATGGCGAGGACAGCGAGGATGCGCATGTCAGATACCGCCATAGAGGCCACCGGCGAGCTGGGCCGGCAGGCCGATCACCATCGACACGGGCTGGCCCTGTCCGGTGTGGCCGCGGGCGACGATGTGGTCGTTGGGGGAACCGGTCTTGCTCTGGTAGTTGCCGTTGCTGCTGAACTTGCCGCCGAAGCACGACATCGAATAGCGGCCGCTCGCCGGCGAATCGTTCGTGAAGGTGCCTTCGCAGACCTGCTCGCCGCGCGCGTTGTCGACCTTGAAGGTGACCGAACGGTCACGGCCGATCAGGGCGCCGTAGCGGGCAAGGCCGTTGAGACGGGCGACGTTGCCGGTCGCGTCACGGTAGAAAATCGACGCCGGGCCGTAGGATTCGGTCGGTAGCGTGTTGCGCGGCACGGCATAGTGCTCGTCGCTGATCACGACCTGGCAGCGGCAGTCGACGCCGTAGTTCTCGCCCAGCGGCCCCAGCTCCGAAAGCTTGCGGTTGCAGCTCGAGAGCGCCAGCTGCTGGACTTCGCGCTCGCTCATCTGGCCCTTGGAGTAGGCGTCGGCATAGAGGAACGTGCACTGACGCGGCATCGGCACGGCGACCACCTTGTGGCTCGCGGCATTGGTCTCGGTATTTTCCCAGTAGCGCTGCGCCATTTCCGGGAAACGCAGGAAGATCGCATCGCGACGCTCGGCCTTGCCCTGGGATTGTGCGGCGGCCTGCGACCACGCATGCGGCGCCACCGCGATGGCGGCAAAGAGGAAAAGCCCAAGAATGCGGTTCATAACCAGCAACTCCAGCCTACAAACATGACGGAAATACGTCGCGAACCAGAGGCGGCATCCCCGCCCGTCCCCTGCCCCGGCACCATCCCTGTGTTGCAAGTGCTAACGAGCGGCGGGGCGGTCGCCATCGGCAGACACTAGAGTGTTTCATTGTTAGCATGCCGGTCGGATGCTTCGACACAGATTTGGTCCGCCGATAGCGGGCCGGCCATGGAGCGTACGTGCAAGTTTGCTCTTGGCGCTCTTCAGCCCCCTTTGGGCAACCGCTGCGGCAGCGCAGACCTTCCTCCCGCAGGGCCCATCGCCCCACTTCGGGCCAACGCCCATCGTCCAGAGCGGCGACGCGCCGCCCAACGGCACGTCGGCCGGCGCCATACAGGCGATCATCACCGACCCTACGAACGCGAACCTCATGTACATCGGTGCGGTCAATGGCGGCGTATGGGCGACGCGCGACGGCGGTGCGACCTGGACGCCGCTCAGCGACAACCAGCGCTCGCTGTCGATCGCCAGCCTCGCCACCGATCCAACCAACTCAAGCGTCCTGGTCGCAGGGACCGGCGTCACGTCGAGCAGCAGCCTGGGCGGCCCTAGGATCGGCCTCCTATACAGCAGCAACGGCGGCGCGTCGTGGAACGAGCTCAGCCAAGGCCTGCCAACCACCAGCATCGTCGGTGTCGCCGTACGCGGCAGCACCATTCTCGCCGCCGCATCGGAACCCCTGCGACAGTCCGCTGCCGGCGGCCTCTATCGAAGCACGAATGGCGGCGCCAGCTTTCAGGCCGTGACGTTCGGATCCGGCGTCGGAAACGTCGCCGTGACGTCCCTGGCGGCCGACCCCGGCAACCTGAACAATTTCTATGCCGTCGTCAGTTCGACAAACGCCGGCAACAACGGCGTCTGGCTCAGCGGCAATTCCGGCCAGAGCTGGGGCGCGGCGCCGGTCCTGTCCATTCCCGTCGGACAGACCGCGCGCCTGGCTAGCGGCCCCAACGGCTCCATCGTGGCCGGGCTCTATACGACCTTCAACAACAACAGCGGTGGTCAGCTCCAGACGTTGATGCTGTCGAAGGACAACGGCCAGACATGGACCCAACTCTCGATTCCCTCCAGCACCGCTTATCCAGGCAACAATTCAAACAGGTTCCTGGCGCTGGCCATCGACCCCAACAATTCCAACGTCGTCTATGTCGGGGGCACCGACG
This sequence comes from Pseudomonadota bacterium, assembly GCA_023386865.1. Lineage (GTDB taxonomy): Bacteria > Pseudomonadota > Alphaproteobacteria > Reyranellales > Reyranellaceae > Reyranella. The sequence continues at coordinate 11,411 of JAEWIV010000095.1, forward strand.
TGAACGCCAATGGTGCCGACACGCTCGCCGCCTACCGGGTCGTGTTGAATCCCAATGGCAGTTCGGTCGTCGAACCGTTGACCCTCGGCGGCACCACCAACGGGTCGACGGCCCACCCCGACGCCAGGGCCTTCTCCTTCGACGCCCGCGGGCGGCTGGTCCTGGTGGGCGACGGTGGCGTCTATGTCCGCACCAACCCGCTGGGTAACGACGGCGCATGGACAGGCCTCAACACGTCGACCCTTCAGGTGACCGAGGCTTATGCAATTGCATTCGACGCCGTCAGCAAGCGGCTGGTGGCGTCGTCACAGGACACCGGCACGGCCTACCAACGCGAGCGCGGCGGTACGCTGTACACCGCCATCGGCGGAGGCGACGGCCACAACGCCGCCGCAGTGAACGACAGGACCCGTTCCGATCAAAGCGCGCTCTATACCAGCTCCCAGTGGCTCTCGTCCTTGACGCGCTGGACCGTCGATGCTCGGGGCAACGTCGTTGCCGACACATGCTTCACGACGACGGGCGGGTGCCTGCCGTCGACGAACAAGACAGGAAGAATCTTCGGCTTCGAGCCGAACGACTTCACGGCAAATTGCAACATCCTGGCGACCGGCTGCCTGCCCGGCGCCAGCAAGCTCGTGCTGAACAAGGTCGACCCGACCATGATCGCTCTCGGCACCAACTACATCTACACGACGACCGATGCCAATGCCGACAGCGACAGACTCGTTCTGACGAATCTCGGCACGCCGTTCTCCACGATCACCCCCGGGGTAACCAACAATATCGTCACCGCACTGGCCTACGGGACCAATGACAACCCCAATGCCTTGCTTGCCGGGGCGAACAATGGCCGTGTTTATTTCAGCGCGACGGGCGCGCCGGGCTCGCTCGCTCCCACTGCCTATGGCGGCGGCACGCCCACCTCGGTCGTGTTCGACAACCGCGCCCAGGCGCGGTTCTTCGCCGTCGACCAGACAAACCTGTGGGGCACCACCAATGCAGGCGCGAATTTCAGCAACCTGACGACCAACCTGACGGCGCTGAACATCGCCTTGCCGACGTCGCTCGAGTTCATCTCCAACAACGGCGTCAACGCTCTGCTGGTCGGCGGCATCAGCAACGTCGTCGGCGGCCAGAGCCCGCTGGCTGTCGCGGACAGCGACTCGGTGGGCAACCTTGCGAACTGGCGCCCGTTCGGGTTCGGCCTGCCCAACACTTTCATCTATCAGATGGCCTACAATCCGACCGTCGACGTGCTGGCGATGAGCCTGTTCGGTCGCGGTGCCTGGGTGCTCTACGACACGACGACCTACTTCCCGACAGCGAGAGTTCTGCGCTTCGGCCTGGCCGACAACGATTCGGCGCCGTCCGACTCGATCCTGACCAACGGCATCTACGCCTCGCGCGATGTCGAGAAGGTCGGGTCCGGGATACTGACGATCGGCGGCACGACGAGCTACAGCGGCGCCACCACCGTGCGGCGCGGCGCGCTCGTGGCCAACGGCAACCTGACGAGTTCGAGCGGCGTCTTCGTCGACCGGGACGCGACACTCCGCGGCACTGGCATCCTCCCGTCGACCGTCGTGAGCGGCACCGTGGCACCCGGCAACTCGATCGGCACCCTGACGGTGAGCGGCAATTTCGTGCAGAACGCCGGCAGCGTCTATCAGGTCGAGGCCAACAACGCGGGACAGAGCGACAGGATCAACGTCAGCGGGGGCGCCACCCTCAATGGCGGCACGGTGCAAGTGCTGGCCCAGCCCGGCAATTACAGTCGCGGCACGACCTACACCATACTCAGCGCCGCGGGCGGCCTCACCGGGACCTACTCGGGCGTCACCAGCAATTTCGCCTTCCTGCGTCCCTTCCTGGGCTACGACGCCAACAACGTGTACCTCAGCCTGCTGCTGGGCTCGTTCGCCTCGGGCGCGCAGACCAGCAACCAATACGCCGTCGGCACCGCCCTCGATCAGGCGCCGGCCAATGCCACGGGCGATTTCGGGAACGTGCTCAATGCGCTGGCCGGCCTCAGCACCGCACAGGCGCCGGCCGCGCTGGACGCCATCAGCGGGCAACCCTACGCCGATTTCGGCACCACCAACACGCAGGGCACCAGCCTGTTCATGAAGGCGGTTGGTCAGCAAATGGCCGTAGCGCGCGGCGCCGCCGGCAGCGGCCAGCGCCAGGCACTGGCAAGCGCCTGCAACTTCGAGAGCTGCGAGGCGGCAAGCCCATGGGGCGCCTGGGCGAGCGCGATCGGCGGCCTCGGCAGCGTCGCGGGCGATTCGAATGCGTCCTCCCTCACCTACAGTCTCGGCGGTGCCGCGGCAGGCCTCGACTACCGGCTCGATCCAAGCCTTCTGGTCGGATTCGGAACGGGCTACGTCGCAGGCAATCAGTGGGTGAACGGCTTCCAGGGCCGCGGCTGGACGGACAGCATTTTCGCCACGGCTTACGGTTCTTTCACCCGTGGCTCGTTCTATGCCGACGCTCTGGCAGGCTACGCCTACACCAGCAACCAGCTGCAACGTCAGATCGCCATTCCGGGCCTGCAGCCGCGCACCGCCAACGGGAGCACCGGCGCCAACCAGGCCCTGGGCCAGGTCGAAACCGGCTACAAGATCGGCGTCTATGCACCCGCGTCGGCGACCGTCACGCCGTTCGCCCGTCTGCAAGCCTCGAGCGTGATGCAGAATGCCTTCTCCGAATGGGGCGCCAACTCGCTCAACCTGAACACGGCCCAGCAAACGACGAATTCGCTGCGCAGCACCCTCGGCTTCGATCTGGCGGGCGCCATCGACTTGGGCAACACCAAGCAGCTCGGCCTCGCACTTCGATTGGGCTGGCTGCACGAATATGCCGACACCGGCCGACCGATCACCACGGCATTCGCCGGCGCGCCGGCCGCCGCCTTCACCGTCTACGGCGCCAGGCCGCAGCGCGACGCCGCTGTAGTTGGCTTCTCGCTCACGACGGAGCTTGCCGAGGCGACCCAGCTCTATGTTCGCTACGATGGCGAAATCGGCAGCGCCTACGACAACCATGCGCTGAACGTCGGCATCCGCTTCACCTGGTGAGGGGACACCGGCTACGCGCGCTACACCAGCCGGCTCTGCGCCTTGGCCGCCCCGATGAATGACGAGAACAGCGGATGGGGCGCGAACGGCCGGGACTTCAGCTCGGGATGATATTGGACGCCGATGAACCAGGGATGGTCGGGGATCTCGACGATCTCGGGCAGCAAGCCGTCGGGCGACATGCCGGAGAAGCGCAGCCCGACCTGCTCGAGCCGATCCTTGTAGTTGACGTTGACCTCGTAGCGGTGGCGATGGCGCTCGCTGATCACGTCACGGCCGTAGATGTCGTGCACTTTCGTGCCCGGGCGCAGATGGGCGGGGTAGGCGCCGAGCCGCATCGTGCCGCCGAGATCGCCGCTGGCCGAGCGCGTCTCGAGCTGATTGCCCTTCATCCACTCGGTCATCAGGCCGACCACGGCATCCTCGCAGGGCCCGAACTCGGTCGACGAGGCGCCGTCCAGGCCAAGCAGGTTGCGCGCGGCCTCGATCACCGCCATCTGCATGCCGAAACAGATGCCGAGGAACGGCACGTTGCGCTCGCGCGCGAACTGCACCGCATGGATCTTGCCCTCGGTGCCGCGCTCGCCGAAGCCGCCCGGCACCAGGATGCCATGCACATGCTCGAGGTGGCTGACGGCGTCGTCGCGCTCGAAGATCTCGGAGTCCATCCACTCGAGGCCGACCTTCACGTTGCTGCCGAAGCCGCCGTGCGTCAGCGCCTCGCTGAGCGACTTGTAGGCGTCGAGCAGCACCGTGTACTTGCCGACCACGGCGATGGTGACCTTGCCCTCGGGCTCGCGCACCGAACGCACCACGCCGCGCCACCGCTCGAGGTTCGGCTCCTTGTCGGCATCGAGACCGAAATAGCGACAGACCTCGGCGTCGAAGCCCTGCTCGTGGTAGGCGATCGGCACCTGGTAGATCGTGTCGACGTCGCGCGCCTCGATGACGCGCTCCGGCTTGACGTTGCAGAACAGGGCGATCTTGCGCCGCTCGTTGGCAGGAATCTCCCTGTCGCCTGAACGGCACACCAGCAGGTCGGGCTGGATGCCGACGCTCAGGAGCTCCTTCACCGAGTGCTGGGTCGGCTTGGTCTTGAGCTCGCCCGCCGTCGGCACCCAGGGCAGCAAGGTAAGATGCACGAACATCGTGCGCTCGCGCCCGAGCTCGTTGCCGAGCTGGCGGATGGCTTCGAGGAACGGCAAGCCTTCGATGTCGCCCACCGTGCCGCCGATCTCGACCAGCACGAACTCCTCCTGCTCGGTGCCGGCGACGATGAACTCCTTGATGGCATCGGTGATGTGCGGGATCACCTGCACGGTCGCGCCGAGATATTCGCCGCGACGCTCCTTGGCGATCACCGTCGAATAGATGCGGCCAGTGGTGACGTTGTCGCTCTGGCGAGCATCGACGCCGGTGAAGCGTTCGTAGTGGCCGAGATCGAGATCCGATTCGGCACCGTCGTCGGTCACGAAGACCTCGCCATGCTGGTAAGGGCTCATCGTGCCGGGATCGACGTTGAGATACGGGTCGAGCTTGCGCAGCCTGACGCGATACCCGCGCGCCTGCAGCAACGCCCCCAGCGCCGCCGATGAAAGACCCTTGCCAAGCGAGGAAACCACGCCGCCCGTTATGAAAATAAAGCGCGTCATGGGCTTACAGCATACAAAACATCGTGGTGCGCGGCCATGGGGATATCCCTCCGCCGGAGAAGCTTCGGCGGACGGAACGGGGCGGCATTGTGCTTGTTCCTACCGGGGCGGGGCGGACGGAGCCGCCGGAGCGGCGGGCGCCGCCGGCGCCGGAGCAGCGCCACCGGCGGCGGGAGCGCCGGGCACGCTCGGCGTCGCCGGCACGCGATCCATGATCGACCGCGCGTTACGCTGCGTGTCGGTCATGCTCCATGCCATGATCAGGCTGAGCGCGAAGAAGGCCGTGGCGAAGATTGCGGTCATGCGCGACAGCACGTTGGCCTGCCCGCGCACCGAGAACAGCGCGTCAGTGCGGCCCATGCCCAGCCCGCCGCCTTCGCTGCGCTGGAGCAGGATGACGACGATCATCGCGGCGGTGACGCCGACATGAATGATCAGCAACACCAGCCGCCAATCGTGCAGAAAGCCTCGAACCGCGTCCATTTCGTCCAGTGCCTAGATGAGGATGACCCGCTCGCCCGCCAGGCTGGGGAATTGCCCCGGCAGCGCGCGCTTCTAGCCCCTTTAGGCCGACTTGGCGATAGCCAAAAATTCGTCGGCCTTGAGGCTGGCGCCGCCGACCAGGGCGCCGTCGACGTCGCCCGCGGCCAGCAATTCGGCGGCATTGCTGCCCTTCACCGAGCCGCCATAGAGAAGTCGGACCCGTGCCGCCTCGCCCGTCAGGCTACCCAGCACCTTGCGAATGTGCGCGTGGGCTGCGGCGACCTCCGGGGTGGTCGGGGTCTTGCCGGTGCCGATCGCCCAGACCGGCTCATAGGCCACGACCAGGTTGGCCGCCGTCGATCCTGCCGGAACGCTGCCCTCGAGCTGGCTCTGCAGCACCGCCAGCGTCCTGCCGGCGTCGCGTTCGGACAGCGTCTCGCCGATGCAAACGATGGGCACCAGTCCGGCGCGCCAGGCCGCCTCGGCCTTGGCCCGCACGATGGCGTCGGTTTCGCCGCAGTCGGCGCGCCGCTCGGAGTGACCGACGATCACATGGGTGGCGCCGCAATCGCGCAGCATCTCGGCTGCGATCTCGCCCGTATGCGCGCCGTTGGCCTTGGCATGGCAGTTCTCGCCGCCGACCAGAACGCCGCTGCCTTTCACCGCGTCCGCCACCGCCAAGACCAGGGTCGCCGGCGGGCACACCAGCACGTCACGATCGCTCCAGCCCGCCTGCTTCACGCCGTCGGCCACGGCTTTTGCCAAGGCCAGTCCGTCGGCCCGAAGACCGTTCATCTTCCAATTGCCCGCAATCAGCGGCCGCCGTGTCCGTGCCATGAGAATCCCCGGATCGTGTATGCCGGCTGTCTAGCAGGCCCGTTGGTTGCCTGCCACAGGGTCGGGTGGTAGGCATGCCCGCCTGACAAAACGCCCGATCCCCCGGTCATAAAGCCAGTTCCGTGAATACGTTCCGCAAGTACGCCCGCTTCATCATCCTGTTCATCCTGTTCGGCATGCTGATCGTCAGCTTCGCCTTCTGGGGCGTCGGCGACATGCTGCGCATGGGTGGCCGCAGCACCGAGGTCGCCCATGTCGGCGGCACCAAGATCCCGCTCTACGGCTGGGTCGGCGGCGCATCGGTGTCCATCAACGAGGTGAAGGACCAGTTCAACCGCCAGCTCGAAGGCATCCAGCGCCAGACCGGCCAGCGGCCCGAGCCGGAGCAGGCATTGCGCTTCGGCCTTCACGTGCGTGCTCTCGAAGAAGTCATCCAGCGCGCCGTGCTCGACTACACCATCCAGCAATTCGGCCTGGTGGTCAGCGACGCCGAGGTGCGCGCCGCCATTGGGCGCAATCCGGCGTTCGCCGGCACCGGCGGCTCGTTCGATCCCCTGCTCTATCGTAACCGCCTGCAACAGGCCCGCATCAGCGAGGCACAGTACGTCACCGACGTCCGCCGCGAGATCGCGGCCAGCCAGCTCTTCGGCGCGGTGCGCGCCGATGGGCTCGCACCCAAGTCGTTGCGCGACGACATCTTCAAAATGGAGGCCGAGCGGCGCGTCGCCGAGACGATCTACGTCCCCGACTCGATCGTCGTCGACGTCGCGAAGCCGACCGCCGAGCAGCTCAACGCCTACTTCGAGGCCAACAAGACCCGTTTCCAGATTCCCGAATACCGGGCCTTCTCCTACGTCATGTTGACCGCCGACGACGTAGCGCCGCAGGTCGGCGTGACCGCGGACATGGTCAAGCAGGAATACGACGCCCGCCAGGGTGAGTTCGGCACGGCCGAGAAGCGCGACGTCGACCAGGCGATGGCGGACAGCGAGGACAAGGCCAAGGCGATCATCGCCGCCGTCACCGCCGGCAAGACCCTGGAGGACGCGACCAAGGAGATCCTGGGCACCACCGACGGCGTCATCAAGCTCGGCCCGGTGACGAAGAAGGACCTGCCGCCCGGGCCGCTGGCCGATGGCGTGTTCAACCTGCCGGTCGGCGTCGGCCCGGCTCCGATCCAATCGCCGCTCGGCTGGCACATCGTGCGCATCAACAGCATCACGCCCGGCAAGGCAGTGCCGTTCGAGGAGGTCAAGGAGAAGCTCGAAAAGGAGCTGCGCGCCCAATTGGCTCCCGACCTGCTGATCAAGCAGGTCACCGACTTCGAGCGCATGCTGGCCAAGACGCAGTCGATGAAGGCCGCCGCCGAGGATCTCGCCCTCAAGATCAAGACCTATGAGAACGTCGATGCGCGCGGCCAGGACGCCGAGGGCAAGCAGATCGTGATCGGTCCGGCCGCCAGCGAGCTGGTCCAGGCGGCGTTCGCCACGCGCGAGAGCGCAGAGAGCGAGCTCCTGGAAACCCCGCGCGGCGAATACTTCATCGTGCGCACGGACCGCGTCACGCCCGCCCGCACCCCCGCGCTGACCGAAGTCGAGGCCAAGGTGACCGAGGCGTGGCAGGCCGAAGAGCGCCGCAAGTTGGCCGATGCCAAGGTCAAGCAGGCGCTGGAGAAGGCCAATGGCGGCACGGGCTTCGAGGCGCTCGCCAAGGAGCTCGGGCTGGAGATGCGGACGACCAAGCCCGTCAGCCGCTTCGAGGCCGACCAGGGCAACTACCTCACCCAGCCCGTCGTGCAGGAGCTGTTCAAGCTGCAGGACGGCAAGACGCAATCGGTGCGCACCGCCGAGGGCAGCGTCCTGGTCCGGCTGAAGCAGATCGAGCCGGTCGATCTCGCCAAGGACAAGGAGGCGGTCGACCGCTTCGGCAAGCAGCTCGATTCGATGGTGGCCAACGACCTGATCCTGCAGCTGATCGCGGCCATGCGCACCAAGTACGGCGTCACCGTCGACGAGGCCGCCTTCGTCGCCGCCTTCCGGCCACAGAGCCAGCCGTAGCCCGATGTCGATCTCGCCCGACTTCGACGCCTTCGCCGGCACCTACGAGTCCGGCAAGCCGCAGCTCGTCTCCACCAAGCTGGTCGCCGACCTCGAGACGCCAGTCTCGGCCTATCTCAAGCTGTGCGACGGTCGCGCCAACTCGTTCCTGCTGGAATCGGTGGAAGGCGGCTCGGTACGCGGCCGCTATTCGATCATCGGGTTCAAGCCGGACGTGATCTGGCGCTGCCGCAAGGGCCAGGCCGAGATCAACCGCCATGCCCGCAGCGACACCCGGGCCTTCGAGCCGCTCGACGGCCGGCCGCTCGAGACGCTTCGTCACCTGATCCGCGAATGCCAGATGGAGCTGCCGCCCGGCCTGCCGCCGATGGCGTCGGGCCTGTTCGGCTTCCTGGGCTACGACATGGTCCGCGACATGGAGCGGCTGCCCGACAAGAACCCCGATCCGATCGGCCTGCCCGACGCGATCATGGTGCGGCCGACCATCATCTGCATCTTCGACCGCCTCGAGGACAACGTCACGCTGGTGACGCCGGCCTGGCCGGATGGCGGCGTCAATGCACGCGCCGCCTATGAAGCCGCGCAGGAGCGGCTGGCCGACGCGGTGTCGGACTTCGAGCGTGCCCTGCCCTTCCGCCGTGACAGCGCCAGCGAGCTCGACGAGCTGCCCGAGCCGCAGGCCAACATGTCGAAGGAAGACTTCAAGAAGATGGTCGCGACCTGCAAGGAGTACATCCGCGCGGGCGACGCCTTCCAGATCGTGCCGTCGCAGCGTTTCTCGCTGCCCTTCAGCCTGCCGCCGCTGTCGCTCTACCGGGCGCTGCGCCGCATCAACCCGTCGCCGTTCCTGATCTTCTTCGACTACGGCGACTTCTCGATCGTGGGCTCGAGCCCCGAGATCCTGGTACGCCTGCGCGACAACACCGTGACCATCCGGCCGCTCGCCGGCACGATCCGGCGCGGCGCCACGCCGGAGGAGGACAAGCAGCTGGCCGACAAGCTTCTGGCCGACCCCAAGGAGCACGCCGAGCACCTGATGCTGCTCGATCTCGCCCGCAACGACGTGGGCCGGGTCGCCAAGATCGGCTCGGTGCGCGTCGTCGAGCAGTTCACCATCGAGAAGTACAGCCATCTCCAGCACATCTCGAGCCACGTCGAGGGCACCCTGGAGGATGGGCTGGACGCAATCGACGCCCTCAAGGCGGGCTTCCCGGCGGGCACGCTGTCGGGCGGGCCCAAGGTGCGCGCGATGGCGGAGATCGACGAGGTCGAGCCGGTGCGCCGCGGCATCTATGCCGGCTGCGCCGGCTACTTCGCCGCCAACGGCTCGATGGACACCTGCATCATGCTGCGCACGGGCCTGGTGAAGGACAACACGATGTACGTCCAGGCCGGCGTCGGCGTCGTGGCCGATTCCGACCTCGAGGCGGAGTTCCAGGAGAGCGTGCTGAAGGCACGCGCGTTGGTTCGCGCGGCGGAAGAAGCCGTCCGTTTCGCCAATGCCGGCCAATGGAGCGCGGGCAACATCCGGCGCTAGCTGGAGCTAGGCCCTCCGCGTGCTAGGCTCCTCCGCAACGGAGGAGACCTCGATGTCCGACTGGCAAAAACGCTACCAGCGCCTGCTGTTCGATCGCCCGCATCCCAAGGTGCTGCGGGTGACCATGAACCGGCCCGACAAGTACAACGCGACCGACGCGATCATGCACACCGAGCTGGTCAATGTCTGGCGCGACATCGACGGCGACGACACGGTCAACTGCGTGATCATCCAGGGCGCCGGCGGCAAGGTGTTTTCGGCCGGCGGCGACTTCGACCTCATCGAAAACAACATGAAGGACTACAACGCGTTGCTGCGCACCTGGAAGGAAGCGCGCGACATCGTCTACAACGTCATCAACTGCTCCAAGCCGATCGTCAGCACCATGCGCGGGCCGGCCGTCGGAGCGGGCCTGGTCGCGGGCATCCTGGCCGACGTCTCGATCGCCTCGAAGAAGGCCAAGATCATCGACGGCCATACCAGGCTCGGCGTCGCCGCCGGCGACCACGCCGTGATCGTGTGGCCGCTGCTCTGCGGGATGGCCAAGGCCAAGTACTACCTGCTGCTGTGCGAGGCCGTCGACGGCGAGGAAGCCGAGCGCATCGGGCTCGTCTCGCTGTGCGTGGAGGACGACCAGCTCGAAGCCAAGGGGCTCGAGGTCGCGACCAAGCTCGCCGAGGGGGCGCAGACCTCGATCCGCTTCACCAAGTACGCGCTCAACAACTGGCTGCGCATGATGGGGCCCTCCTTCGACGCCTCGACGGCGCTCGAGATGCTGGGCTTCATGGGGCCGGAGGTTAAGGAAGGCCTCGCCTCGCACCTCGAGAAGCGCAAGCCCAAGTTCGATCCCTATTCGCCCCTCTGAGGAAACGGCCATGCGCGGACTTTCAGGCAAGAACGTCATCGTCACCGGCGGCGGCGGCGCGATCGGCGGCGCCATCTGCAAGCGCTTCGCCGGATACGGCTGCAAGGTCGGCGTGTTCGACAAGAACCGCGACGGCGCCAACCGCGTCGCCGACGAGATCTCGGAAACCGGCGGCAAGGCCTTCGTCTCGAGCGTCGATATCGCCGACTATGCGGCTGTCGGCAGCGCGATCGCCCAGTTCGAGAGCGGGATGGGGCCGACCGACGTGCTGGTGAACAATGCGGGCTGGGATCGTTTCATCAACTTCGTCGACACCACGCCCGACCTGTGGGACCAGCTGATCGCCATCAACCTGCGCGGGCCGCTGAACATGAGCCACTTCGTGCTGAAGGGCATGGTGGCGCGCGGCCACGGCCGCATCGTCAACATCGCCTCCGACGCCGGCCGCGTCGGCTCCTCGCAGGAGGCGGTCTATTCGGCGTGCAAGGGCGGCATCATCGCCTTCACCAAGACGGTGGCGCGCGAAGTGGCGCGCAAGGGCATTACGCTCAATGCCGTCTGTCCCGGGCCGACCGAGACGCCCCTGCTGGCGACCGCCGCCGGCGAAGGCGAGCGCGGCGAAAGGATGCGCGCCGCCCTGATCAACGCCATTCCAATGAAGCGAGTCGGCCAGCCCGAGGACATCCCCGGCGCCGTCTGCTTCCTCGCCAGCGACGACGCCGCCTTCATCACCGGCCAGACGCTCAGCGTATCCGGCGGCTTGACCATGCACGGCTGAGCGCGACAAAGTCGGCCATGCCTGAATTTCAATGGCTGGCCGCGGCCTTCCCGAATTTCGTGCGCTATGTCGTCGTAGGCTTCGCCCTCGCAGGCTTCTTCCTGCTGATCTACGTGCTGATCACGCCGTGGCGCGAGTTCCGGCTGATCCGCGCCGGCAACGCGTCGGCCGCGGTCGCCCTGGTCGGCGCCCTGCTGGGCTTCTCCCTGCCCCTCGCCAACACAATCGCCCATTCGGTCAGCCTGGTGGACGTCGTGCTGTGGTCGCTGGTGGCGCTGGTCGTCCAGGTGATCGTGCACGTCGTCATGCGATTGCTGCTTCCCGACCTCAAGCAGGCGATCGAAGCCGACAAGATCTCGGCCGGCGTCACCGCCGGCGGCTTCGCGACCTGCTTCGGCCTGATCAACGCCGCGTGCCTGACGACCTGACCATGTCCATGCCGTCCCCCTCGCCTCCCCGTGGCCCGCGCGCCTCGCGCGGCGTGAAGCTCGTGCTGATGGGCGTCGCCGGCGCCGCCCTGCTCTATTCCTGCGCCCCCGGCGTCGGTGCCGGTCTAGGGGCGCTGCCGTACTTCTGGTTCCTGCCCAACCCGTTCTACCGCCCGCCCGCCGCCTGCCCGCCGGGCACGCCGAACTGCGAGCAGCAGGCGACGTCGTCGTCGCGCAGCAGCGGCGGAGCGAGCACCAGCAGCAGTCGCAGCAGCGCGACGAGCGATACGACCCGGACCTCGCCTTCACAAACGGCGCCGACCACGAGCCAGCGTGGTGGCTTCGGTTCGACGGGCAGCAGCTCGAGTTCCAGCGGTTCGAGCTGAGCCATGCGCCGGGAAGCTGTGGCGCCGCGCGCGGGCTGGCAGAACAAGCTCGAGCAGCTCGGCTTCGACTACTACGTGATGGACGGCCGGGCCTACTGGACGGAACAAGCCTGCTACGCCTTCTCGGCGGAGGAGATCGACCAGCTCGAGGCGGCGACCGAGGAACTGCACGGCATGTGCCTCAAGGCGGTCGAGCACGTCGTCTCGAGCAAGCTCTGGGAGCGCATGCGGATCCCGCCGATCTGGGGCGACTACATCGAGCGCGTGTGGCGGCGGTCCGATCCGACGATCTGCGGCCGCTTCGACCTCGCCTATGACGGCAAGGGCCCGCCCAAGCTGCTCGAATACAACGCCGACACGCCGACCGCGCTTTACGAGGCGGCGGTGGTGCAATGGTACTGGCTGAAGGACGTCAAGCCCGAGGCCGACCAGTTCAACTCGATCCACGAGAAGCTGATCGAAGCCTGGCGCGGCGTGCTGCGCCGCCTGCCGCCCGAGGGCCTGGTCCACTTCGCCCGCTTCGAGGACCAGCCCGAGGACCTCGCGACCTCCGAATACCTGCGCGACACGGCCCTGCAGGCCGGGCTCGCCGGCAAGCCGCTCGCGGTGGCGCAGATCGGCTGGAACGGCCGGCGCTTCACCGATCCCGACGAGATGCCGATCCAGGTCCTGAGCAAGCTCTATCCTTGGGAATGGATGGCGCGCGAGGCGTTCGGCACGCACGTGCTGACCGACACCACGGCTTTCCTCGAGCCGGCATGGAAGATGATCCTCAGCAACAAGATGCTGCTGCCGCTGCTGTGGGAAGGCTTCCCCGGCCATGCCAATCTCCTGCCGGCTTTCGAGAGCGAGCACCCGGATCTCGGCGGCGCCTTCGTCAAGAAGCCGATCTTCGGCCGCGAGGGCCACAACGTCACCGTCGTCGGGCCGGGCGTGTTCGACACGGCGGGAGGCGACTACGGCAGCGAAGGGTTCGTCTGGCAGGCCTATCACCCGCTGCCGGTGTTCGACGGCAACCACGCGCTGGTCGGCTCTTGGGTGATCGAGGGCAAGGCGGCGGGGTTGGGCATGCGCGAGGACGAGCGGCGGATCACCCACAACAACAGCCGCTTCGCGCCGCATTATTTCGTTTGAGGCTAGGCGCGTGCTGCTCCGGATGCCGCCCTAGTAATCCCACTCCATCTTGACGCCGATGCGGCCGTTGGAATCGGCGCCGATGTCGCCCTCGATCTTGACGTGCTCGAGCACGTCGACCTGCACGACGCCGCGGCTGGAGTTGCCGGTGGCGCCCTGGCGCGCGCCGACATAGACGCCGGGCGCCACGTAGCGGCCGGCCTCCAGCGATACCGGCGAGTTCGCACCGCTGCCCGAGCCGACCGACAGCCGGTCGAGGCCGAGGCCGCTGCGCAAGCGGCTCAACACGCCCGTGCCCGATGCCTGACCGGTCAGCTCGGCCAGGCCCTGCGCCGCCTGGGCGAGCTCGAAGGCGCTCAGGCCCGATGCAGGCTTGCCGAACAGCAGCAACGCCATGGCCTCGTCCGCCGGCAGCGACGGCACCGACGTCACGGCGATCTTCGGCGCACGCGACGTGCCGCCGATCTCGACGTTGATCGTCGTCGACTGAACGCTCGTGCTGGCGACGAAATCGAGCCGCGGGTCGATCCTGTCGAGATTGTCGAGCGTGACGACGCCGCGACGGAAGGTGAGCCGTCGCCCCAGCAGCGTGAATTCGCCGCGCCGCATCGTCAGGCCGCCGGTAACCGACGGTGCGGCCGGCGTGCCGCCGACCTCGAGCTGACCCGACATTTCCGCGTCGAGGCCACGGCCGCGCACGAACACGGCCTGCGGCGCGCGGATCGACAGAGCGAGGCGGACGGGCGCCGCTTCCGATGGCGGCGCGGCG
>JAEWIV010000116.1 GCA_023386865.1 Pseudomonadota bacterium
CGGCAGAGCATCGCCGTCGCCGAGCGCGCCGCCACCGAGGCGCGCGACCGTCATGTCGAGATCGCGCGACGCACCGACCAGTTGCGCACGCGGCTGGGCGGCATCGAGCAGTCGGTCGCCGAGATCCTGGGCGATATCGCCGAAGACGAGATGCGGCGCACCTTCCGCGAGGCGCGGCTGTCGTCGATCTCCGATTCGGCTGCCGACCGCATGGCGGCGGGCGCGCTGCGCGGGCGCATCGCCGAGCTGCGCGCGGCCCTCGTAGAGGCCGAGGGCAATTGCGACCGCCTGGCGCGCGAAGCGGCGATGCGGACCGAGCGGCTCGGCCAGATCGCCCAGGACCATGGCGGCTGGAGCAAGCGGCTGGGCGACGCCGATGGCCAGATCGTCGAGCTCGACCAGCGCCGCGGCCAGATCGTGCAGGCGCTCGAGGAGCTGGCCGCAAGGCCGGCCGAGATCGAGGCCAAGCGCCTGGCGCTGGGCGAGGAGATCGCCAAGGCCGAGCACAATCGCCAGGAAGCGGCGGATCGGCTGGCGGTCGGCGAGACCCGGCTCGGCGAGGCCGACAAGGCGCTGCGCCAGGCCGAGGGCGAGCTGGCGGCGACGCGCGAAAGCCGCGTGCGCCGCGAAGGCCAGGTCGAGCAGGCGAGCAAGGATCGCGAGGCGGTGGTCGAGCGCATCGCCGAGCGCCTGCGCTGCGAGCCCGACGGCGTGCTGGCGGCGGCCGAGGTGCAGACGCTGGACGAGCTGCCCGAGCTCGACAAGGCCGAGCATCGCCTGGAGCGGCTGGTGCACGAGCGCGAGACCATGGGCGCGGTCAACCTGCGCGCCGAGGAGGAGGCGGGCGAGCTCGAGCAGCAGATCACCGGCATGACGACCGAGCGCGACGATCTGGTCGCCGCCATCGGCCGCCTGCGCCAGGGCATCCAGAGCCTGAACCGCGAGGGCCGCGAGCGCTTCCTCGTCGCGTTCGAGCAGGTCTCCGGCCACTTCCAGCAGCTCTTCACCAAGCTGTTCGGCGGCGGCAAGGCCGAGCTCAGGCTGACCGAGTCGGAGGATCCGCTGGAGGCCGGGCTCGAGATCCATGCCAGCCCGCCGGGCAAGAAGCTGCAGGTGATGTCGCTGCTGTCGGGCGGCGAGCAGGCGCTGACGGCGATCTCGCTGCTGTTCGCGGTGTTCATGACCAACCCCGCGCCGATCTGCGTGCTGGACGAGGTCGACGCGCCGCTCGACGACCTGAACGTGGAGCGCTTCTGCGGCCTCGTTAAGGAGATCGCCGGACGCACCGACACCCGCTTCATGGTGATCACCCACCATCGCGTCACCATGGCCCGCATGGATCGCCTGTACGGCGTCACCATGGCCGAGCAGGGCGTGTCCCAGCTCGTCTCGGTCAACCTCCAGGAGGCCGATCGCCTGGTGGCCTGAGTTTCACAAGCAACAAGACAATCTTCCTCTCGAAACTGGGCGCCGGCCAAGGCCTGTCGGCGCCCTTCTCTTTTCTTTGCCGGGGCCTGCCTGTACTGTCCGCCGATGCCCGACACGCTCAGCACCGCCGTCACCGACGTCATCGAGCTCACGCGCACGCTCGTGCGCTGCGAGAGCGTGACGCCGCGCGAGGCGGGCGCGCTGCAGCATCTCGAGCGCACGCTGGCGCCGCTCGGCTTCACCTGCGAGCGCATGGATTTCAGCCAGGCCGGCACCGACGACGTCGCCAACCTCTATGCCCGCGTCGGCCAGGACAAGTTCGGCAACGGCAAGCACTTCTGCTTCGCCGGCCACTCCGACGTGGTGCCGGTCGGCGACCTCTCGTCGTGGACCATCGGCCCGTTCGCGGCCGAGCTGTCGGGCGGCTACCTGTTCGGGCGCGGGGCGGCCGACATGAAGGGCGCGATCGCGGCCTTCATCGACGCCGCGGCGCGGTTCCTCGCCAGGCGCGGCCGCGACTTCGGCGGCTCGATCAGCCTGCTGATCACCGGCGACGAGGAAGGCCCCGCCGTCAACGGCACGGTCAAGATGCTGAAGAGGCTCGCCGAGCGCGGCGAGACGATCGACGCCTGCATCGTCGGCGAGCCGACCAGCTCGAAGCGCTTCGGCGACATGATGAAGATCGGCCGGCGCGGCAGCATGACCGTCGACATGACCGTGCGCGGCATCCAGGGCCACGTCGCCTATCCCGAGCGGCTCGACAACGCGGTGCACCGCCTGTCGGCGCTGATCGAGGCGCTGGTGCGCGAGCCGATCGACAAGGGCAGCACGCACTTCCAGCCGACGTCGCTGCAGTTCACCACGGTCGATGTCGGCAACAAGGCGACCAACATCGCGCCCGGCGTGGTGAAGGCGCGCTTCAACACGCGCTTCAACGATCTGTGGACGTCGAAGACCCTGCTGGCCCATCTGCAGGAGCGCATCGAGCGCGCCAACGCCGGGCTAGGCGGCAACGGCACCATCGAATATTCGGTCGAGGTCTCGGGCGAATCGTTCTACACGCCGCCCGGGCCGCTCAGCGACCTGGTGGCCGGCGCCGTCCGCGACGTCGTCGGCGTCGAGTGCGAGCTGTCGACCACCGGCGGCACCTCGGACGCGCGCTTCATCCGGAGCTACTGCCCGGTGCTCGAGTTCGGGCTGGTCGGCGAGACCATGCACAAGGTCGACGAGAAGAGCGCGATCGAGGACCTGAAGGCGCTGAGTCGCGTCTACGAGACGGTGCTCGACCGCTATTTCGCGGTCTAGGCCGGATCGTGCTGAGCGCCGCCGAGATCGCCCGCGGCGTCGGGGGAGCGCTTGGCCTGCTGCGGCGCGATCCCGCCGCGCCGCTTGCCTTCGACAACACGATGGAAGCCTGCCTGCGCTCGTTCCGCCTGATGGCGGTCGTCGCGCCGCTCTACGCCGTCTATGCGCTGATCCGCTACGCCAACCTCGCCGTCACCATCGACACCGGCGAGCTGATCGCCATCGAGACGATGAGCTACGTCATCAACTGGCTGCTCTATCCGGTGCTGTTCTACGAAGTCGCGCGCCGCCGCGGCTGGCTCGACCGGTATCCCCGCTACGTCGGCGCGCTCAACTGGACCAACCTGCCGGGCATCGTGATCGCCATCCTCGCCATCGCCGTCAGGATGATCCTGCCGGAGGCGGCCGGCGGCATCCTCGAGATCGCCCTGCAGGCGCTGTTCTTCTACTGGTTCCTGGTGACGACGCGGCTCGTGCTCGGCGTCGACTGGGCGATGTCGGTGGTGCTGCTGGCGGTCAACTGGATCCCGTCATTCTTCCTGCTGATCATCGTCGACCGCTACGTCGGCGTGCTGGCCGGCACCTAGATCGTAGCGCACCGCCATCAGGCAGAGCCCGTGCGGCGGCGCCGTCGGCCCGGCGCGCGTGCGCTCGCGGGCGGCGAGCGCG
>JAEWIV010000121.1 GCA_023386865.1 Pseudomonadota bacterium
GACCTGGCCCACGGCTTCGAGGAGCTGGTGGCAGCGCTTCTTCTCCGCTTCGGACACGCCGCCGGCCGCCGTCGCCACGGAGATGCCCTGACGTACCGCGGCCGGCGTGTTGGGCATGGAGCGCACGACCTTGGCCGTCGCGCCGAGATGGCTGGCAAAGTACTTCAGCGTCTTGCCTGCGGCGATCGACAGGAACACCGCGCCCTCGTCGGCAAAGCGCTTCAGGTCGGGCAGCACGCCGTCCATCGACTGCGGCTTGACCGCCAGAACGACGATCTCCGGCGTCTTGGCCACTTCGGAAGTCGAGGCGACGGCACGCACGCCGGCCGTGCGCGGCCGGAGCGCATCGACCGGTTCGGCGACGGCGACGTCTGCGGCCGAAAGCCCGCGCGCCAGCCAGCCTTCCAGCATGGCGCCGCCCATCTTGCCGCAACCGACGAGGAGAAGATCGCCCATGGTCTACCTGCCTTTGAATCGCGCCGCGCGCTTCTCGCGGAAGGCGGCGGCGCCTTCCTTGCGGTCCTCGCTGCCGGCGATACGCTCGAGCTTGTAGCGCTCGGGCACGAAGATCTCGGCCGGACCGCGCGGCAGCGTCTGGTTGGCGAAGTCGCGCAGTGTGCGGATCACCAGCGGCGCGGAATCGGCGATGATCTTGGCCATGCGGCGCGCTTCCTTGCGCTCCTCGCCGAGCGGCACGACCTTGTTCACGAAACCGACGTCGTAGGCCCGCTTGACGGGGATTTCCTCGCCGAGCAGCAGCAGCTCCATCGCGACCTTGTGCGGCATGCGCGACACGATGCCGGGCATCAGGCCGCCGAACACGCCGACCTTGGCTTCGGGATACATGAACTTCGTGGTGTCGGCCGACACCATCAGGTCGCAGGTCATCACCATGCAGATGGCGCCGCCGATCACCCACCCCTGGGTAGCGGCGATCACCGGCTTGCTCAGCTTGTGGCTGACATGGGGGACGGCCTTCCACATCGCGGCCGGCGGGTCCTTGAGATCGGCGCCGACGCAGAACGCCGGGCCATCGGCCTGCAAAATCGCCACCTGGTCGGGGCCCGCCTCGAAGGCGGTGTAGGCATCGCACAGCTCGTCACAAAGCTGCTGATTCAACGCGTTGCGCTTGTCGGCGCGCGTCATGGTGATGGTGGCGATGCCATCGCTCGACTCGACTTTGACCAGACCCACGGGGCTCCTCCAGCGTGCTCGGGCGTTGTTGATGGGATGCTACCAGCCGCCCATACTCATCGCATCAGGAGTCACAGTCATGCAGACCCGCAATCCGTTCATCGACGACCTCACCAAGATGGCCAACGGCGCCATGGGCGCGTTGACCGGCGTCAAGGACGAGGTCGAGGCCCGTATCCGCGACCAGATCGCCAAGATCCTGGACGGCATGGACATTCCCCGCCGCGACGAGTTCGAGGCGGTGAAGGCCATGGCCGCCAAGGCGCGCGAGGAGAACGAGGAGCTGAAGAAGCAGATCGCCGATCTGCAGGCCAAGCTCGCCGGGCCGCAAGCCTGATGCGCGTCGGCATCGAGGTCGGCGGGACCTTCACCGACCTGGTGGCCGTCGAAGGCGGCAGGGTCGTCGTCGCCAAGGTCCCGAGCACGCCTCGAAGCCCCGACGTCGGCGCCTTCGCGGCGCTCACGGCCTCGGGCATCGACCTCGCGAAGATCGAGGACCTCGGCCACGGCTCGACGGTCGCGACCAACGCCGTGCTGGAGCGCAAGGGCGCGGCGGTCGCCTTCATCGCCACCGCCGGGTTCCGCGACCTTTTGTTCATGCAGCGTCACGACCGGCGCAACATCTACGACCTGTTCTATGCCAAGCCCGCGCCGCCGGTGCGCCGCAAGGACTGCTTCGAGGCGCCGGAGCGGCTTGGGGCCGACGGCTCGATCGAGAAGCCGCTCGATGAAGCCGTCGTCAAAGGCGAGCTGATCCCCGCCATCGAGGCGGGCGGGTACCGCGCCGTCGCCATCTGCCTGCTCAACGCCTACGCCAATCCCGTGCACGAGAAGCGGCTGGCGGCGCTGATCACCGCGGCGCTGCCCGGCGTGCTGGTCACGGCGAGCCACCAGGTGGCGCGCGAATTCCGCGAGTTCGAGCGCGCTTCGACGACGTTGCTCTCGGCCTATGTGCAGCCGGTGATCGACGGCTACCTGCACCGCTTCGAGAGCAAGCTCGCCCAGTCGGGCTTCAAGGGCCGCTTCACCGTCATGCAATCGAACGGCGGACGGCTACCGGCCGAGGCGATGCGCGAGAGCGCCATCACCGCGCTCTATTCCGGTCCGGCCGCTGGCGTGGTCGGGGCGACGCGCCAGGCGGCGCGCTCGGGCTTCAACGACCTCATCACCTTCGACATGGGCGGCACCTCGACCGACGTCTGCCTGGTCCAGGACGGCCGCCCCTCGCTCGCCTCGGAAAGCGAGATCGATGGCCTGCCCATCCGCACGCCGGTGCTCGACATCGTCTCGGTCGGCGCGGGCGGTGGCTCGATCGCCTGGGTCGACGACGGCGGCATGCTGCGCGTCGGCCCGCAGAGCGCCGGCGCCGATCCCGGACCGGCCTGCTACGGCAAGGGCGGCACCGAGCCTGCCACCACCGATGCGCATATCGTCATCGGCACGATCCGCCCCGGCGCCTTCTTGGGCGGCCGCATGAAGCTCGACGGCGAGGCGGCCAAGCGAGCGTTCGAGCCGCTGGCGCAACGCTTCGGACTCGGTGTCGCACAGATGGCCTCGCAGGCCCTGCAGCTCGCCGACGCCAATATCGTGCGCGCCATCCAGCTCGTCTCGACCGAGCGCGGCCGCGATCCGCGCGACTACGCGCTGGTGCCGTTCGGCGGCGCCGGCCCTCTGCACGCGGCCCGCATCGCCGAGGAGCTCGGCATCTCGACCATCGTCGTGCCGCCCAATGCCGGCGTGATCTCGGCCTACGGTCTGGTCGCTTCGGACTACACCAAGTTCGATGCCGTCACGCGCAAGATGAAGCTCGACGATGCGGCGGCCAAGGAGGCCGGCGGCATCTTCGGCGAGATGCGCGCGCGGCTGGCGGCGCAGTTCGCCGACATGAAGCTGCCGGGCGATCTGGTCTACACCCACACGCTCGACATGCGCTTCGTCGGCCAGGCCTTCGAGGTCGGCGTCGAGATCCCGGCCGAGCGCCTGGGCTCGCTCGACGCCGCCTATCTCGCCGAACTGTTCGCCGATGCCCATCACCGCACCTTCATGCACGGCGCCACCCTCGACCGGCCGGTCGAGATCGTGACGCTCAGGGTCGGCGCGACCCTGCCGATCGGCACGGCGCCGCGGCTCGATCGCGAGATGCTGCAGGCGCGCGCGCCGGAGAAGACCAAGGTCTTCCACGGCGAGGCCTGGATCGACTGCAGCCGCTACACCGCCGAGGCGCTGACCGCGGGCCAGAAGATCGCCGGCCCCGCCGTCATCGAAGGCTACACCGCCACGACCTGGGTGCCGCCCGACTGGACCGCCGAGCTGGATGCCGCCGACAATCTGATCCTGCGGAGATCGTCATGAGCCCGTTGAGCGCCATCGACTATGCCGTCATCAGCCAGGCGCTGATCGCCGCCGCCCGCGAGATGGGCGTGAAGCTGATCCGCTCGGCCTACTCGACCATCCTGCGCGAGGCGCGCGACGGCTCGGCAGGCCTGATGGATCGCCACGGCAACACCGTGGCGCAGGCCGAGCTCATTCCCATGCAGCTCGGCCCGATCGGCGAGACGCTGCGCGCCTGCCTCAGGCGCCATCCGGTGGAGACGCTGAAGGAAGGCGACTTCCTGATAAACAACGACCCGTTCGAAGGCGGCCAGCACATCCCCGACGTGTTCATCTTCACGCCGATCTTCGTCGCCGGTCGCGTCGTGGGTTTCGGCGCCTCGGTGGCGCATCACCTCGACCTCGGCGGCGGCGCGCCCGGCCTCAACATCCACGCCTCCGACGTCTACCAGGAAGGCCTGCGCTTCCCGCCCAGCAAGTACAGTTTCACGGACGACTGGAACGGCGGCTCGTTCGAGCGGCTGGTGACGGCCAATGTGCGCGTGCCCGATCTCACCATCGGCGACTTCAATGCCCAGTTCGCCGCCAACGCCATCGGGGTGTTGCGCGTGAAGCAACTGTGCGAGCGCTATGGCGCCGACAAGGTCGAAGCGGCGATGAAGGAGATGCAGGACTACTCCGAGCGCCGCGTGCGCGCCGCCATCGCTCAGGCGCCCAAGGGCACGTTCTACGGCGAGGACGCGGTCGACGACGACGGCCTGACGGACGATCCGCTGGTGGTGAAGGCCAAGGTCACCATCGCCGACGACTCCGTCGAGATCGACTTCGAGGGCACCTGCCCGCAGGTCAAGCGCAACCTCAACTGCCCCTACTCGAGCACGCTCTCCGCCGCGCTAAGCTGCGTCAAGTCGGTACTGACCAGCCCGGACATTCCCTACAACGAGGGCATGGCGCGGCCGATCCGCATCAAGGTGCCCTACGGCTCGCTGCTGAACCCGCGTCCGCCGGCCCCGGTGCGGGCGCGCATGATCCCGGCCTATCGCGTGTTCAACGCGGTGATGAAGGCGATGGCCCAGGCGTTGCCCGACAAGGTGATCGCCACCGGCTACGACTGCACCACGGCCTTTTGCCTCAGCCATCTCGGCGAGAAGGGTTATAGCGTCTACCTGGAGATCTTCGGCGGCGGCTATGGCGCCTCCAAGGACGCCGACGGCTGCGACGCGGTCGACTCGCCGCTCAGCAACTGCTCCAACGCCCCGGTCGAATCGCTCGACATCGACTACGACTTCTTCCGCATCGTCGGCTACGAGCTCGCGCCCGACTCCTTCGGCCTGGGCGCGCGGCGCGGCGGCGCGGGCTTCTTCCGCCGCTGCGAGATCCTGAAGGACGACGTGCAGCTCGCCATCTACTCCGACCGCTTCCGGCTCGCACCCGAGGGCCTGCAGGGCGGCGAGCCCGGCCAGCGCGGCTACTGCCGCGTCCACCGCGCCAACGGAACCGTCGAGGACCTCAGGAGCAAGGCGGCCGTCGACCTCGCCAAGGGCGATGTGGTCGAGATGTTCGTGGGCGGCGGCGGCGGCTTCGGCCGCATCTCCGAGCGGCCCGACTCGCTGATCGAGCGCGACCTGGCCGACGGACTTTTAACGCGCGATCCGCGCACCGCACGCAAGCTGGCGGCAGAGTAGGCCCCAGGTAGATCGGCGTCGGTAAATGACCCGGCATGCCAAGCTGCGAACGAAAGAAGAGCCTGGCCTCCCTAAGTGGGTGCCTGCGGTAAGGGATCATTCGACGATCCGCCAATCGTGCTGCGACAGGACCGTCTGAAACTCTCCTTCAGCGCCTTGACGTTCGCCGTCTTAGCGGGCCTCGTGTTCCCCACCGTCGAGTACCCCTGGAGCGACTTCGCTCGCTTCCGATGGTACGCGCACCGATACATCGGAAGCGTGTTCCGAGATCGACGTCGTGACCGAGATCGTGCCCCGAGGCGTGGTGTAGCTGACGGTTAGTCAGTACGTCGATTCCGGGCTTTGGGCCGGATCGATCAGGCAGCCTCAGCGGGCAGCCCGACGAGAGGATCATCGCTGACGGGAGAGATG
>JAEWIV010000161.1 GCA_023386865.1 Pseudomonadota bacterium
GGGCGTTCGACCTGGGGACCGATTATGTGCCAGATTTCCCACCATCCCTGATCGCCCGGCACGCCGAAGGCGCGCCGGGGATGCTTGCTGCCGGTGATCGGGATGTAGGCGTCGTTGTAGAATTGGATATGGCGCGGCCCCCACCAAAGGATGTGGGGAAACCGGTTGGCCAGCATGATGCGCAGGGTGGTTTTCAGGGCGGGCGACCATCGCCGCACAGGGCCCAATTCGCTGCCGTTCCAGTTGAACGACCGGATCAGGCCAGCCATCTCGCCATCGCCGCTCAGCCAATCGAAATCGTCGGCAGTACGCGCTTCCTGCATGTCCAGCGCCATAAAATTCCTGCTCTGGTGCAGGTGGCGACAGTGCCGAACGGCGGGAGATGCCGGCGGCTGTCAGCTATCAAAACGCGTTGGCCAGCAGTCAGTTCCCTTCAGGACACCGCGTTTCAACGGGCTCGTTGGAACGAGAGGCACTGCTCGAGGACGCGGGCCTTGGTTTCCTCGAAGCGCGCTGCCCGGTCCAGCTCTGGACGTTGATGGTACCAGCCGATCTGGGCCAGACCGCGGACCAGCCGGAACATCGACAGCAGCGCCAGCAGCTGGTCCGAGATCGGCCGCACCGACCGATAACCGGTGAGGTAGGCGCGTTCGGCCCGCGCCAAATTCTGGCCATGCTGATGAACCAGGGCCACGGCGATGTCGTAGGCATGCCAGCCCCAGGCCGCGTCGTCGAAGTCGATGACGGTGAGCGCGTCGCCGTCGACCAGGACGTTCCCGGGATGCATGTCGGCATGGATCATGCTGTAGATGGCGGGTTCCCGAGCCAACCGGCCGAGCGCCGCGTGCAGGCGGGCTCGTGCGTCGAGGACAAGCCCGCGCTCGGCGGCCGACAGGCCCTGGTGATCCCAAAACGGTCCCCAGTGCGGTGTGTCGCCCATGAAGCCATCGGCATCCAGCTGGTGCCGCGTGAACGCCGCCGGCGGCCGCCAGGTCGCGGCCTGGTCGTGGAGCGACGCGGTGAGCGCGCCGAGCTGCTGGAACCGTCGGGCGGCAACCTCGGTGTCGGTGGTCTCGCGCAGCACCTGGGCAAGCGCATGCCCGGTCGTCCAGCGCGCCAGGCCCGCGAAACGCCTTTCGCCGATGGCGGCGATGGTGACGGGCGTGTACTCCTGGCCTTCGCGGGTGCGCACCGGCGTCTGCACGGCGATGCCGGCGTCGTCCAGCGCGCGGACCCAGGCGCGCTCCGAGATCAGCTCCTCGAGCGTGTGATACCAGGGCCGGTGCAGGCGCAGCGCGTAGGACGCGCCGTCTCGGCCGTCGATCACCCGGTAGGTGACGTTCTCCGCCAGCGAAACCAACTCGAGCGCGACCGGCTCGATGGGAAATGCCTTCAGAGCCTCCCGCGCCGCCGGCGCGTAGATGTCCTCAACCATCTATCTCGGCAATCATGGCGTCGAAGGCGGTGAGGAACTCATCGGCGTCGCGCTGGGCGAAGACCAGCGGCGGCCTGATCTTGACGACGTTGCGGAAGGCGCCGGCGTTGCTGGTGAGGAAGCCGCGGTCCTTCAGCCGGTTGACGACCTCGATCGCCAGGTCGGAATCCGGCTCGAGCGCGTTGCCCTTCACCATCTCCACCCCGATGAACAGTCCGTGGCCGCGCACGTCGCCGATGGCGGCGCACGTCTTCTTGCGTTCGCCGAGCGCCGCCTTGAGGCCGGCGCCGACGCGCGCGACATTCTCCGCGAGCTTGTCGCGTTCGATGACGTCGATCACCGCCATGCCGACGGCCGCCTGCAGGGGACTCGAGGCGAAGGTGTTGAAGTAGCGCGTCTTGGCCCGGAATCCGTCGACCAGCGCCTTGCTGGCGGCCGTGGCGGCGAGCGGCAGGCCGTTTCCCATCGGCTTGCCGGTGACGACGATGTCGGGCGTGAAGCCCGCGCCTTCGTAACCCCACCAGCGCCCGGTGCGGCAGTAGCCGGCCTGCACCTCGTCGGCGATCAGGTAGCCGCCGGCCGCGCGCACCACGTCGGCGGCGCGGGCCATGAAGCCGCGCGGCACGTCGGGCAGGCCCTCGTTGGCGAAGATCGGGCAGACGATGAGGCCGGCGAAGCCCGTGCCGTCGTCCTCGAGGCCGCGGATCGCCCCGCGCAGGCGCTCGAGATAGGCCTCCAGCAGGTCGGATTCGCTGGCGCCCGGCACCAGCGGGCGGAACATCTCGGGAAAAGGGATGGCGCGCACGTCGCCGCCGGTATTCTGGCCGGCGCCGATGCGGGTCATCTTGCCGACCGCCTCGCTGTTGCCGTGATAGGTGGCGTTGGTGCAGACGATGCCGCTCTTGCCCGTCGCCATGCGCGCCATGCGCAGAGCCACCTCGTTGGCCTCGGTGCCCGAGCAGCTGAAGACGACGCTCTCGATCGCCGGGCCATGCAGGGCGGCGATACGCTCCGCCAGGGCGACGATGCCTTCGTGCAGGTAGCGGCTGTGCACGTTGAGCGTCGCCTGCTGGCGCGCCATCGCCTCGACGACGTCCGGATTGGCGTGTCCGACGCACGGCACGTTGTTGTACATGTCGACGTAGCGGCGGCCGGCGTCGTCGAACAGATAGACGCCCTCGCCGCGGACGATGTGCAGCGGTTTGTCGTAGAACAACGGCGCGCCGGCTCCCAGCGCCTTCTCGCGGCGGGCGACAAGCGTCGTCGTACTCATCCGGAACCTCATTTGCGATGCGTCGGTGGCCAAGCCTAGCACGGTGTTGCGGACCACGCGCGGTCGGCGACGGAAAAGCGTTCTTCTTACGCGCCGACGTAGGCGACCGCTTCGATCTCGACCTTCATGCGGGGATCGACGAGCGCCGTGACCTCGACCAGTGTGGATGCCGGCCTGTGCTCTCCGAAATAGCGCTGCCGTATCGGGTTGATGCTCGCCCGTTCCGTGATGTCCGTCATGAAGACCAGCACCTTGATCACCTGGTCGGGCCTGCCGCCGGCGCGCCGCAGGCAGGTGTCGATCGACTTCAGGGCGATCTCGAACTGGCCGACGGTGTCGGGCGGGATGGTCCCATCCGCCTTCATCCCGACCATGCCCGAGAGATAGATGAAGTCTCCGGCCCGGACGGCGTGGCAGTAGTGGCTGACGGGCTCCAGCTCGCCGGGAACCATGAAGCGCTCGAGGGGCATGACGCTGATCTCCGATTTCTGACCGGCGCCAGCCTATCAGCCGAGCGCGCGGCTGGCGAAACGTCCCGCGGTGAGCGCGTTGTTGGCTTTCGCCGGCCCATCGTAGGATGCCGAAGACGAGGAGGCGTCTTCATGGGCCAGGAGATCACGCTGACGGCATCGGATGGCGGGCGGTTCGCCGCGTACCTGGCGCTGCCGGCGCGCCTTCCCGCACCCGGCCTGATCGTGCTGCCCGAGGTGTTCAACACCAACCCGCATATCCGCTCGGTCGCCGACGGCTATGCGGCGGAGGGCTTCATCGCGCTCGCGCCCGACGTCTTCTGGCGGCAGGAGGCCGGCTGCTATCTGCCCTATACGGACGAGGGCCGCACCAAGGCGCGGGCGCTGTGGGCGAGGCTCGACACCGACCAGTTCGCCCGCGACCTCGGCGACATGGTTGCCGCCCTGCGCGGGCGGGCGGACTGCACGGGCAAGGTTGGCGTCATGGGATTTTGTCTGGGCGGCAAGTTCGCTTACCTCGCCAGCACGCGCCTGCCGATCGATGCCGCCGTCAGCTACTACGGCGTGCAGATCGACCAGCATCTCGACGAGGCCGGCCGCCGCAGCTGTCCGATCCTGATGCATTTCGCCGGCAACGATCCGCACGTGCCAGCCGAGACCGTAGCGGCAATCCAGGCGCGCATGGGTGACGATGCCGGCGTCACCATCCACGAGTATCCGGGCAAGGAGCACGGCTTCAATCGGCAGGGATACGCGCCGTATGACGAAGCGGCGGCGACGCAGGCGCGCCAGCGCACGCTCGCTCATCTGCACCGGCTCCTGACGTAACGGGATTCAAGATCGTGCCAACCGTCCGGCCGATGGCAATCGGACGGAGGGTGCTTCAGCTCTTCTGCAGCCGGCCGATGAAGAATCCATCCATGCCGCGCCGCTCGGGCCACATCGACGGCAGCGTGCGTACATCGCCGGCCGGCGTGATGGCCTGGGCCAGGCCGGGCAGCTCGGCCGGTTGCACCGGCAGGCGCCGAAGGCGCCGGTCGCGGGCCAGCAGCGCTTCGAGGCGCGCCAGTCCTTCGTCGTCCTGCAGCGAGCACACTGCGTAGACCAGCGTGCCGCCGGGCTTCAGCAGGTCGGCGGCGCGCACCAGCAGGCGGTCCTGCGTCAAGGTCAGGCGGCCGACATCCTGCTCGCCCTTCAGCCAGGCGATATCGGGATGGCGGCGCAAGGTGCCGGTGCCGGAGCAGGGCGCGTCGAGCAGGATCGCGTCGAAGGTCTCGTCGGTCACCCATTTGCCGGCATCGGCGGTGACCAGCTTGGCCGTCAGGCCGGCTCGCGCCAGGTTTTCGCCGAGCCGCGCCATGCGGCGTGCCGAGATGTCGACGGCGGTGACGTCGGCGCCGGCGGCGGCGAGCTGCAAGGTCTTGCCTCCGGGCGCGGCGCAAAGGTCGGCGACGCGCTTGCCGGAAACGTCGCCGAGCAGGCGGGCCGGGAGGCTCGCCGCCGCATCCTGGACCCACCATGCGCCCTCGGCGAAGCCGGGCAACTCGGTGACGTTGCCGCCGCCTTCGCGGCGGATCGTGCCGGTCGGCAGCACCTCGCCGCCGAGCTGGCCGGCCCAGAACTCGACGTTCGACCGCGCCGTGAGATCGAGCGGCGCCTCGATCAGATGGGCGGCGGCGATCGCCCGCGTCGCCTGCTCGCCGTAGCACTCAATCCAGCTCTCCCACAGCCATTGCGGCGTGTTGAGCCGCGCCGGATCGCGATCGCCCAAAAGCTGCGGGCCGTCGCGCGAAATGCGGCGCAGCACGGCGTTGGTCAGTCCCTTGAGATGCGGCAGCCCGGCATCGATCACCAGCCGTACCGAAGTGTCGACGGCGGCGTGCGGCGGCGTGCCCAGGAACAGGAGCTGGGCCGCGCCCAGGCGCAGCACCTGGCGGCCGGGGGCATTGGCGCCTTCGAGCGGCCGCTCGACCAGCACGCCCAGCACCTCGTCGATCTCGCCCAGCCGGCGCAGCGTCGTCGCCAGCAGGAGGCGCACGAAGGCGCGATCGCGCGGATCGAGCCCGGCGAACCCCTGATGGCGGGCCAGCGCATCGTCCAGCGGCTGCCCCTTGTCGAGGCAGGAAACCAGGATGTCGAGCGCGACGCGCCGGGAGAGGACCGAGGCGTCCATCGCGCGGCGCTATAGCCGCCGCGGCCGGGCTTGTCACGTCTGCCCGTCGAGCTCGAGCGGGCCGGCAAGCGACAACAATTCTGCTGCCCATGGCCCCTCCGCCCTCGTATGACGAAGGCGCCTCCCGATCGGTGGGGCGAAAGGATTCACGCATGAAGAGAGTAGGCTCGTTCGTCGGCGACTGGTGGCGACTGGTCGTGCCCTATTTCAAGTCGGAGGAGCGCTGGATCGCCATCACCCTGCTGGTCGGCGCCATCTCGCTCACCTTCGTCGCGGTCGGCCTGGAAGTGCTGTTCAACGACTGGAGCCGGCGCTTCTACGACAGCCTGCAGAACAAGGACGAAGCCGCGTTCTGGCGGGAGATCACGATCTTCAGCGTGCTGGCCGCCGGCTTCATCGCCGCCGGCGTCGCGCGCGCCGTCGTCAGCCCCTACCTGCGGCTGCGCTGGCGACGCTGGCTGACGCGGCAATACCTCGCCCATTGGCTGGACGGGCGCGGCTACTACCGCATCGAGTTGCAGCGCTCCGTCGACAACGCCGATCAGCGCATTGCCGAGGATCTGAGGCAGCTCGGCGAATACACCATGCAGCTCCTGCTCGGCATCCTGGGCGCGGTCGCCACGCTGATCTCGTTCCTGTTCATCCTGTGGAACCTGTCGGGGCCGCTGTCGCTGAAGCCGATCGGGATCGACATCGAGATTCCCGGTTACATGGCCTGGGTCGCCCTGATCTACGCCGTCGTCGGCACCTTCTTCGCCAACCTGGTCGGACGGCGGCTGATCCCGCTCAACTTCCAGAAGCAGCGCTTCGAGGCGAACTTCCGCTTTTCGCTGGTGCGGGTGCGCGAGAATGCCGAAGGCATCGCGCTCTACCGCGGCGAGGAGCGCGAGGCCGAAACTCTCAACGAGCGCTTCGCCGACGTCTTCGCCAACGGATGGCGGGTACTGTTCACCCAGGCCCAGCTTGCCCTCTACCAGGTCTCCTATTCCCAGATCGCCATCATCTTTCCCTATATCGTCACGGCGCCCGGCTTCTTCTCCGGCGCCATCACATTGGGTGTGGTGATGCAGACGGCATCGGCCTTCGGCCAGGTGCAGACGTCGCTGTCGTTCTTCATCGACAACTACACCTCGCTGGCCGAGCTGCGCGCGGTGATGGACCGGCTGAACGGCCTGCAGCAGGCCTCCGACGCCCGCCCCGAGACCGCCATCGACGTGGTGGCGGAGCCGGCCCGCAGCGACGTCGGCGCAACCGGCTTGACGCTCGGCCTGCCCAACGGCCAGGCGCTGCTGTCGGACGCGACTTTCACCTTGCCGCGCGGCCGCTCGACGCTGATCACCGGCGCGAGCGGGTCGGGCAAGAGCACGCTGTTCCGGGCGCTCGCCGGCATCTGGCCGTTTGGCCGGGGCGAGGTGCGCGTCCCGGCCGGCGCACGCGTGCTGTTCCTGCCGCAGAAGCCATACATCCCCATCGGCACCTTGCGCGACGCCGTGAAGTATCCCGACGAGCATTCGACCGCGACCGACGCCGAGATCGTGGCGGCCCTGGAGGCGGTGAAGCTTGGTCATCTCGTTGGGCGCCTGGACGAAGTCGCGCACTGGACAAATACGCTCTCGGGCGGCGAGCAGCAGCGACTGGCGGCGGCGCGCGCGCTGGTGTTCAAGCCGGATTGGCTGTTCCTCGACGAGGCCACGGCCTCGCTCGACGAGGCGACCGAGACGGCGGTCTATCGCGAGCTGAAGCAGCGCCTGCCGGCGATGACCATGGTCTCGATCGGCCACCGGCCGTCGCTGCGCCAATGGCACGACCGTCACCTGGAGCTCCGACGCGCGTCCGGCGAGGTGGGACGGCTGGCGGAGGCGACGGGGTAGGGGCGCTGGCTCCCCGGACGCGGACGGCGGCGGCTCCTACGTCAGCCAGCCGTGACCGTAGGTGCTGGTGAAGTCGAGCTGCACGACCAGGTCGTTGTAGTCCTGGTCGCCGCCGCCGAAAGTGTCTTCCCAGCCGTAGGTGTTGAGGCCGTAGTTCCACAGATGGTTGACGGACTTGCCGCCGACGATCTCGTTGGCGTTGGCGAAGGCCCAAAAGAAGGCGCCGGTCGTCAGGTTGTCGAGCCGCATGGCGATCATGTCGCCGGCGTCGATGCCCGTGAGGAGGACCTGCGCGAACTGGCCGTAGCCCGGCCCAGTGATGGCCGTGTCGCCCGACGTCGTGTGATAGGCGCGGCCCTGCACCGCCGCGGCGTAGCCGGCATGGCCCGGCGCCCGTCCGTCTATCGTGCCGGCCAGGTCGTCGACCTTGTAGACCGTGAGCTGCAGCGTGTTCTCGCCGCCCTGGCGCATGCGCAGCACGGCGGTCTGGTCGTTGGTGCCGCCGACCGTCTCGGCGACCACGACGGAGCGGGCCACGCGCACCGTGTCGCCGCCGGCGAAGAAATCGGCGAAGCCGAACGGGTTGCTGAGGCTCGCCTGCACGGCCTGGCCGCCGATGCCGTCGACGGTGAGCGACAGCCTCTCGTTGTTGCCGAGGTGGGCGAAGCTCGACGCCCCCTGCGCCTGCTTGTCGAACAGCAGGACGAGACCGGGATCGAAGTCGGGCTGCAGCGACTGCTGCGCGAGCCGGCTCGTCCAGGCGAAGCTGCCCGACGCGCCGCTGCCGAACAGGAAGCCATGGCCGCCGAGATCGAGCGCGACCGTCGAATCGCCGCCGGGCGACACCGTCTGGAACAGCAGTGACTGGTCGGCGCCGCTCAGCCAGCCACCCTGGCCGTCGTCGTCGAGCAGCGCCGGGCTGCTGCTGAACGAGACCTGGGAATGGGCGATCGCGCTCAGCGCGCGCGCCAGCAGCAGGCCGTTGGGTGTACCGAGCCCGCTCACCAGGTCGTAGCCGACCGTCGCCGAGTAGCCTTGGCCGGTCGGCTGCATGAAGAGATCGAGAAAGGTGTTGTAGTAGTCGGACACGGCGTTGTCGGGGGTGGTGTAGAAGCTGGTGCTGTTGTTGCCGAGCTGAATGTCGTTGAACGAGCCGGGCGCGACCACCGCGGCGATGTAGAGCAGGTCGTTGTAGAAGCCCAGCTGCGGGAGGCCCTGGTCCTCGAAGACCGCGTTGAACTGGGTGGTGAGCGACGCCCACAGGGGCGAGGCGGCGCTGGTCCCGCCGCCGCTGCTGATCAGGTCGGGCTGGGCCCCGTCGACGTACTCGGCGCTCAGGACGGCATAGTCGGTGTCGCCGCTCGACAGCGCGGCGACGTCGGGCAGGCCCCGCAGACCGCCGGTTAGGCCGGTCAGGCCGAAGGCACTCTGATAGCCGGGGATTGGAAAGGTCGGGGCGACGCCGCCCGAGCCGACCTGCTTGCTGCCGAAGTCGACCTCGAGCACGGAGTGGCCGTGGTGGACGCCCGATTTCACGACCATCGACTGCCACACCGTCTCGAACAGCATGGTGAGGGTATCGGCGGCGGCCAGGGGGCCGGGCGCCGTGGTCGACAGGTTGGACGGCAGGCTCTTCAGCCCGGCTGCGACCAGCGAAAAGACGGTGCCGGGATCGTCCTGCAGGGCGAGAAGCAGCAGCGACTGCAGCGTCGGATCGCTCAGCGCACTCGACATGTCGACGATCGAGGTGCCGCCGACCAGCAGATCGAATCCCGACGAATGGTCGCTGGGATAGTTGGCGGCGCCGTTGGCGATGGCGGCGCTCGAACCCAGGTCGCCCGCCGCCCTGTGCACCGAGATGTTGGCCAGGACGCCGTCCGTCATGAGCTGCTGGAAAGCCCAGTAGAACGGCGATTGCGCGGTGCGCTGGCCGGACATGCCGAACGAGCTGCTCAACACGGCCGGCGGATCGGTGCCATCGAAGAACACCTGCTGGTAGGCATTGTAGGGGGTGCCGCCCAGCATGGCGTAGAGGAGCAGGCTGCTGTTGGGCGCCGCTCCGGCGATGACCGATATGTCGAGGACCAGCTCGCCGCTGGTCGTGCCCGCGACGTTGGTCCCTGAGACGATCTGGAACTGCTGCGGCGTCAGCGTCGGCAGCCCGACCTGCGCGCGGTACTGGTTGAATGCCGCGAACAGGGCGGCCTGGTTGGGGACATCGGGCTCGACAAGCGCGATCGGCGCCGTGGCCACGTCGGCCGCCAGCGGGAAGTTGTAGTGTCCGGCGATTGCTTCGGGCGTCGCCCGCACGGCGTCGAGGCTGGCATTGCCGATCCCCAGGGGGCCGGGCGAGAGCGACACCGGATCGGCAAACAGCACGGTGGGATTGGGGATCGCGACCGACTTCTCGACCCACAGGCCGGCGATCGCGCCGGGGCTGATGGCGGCGTTGAGCGAAAGGTTGCCGGCCCAGCCGTGTGCCTTGCCGCCGCCGCCGGAGATCTCGAGCAGGGGCGTGCCGAACAGGCTTTCGAACTGGGCGGCGTCGAGCGTCACCCAGATCGTGCGGTCGGCGGCCGAGGACACGTACCCCAGGCTGGTTGGCGCGGCGAGCGCGGTATTCCCGACGACGGCGACGACCTGGTTCCGGGTGGCGGTGTAGAGGGCCGGGTCGGCGCCATACGCCGCCCACACCGCGTCCTGGGAAGGGAACGCGGCGAGCCCCGCCTGGCGCTCTGCCCAGCTGCCCGACAACAGCGACGTCGGATCGTTCGCCCGGTCGAGAACCAGGGCGATCGTCACTGTGACGCCCGCGGCCGCGCGATCGACGGTGGCGGGCGTGCTGCCGTACTTGAAAAGTTCCTTCAGCGGCTCCCAGCTTCCCGCGGCCAGAGCCTGGTATTGCTGCGCCGTGTAGAGGTCGGCCCCGAAGGCATCAAGGAACGTGGAGTTGGGAAGGATCGCCATGTGCCTACGGTCGTCCAGCGCGCGGCGGCGCACAAGGGGCGGATTGGCGGCCACGATGCGCCGCCCCAGGCCGCAGTATATCCTTCGATCGTGGTACCGATTCCGGGTATGAAGTTCCTTGCAGGCCGACGGGACGAGCAATCGCTTCCTTTGACCAGGTCGCTCGTCGTTTGAAACAGTCGGTTGGCCCAGAACTTTTCCGAGGAGCCTCCCATGGTCGCGTCACGTCACCCCGAAACGCTCTCCCTGCATGCCGGATGGCGTGCCGATCCGTCGACCGGCGCAGTCGCCGTGCCGATCTACCAGACGACGTCGTATCAGTTCCGCGACACCGAGCACGCCTCCAACCTGTTCGCCCTGAAGGAGCTCGGCAACATCTACACCCGCATCGGCAACCCTACGACCGACGTGCTCGAGCAGCGCGTGGCCGCGCTGGAAGGGGGTGCGGCATCCCTGGCGCTGGCCTCGGGCCAGGCGGCATCCGCCTTTGCCCTCCAGAACCTGGCGCGAGTGGGCGACAATGTCGTGAGCTCGACCGACCTCTACGGCGGCACGTGGAACCTGTTCGCCAACACCCTGAAGGACCAGGGCATCGAGGTGCGCTTCGTCGATCCCGCCGATCCGCAGGCCTTCGCCCGCGCCACCGACCAGCGCACGCGGGCCTACTACGCCGAGACGCTGCCCAATCCCAAGCTCGCCGTCTTCCCCATCCGCGAGGTCGCCGAGATCGGCCGGCCGCTCGGCATTCCGCTGATCGTCGACAACACCGCGGCGCCGATCCTGTGCCGGCCGTTCGACCATGGCGCGGCGGTCGTCGTCTATTCCAGCACCAAGTATCTCGGCGGTCCCGGCACCTCGATCGGCGGCCTGATCGTCGACAGCGGCAATTTCGACTGGGCGGCCCATGCCGCGCGGCAGCCGGCGCTCAACACGCCCGATCCCAGCTACCACGGCGCCGTCTGGGTCGAGGCCGTGAAGCCGATCGGCCCCGTCGCCTACATCATCAAGGCCCGCACCACGCTGCTGCGCGACCTCGGCGCGCCCTTGTCTCCGTTCAACGCCTTCCTGATCCTGCAAGGCATCGAGACCCTGGCGCTGCGGATCGAGCGCCATTCCCGCAACACCCAGGCGGTCGCCGACTTCCTGGTCAAGCGGCCCGAGATCGCCCGCGTCATCCATCCCTCACAGCAGAAGGGCGAGGCGCGCCGACGAGCCGACACCTATCTCAAGGGCGGCTATGGCGGCCTGGTCGGCTTCGAGCTGGCGGCGGGCCGTGAGGCCGGCCGCCGCTTCATCGACTCGCTGAAGCTGCTCTACCACGTCGCCAACATCGGCGATGCGCGCAGCCTCGCCATCCATCCGGCCAGCACCACGCACTCCCAGCTCACCGCCGAGGAGCAGCTCAAGACGGGCGTGTCGGAAGGCTATGTGCGCCTGTCGATCGGCATCGAACACATCGACGACATCATCGCCGACCTCTCCCAGGCGCTGGACGCCGCGGGCACCCGCGCCCGCGCCGCTTAGAGGGAAGTCGGGGCGGGCCCCCGCGGG